>NZ_JBFAGS010000016.1:0-140434 GCF_040653835.1 Micromonospora sp. NPDC050980 | reverse complement strand
GTGGAACGCCATGCACCTCTCAAGTGCTCGCAGACAACCACCACGTTCCACCCGGCAGCGAGCGGGCTGGTGAGTGGAACGCCACGGCTGTCTCAGTGCTCCGGGAAACGGCGGGGGTGGGGGGAACCGCTCATGCCGGTTCAGTCGCCGAGGATCGGCACGGGGTTCGGTCTCGCGCATGGTGTCCGTCCGGTGGCAGACTGCGCCGTATGGGGGAAACGACGGTGACCCGTCACCTGGTGCTGCTGCACGGCATGGGTGCCACCGGTGAGGTGTGGCTGCCGTGGGCGCCGCTGCTGGAGCGCCGCTGGCCCGGTCGCTGGCTCGCCCCGGACCTGGCCGGCCACGGTTGGTCGCCGCCGCTGCCCGAGTACTCCTCCGCGGCCCTGACGCAGCGCGCGGCGGACGGTCTCGGGCCGGTCCGGCTCGGCCCGAACGACCGGCTCGTGCTGCTCGGGCACTCCCTCGGCGGCGTGGTGGCGTTGGCGCTGGCCGCCCGGCAGCGGGGGCTGCCGGTCGACGCCGTGGTCGGGCTCGGCATCAAGGTGGCCTGGTCGCCGGCCGAGTTGGCGAAGGCGGACGAGTTGGCGGCCCGCCCGGTGACCTGGTTCCCGACCCGCGACGAGGCGGCCCGCCGCTACCTGCGGGTCGCCGGCCTCGCCGGGCTGTTCGCCCCCGACCATCCGGTGGTCGACGCGGGGCTGCGCCGGGCGGGCGGCCATCCCGCCGGCGACCAGCCGGGGGACGGCCGCTGGCGGTTGGCCGTCGATCCGGCCCCGACCGGCGAGCAGCGGGGGGACGGCCGCTGGCGGCTGGCCATGGACCCGGCCGCGTTCGCGGTGGGGGAGCCGCCGCTGCCCGCGCTGCTGGCCGCCGTCGACGTGCCGGTGCTGCTGGCCCGCGGTGAGCTGGACCCGATGGTGACCGACGCCCAGCTCAAAGAGTTGGGCGTCGCGGTGGCCACGCTGCCGGGGTTGGGCCACAACGCGCACCTCGAGGACCCGGCCGCGGTGCTCGCGTTGCTCGACGCGTACCTCTGAGGGGTCAGACGGCCGCGCGCGGCGCCGGGACGGCGAAGTCCGGTTCCAGCTCGCGGCGGGCTGCGTCGAGGAACGCCTCGGCGTAGCGGTCGGCCGGGAAGTCGCCCAGGTAGCGGCTCCGGGCCGCCCAGCGCTCCGCGGCCTTGGGGTCGGTGTCGAGCAGCGCGGTGAGCACGTCGTCCACGTTCGACATGTCCCGGCGCAGCACGTAGCCGCAGGACGCGAGCGGGAACCGGGCGACGAAGTGCTCGCCGTCCGCGCCAGTGTCGGTGACCGCGTACGGCTTGCCGGAGTAGAGCCAGTCGGAGATGACGCCGGAGACGTCGGAGACCAGCGCGTCGGCGCGGTTGACGCACTCGGTGAGCGTCAGGTCCCGGGCCGCCGCCGCGCCCCACAGGTGCGGTCGTCCGGTCTTCGCGCGATCGGCGGCGAGCAGTTCGGTGAGCCGGGCGAGTTGCCGGGCCGACGCCGGGTTCCGGTCGGTGTACGGGTGGGCCCGCAGAATGACCGCCGCGCCGCGGTCGATCAGCCGGCGGATCAGCGTCTCCGCCACCGGCAGCGAGCAGTAGTTGGCGTCGGCGTGGTGCCCGGTCCAGGTCGGCGTGTAGAGGACGGTCGGGTGCGCCGAGGCGGGCGCCGGCTCCCGGCGTACCTCGATGGCCTCGACCTGGGGGCGGCCGACCACGACGAACTTCTCGGCGGGAATCTCCACGCCGGCGCGCGCGTACCTGTCGATCGCCGCCGGTCCGGCCACGAAGATCTTGTCGAAGATGGCCGAGACCGGGTTGGCGCTGGGGGCCTTGTCGCTGTCACCGTGGTGCAACTGCACGTGGGTGAGCTGGTGGAACCGGATCACGTGGGCGTTCTTCGCGCCGTGGTTGACGTAGAACGCCGCCCGCAGGCTGGGCACCAGCGCCTCGTCCAGGGCCTTCAGCGTCGGGCAGAGCACCACCGGGGCGCGGGTCGCGGCGGCCACGGTGGCGAGGAACTCCGGCTCCCGCAGCACCACCACGAACGGGCGACCGATCCGCTCCAGGTAGGGCAGCCACATGGTGACCTGGTATTCCGAGCCCGGCGGGGCGGAGAAGTGCAGCACGAACTCCGGCTGGTGCCGGCGCAGCGCCCGGCCGATCGGGCCGCCCCCGGCCGGCGGTCGGAACCGGCGCCGGGCGAGGTCGAGCGCGACCGCGGCGCAGCCGGCGCCGAACAGCAGCGTGACGGCCAGCGGCAGCCAGGCCGGCAGGGCCAGTGCGGCGGCGAGCGCCACCAGGACGAGCAGCAGCAGCAGGGCGTCGCCGAGCCGGGCCGCGACCGGCGGAGCCCAGGGGCGGACCGGCAGATTGGCGGCCCGGATCTCCAGCGCGCCGGCCTGGCGCAGCGGGCCGACCAGCAGGACCAGGCCGAGCAGCATCAGCGCGGTAGCGGCCAGCGCCGGATCGAAGCCGTCGTCGGCCCGGCGGGCGTAGCCGACCAGGATGCCGGCGGCCACCAGCACCGTCTCGACGAGCCCGTCGGCGGTGGGCCGGACCCGGCGTTCCCAGGCGGTGGCGGCCAGCGCGGCGACCGCCACGGCGAGCCCGACACCGGTGCCGCCGGTGAGCGCCACGACGAGGAACGCCAACACCGCCAGCCCGCTCGCCAGCGCCCGGGCGGTCAGCTTCCGGACCAGGTCACCACGCATCCGAGTCGTCCCGTCCGTCAGGCGCCGACGCCGACGTCGGCGCGGGGCGCGCCGGGTTGGGCGGGCACCGCGGCCACCGGTTCCCCGGGCGCGCGACGGACGTCGACCACCTGGCCGGTCAGCTCGCTGAGGAGGACGTCCAGGGATGCCTGGGCGACCGCCTCGGAGGCGAGCAGGGTGTGCGCCGGCTCCTCGCCGAACGCCTTGGTGCGCATCGGGGTGGCGGTGCGTTCCGGGTTGACGCAGTTGACCCGTACGCCGAACTCCGCCCACTCGTCGGCGAGCGCCTGGGTCAGGTTGACCAGCGCGGCCTTGGTGGCCGAGTAGAGCGCGTAGCGGGCCCGGCCCCGGGTGTAGGAGCTGGACGTGTAGAGCAGCAGTTGGCCCTTGGTCTGCTGCAGGTAGGGCAGCGACTGCCGGGCGATGGTGACCGGGCCGACGAAGTTGACGTGCAGGAGCCGGTCCATCGTCTCGTCGTCCATCTCGGCGAGCGCGCCCTTCTCCAGGATCCCGGCGGTGACCACCACGTGGTCGATCCGGCCGGTCGCCTCGAACGCCGTCTTCAGCGCGGCGGCCACGTCCTCGGCGCGCTCGACGTGGGTGCCGGTGGTGGAGCGGCTGAACGGGAAGACCTGGGCGCCGTGGCGGCGGGCCAGCTCGGTCAGGTCGTGCCCGATGCCGTAGCTGCCGCCGAACACCACGATGGTCCGGCCGGTCAGCTCCTCGGCGTAGCCGTGGTTGGTCAGCCGGGGCGCCTGGGCGGCGGCGAGCTGGAAGAGCTTGTCGGCCAGGTGCACGTCGACCGGGTGGGTGACCTTGATGTTCTCGTCCGAGCCGTCGATCACCTTGATCGGGGTGCCGGGCAGGTAGCGCAGCACCACGCCGCAGTCGTCGGTGGCGGCGAAGTCGCTGTCGCCCTCGGCCCGCCGGTACGCCTCGCGGATGGTGCCGGAGCGGAACGCCTGCGGGGTCTGGCCGCGGCGCAGGCGGGACCGGACCGGGATGTCGGTGATGCAGTCGTGCGCGTCGACCTGGATGATCGTGTCGGCCGAGGGGATGGCGACGTCGACCGCCGAGTAGCTCCAGAGCGCGTTCACGCACTCGCGCACGATCCGGGCGCTGACCAGCGGGCGGACCGCGTCGTGGAAGAGGATGTTGACGTCGCCGTCGCCTACCGCGTCGAGTGCGATGCGGGTGGTGTCGTTGCGGGTGTCGCCGCCCTCGATCACCTTGGTGACCTTGCGGAAGCCGGCGCCGGCGACGATCCGCTCGGCGTCGGGCACGTGGCCGGTGGCCATCAACACGATGATCTCGTCGATCTCCGGCGCGGCCTCGAAGACGGCGAGCGTGTGCTCGATGATCGGCTTGCCGGCGATCTTCAGCAGTTGCTTCGGGATGCCCAGGCCGAGGCGGGTCCCGGTCCCTCCGGCGAGGATCACGGCCACCGTGCGCGAGGGGCGCCAGGGTGCCGGGTTCGCCGGCGTGGCGTCCGGTGCGGTGGGGTGGTCCTGCGTCATTGCCGTACCTCACTGTGGGGAAGGGTGACCGGTTGGTGAACTTTGACCGACGGACCAGTGAACCTTAACGCGTACGGCGGAGCGCACCGCTTCGGGCGGGAGCCCGGGCGGTGCGCTCCGGCGGGCTACTTCTGGTTCTCGTACGCGTCGCAGACCTCGGCGGTCGGGCCGTCCATCTTCAGCACGCCGCTCTCCAGCCAGATGGTCCGCTCGCAGGTGTCCCGGATCGTGCCGATGCCGTGGCTGACCAGGAAGACCGTGCCGGCGCTGGCGCGCAGCTCGCGGACCCGCTCCTCGCTGCGGGCCCGGAACTTGCGGTCGCCGGTGGCCAGCGCCTCGTCGATCAGCAGCACGTCGTGCTTCTTCGCGGCGGCGATGGCGAAGCGCAGCCGGGCGCCCATGCCGGACGAGTAGGTGCGCATCGGCAGGGAGGCGAAGTCGCCGCGCTCGTTGATCCCGGAGAACTCGATGATCTCCGGGGCGAGTCGCTTGACCTCCTCCGGGGACATGCCCATGGCCAGGCAGCCGAGCACCACGTTGCGCTCGCCGGAGAGGTCGTTGAGCAGCGCGGCGTTCACGCCGAGCAGCGACGGCTGGCCCTGGGTGTAGACCGCGCCGCGGGCCGGCGGGAGCAGCCCGGCGATGGCCCGCAGCAGGGTCGACTTGCCGGAGCCGTTGCTGCCGATCAAGCCGATCGCCTCGCCCTGGTAGGCGGTGAAGCTCACGCCCTTGACGGCGTGCACCTCGCGGATGTTCGGCGCCTTGGTCCGGGAGGCGATCCGCTTGAGCGCGGAGACCGGGGAGGTGCCGCCGGTCGCGCCCTTGTGGATCCGGTAGATCACGTGCACGTCGTCCACCACCACGGTGGGGATGCGGCCCGAGTCGGTCACGGGGCCGGCGTTCACCGGCAGGGTCTGCTCAGCCACGGCCGTACTCCTTCTCACCGCGCCAGAAGTAGACGAAGCCACCGATCCCCATCACCACTGCCCAACCCGCCCCGAGCACCCAGAGCTTCGTGGGGGAGGAGACCAGGTTCTGCTGGTGCGAGTCGAGCAGGGCGTGCCGGGCCAGCTCGATGAAGACCAGCGGGGGGTTGCACTCGAGTAGGTTCGCCGCCCAGTCGGGCAGGTGCTGCCGGAACAACCTGACCGGGTAGAGGACGCCGGAGGCGTACAGCCAGGTCCGCATCACGAACGGCATGATCTGCCGCAGGTCGGTGACCTTCGAGCCGAGCCGGGCCATCACCATCGACAACCCGATGTTGAAGATGGTCTGGAGCACCAGCGTCGGCACGATGAACAGCCACCGGAAGGTGAGCGGCTCGCCGGTCAGCAGCACGATGGCGGCCAGCACGACCATGGACATGAGCAACTGCTGGAGCTGGACCAGGGTGACCGTGATCGGCAGCGCGGCCCGGGGGAACTGGAGCGCTCGGATCAGGCCCAGGTTGCTGGTGATCGCGCTGGTGCCGTTCGACGCGGCGGTCTGGGTGAACATGAAGATGAACACGCCGGTGCAGAGGTACGCGATGAAGTTCGACACGTCGCGGTGCTGGGACAGGATCACGCCGAAGATCAGGTAGTAGACCGCCGCGTTGGTCAGCGGCGTCAGCACCTGCCAGAGCTGGCCGAGTTGGGTGTTGCTCAGCGAGGAGGCGACCTTCGCCCGCGAGTACGCGGTCATGAAGTGCCGGTACGCCCACAACCGGCGGGCGTACTCGGCCAGTGGCGGGCGCTCGCCGGCGACCCGAAGCCCGTACCGCTGGGCCAGTTGGGCCCGGGTCAGTCCGGATTCGGGGTCGGCCACCGCGGTGTTGGCCATGATCAGGCGCTCCGATCTTTCGTGCCGATGGGGAGCAGTGCGGTGAAGACATCCAGCGTGGCCGGGCGGGGAGGAACCGCCTCGCTGCTGGATGGAAGGTAGTCCACCGAACGTCGGGACGCAACCGTACCGTCGTTGCGCTACATTGTTCCACGTGACCACCGAGAAGAGGCGTGCACCCGCCGGTGCGGCGGTGCTGCGTGGAGAAATCACCACCGCCATCCGCGCCGCCGTGATGCAGGAGCTGGCCGAGGTCGGCTACGGACGCCTGTCGATCGAGGCGGTGGCCCGGCGGGCCGGGGTGAGCAAGACCGCCATCTACCGCCGCTGGCGCTCCAAGCTCGACCTGGTGCTGGACATGGTCTCGGCGGTGGCCGGGCGTAACCTGCCCCTGCTGGACACCGGCAGCCTGCTCGGCGACCTGGAGATCCTGCTGCACGTGATGGCACGTGCGCTACGTCACCGGCTGGCCGCGCAGATCATCCCGGACCTGCTCGCCGAGGCGGCCCGCAACCCGCAGATCGGGGAGAAGCTCCAGGCCGCGCTGGACGACTACCAGCAGGCCGTGGGCCGGATCCTGATCGGCCGGGCGGTCGAGCGCGGTGAACTGTCGCCGGACACCGACCGGCGCGCCGCGGTGGACCTGATCGTCGGGCCGATCTACTGGCGGATGGCCATCTCCCGGGCGCCGCTGAAGACCGCGGAGGTGCCGCGCATGGCCGCCGCGATCGTCGCGGCGCTGCGGGTAGCATGCGTGGAGCCCGCCCGCGACGAGGTGGAAGTGTGAAGCACGACGAAGTCGCCGGCGCCCACCCGTCGATCATGAACAGCGTGCAACATCCGGCCGGACACTGAGCGCGAACTCAGCGCTTGTCCCCCAAACCGTTACCATCCCCCCGGAACATCCCCCACAGTCACGTCGACAGGAGGAAGCCCCATGGTCGGGCCGCATCCAGAGTTCATTCCCCCAGCACGACCGATCATCGGCGAGGCCGAGATCGAGGCGGCTGTCCGGGTGCTGCGGAGCGGCCGGGTCGTGCAGGGCCCCGAGGTCGCGGCATTCGAGGAGGAGTTCGGTGACCTGGTCGCCGGGCGGCACTGCGTCGCCGTCAACTCCGGCACCTCGGCGCTCCAGCTCACCCTGATGGCGCTCGGGTTCGGCCCGGGCGACGAGGTCATCGTCCCCTCGTTCTCGTTCGCGGCCAGCGGCAACGCGGTCCGGCTGGTCGGCGCCGAGCCGGTCTTCGTGGACATCGAGCCGGGCAGCTTCTGCGTCGACCCGGAGGCGGTCGCCGCCGCGATCACGCCGAAGACCGTGGGCATCATGCCGGTGCACCTCTACGGCCACCCCGCCGCGATGGACCGGATCATGGAGATCGCGCAGCGGCACGGCCTGGCTGTCGTCGAGGACGCCGCGCAGGCCCACGGCGCCGAGCTGAACGGCACCCCGGTCGGCGCGTTCGGCACCGCCGGCTGCTTCAGCTTCTATCCCACCAAGAACATGCACTCGCTCGAGGGCGGCATGATCACCACCGCCGACGCCGAGCTGGCCCGCACCCTGCGGCTGCTGCGCAACCAGGGCATGGAGCAGCGGTACGCCAACGAGATCGTCGGCGCCAACATGCGGATGACCGACGTCGCCGCCGCCATCGGCCGGGTGCAGCTCACCCAGCTCGCCGACTGGACCGAGCAGCGCCGCGCCAACGCCAAGTTCCTCGACTCCGCGATCACCGGCATGGTCACTCCGCCGGTCGCCGACGGCGCGAAGCACGTCTACCACCAGTACACGGTGCGGGTACGGGGCAACCGCGACGCCGCCCAGGCCCGCCTCACCGAGCTGGGCATCGGCAACGCGGTCTACTACCCGACCCCGATCCACCGGCTGAAGCCCTACCTGACCCAGGACGGCACGCCGGGCCCGTGGCACCTGCCGGAGACCGAGCGGGCCGCCGCCGAGGTGCTCTCGCTGCCGGTGCACCCGTCGCTCACCCAGCCCGAGCTGGAGCGGATCGCCGAGGGCGCGAACCTGGCCGGGGGCGCCCGATGAGCGAGGGACGCAAGCTGCGGGCCGGCCTGATCGGCCTCGGCGCCATGGGCCGCAACCACGCCCGGGTGCTGTCCAACCTGGACGGCGTCGAGCTGGTCGGCGTGGTCGACCCGGCCGGCGACACCACGGGCGCGCTGCGCGCGCCGGTGGTCGCCGAGGTGAGCGACCTCATCGCCCTGGGCGTCGACTACGCGGTGATCGCCTGCCCGACCGCGCTGCACGAGCCGGTCGGCCTGGAGTTGGCCGCCAACGGCGTCTGCGCGCTGATCGAGAAGCCGCTGGCCCAGTCCGTCGAGGCCGCCACGAAGCTGGTCGAGGCGTTCGAGGCCGCCGGCCTGGTGGCCGGGGTGGGGCACATCGAGCGCTACAACCCGGCGTTGCAGAGCCTGCGGACCCGGCTGGAGGCCGGCGAGCTGGGCGAGGTGTTCCAGGTCGTCACCCGGCGTCAGGGCCCGTTCCCACACCGGATCGCCGACGTCGGCGTGGTGATGGACCTGGCCACCCACGACATCGACCTGACCGCCTGGGTCACCGGCCGGGAATACACGTCCGTGTCGGCGCACACCGTGTCGCGCAGCGGCCGGCTGCACGAGGACATGGTGGCGGTGGTCGGCCAGCTCAGCGACGGCACGATGGTCAACCACCTGGTCAACTGGCTCAGCCCGCTCAAGGAGCGGTCCACTGTGGTCACCGGCGACAAGGGCTGCTTCGTCGCCGACACGCTCACCGCCGACCTCACGTTCTACGCCAACGCCGCCATCGACACCGAGTGGGAGGCGCTGCGCGCGTTCCGGGGCGTCGCCGAGGGCGACATGGTCCGCTACGCCATCCCCAAGCGGGAGCCGCTGCTGGTGGAGCACGAGCGGTTCCGGGACGCGGTCGAGGGCAAGGACAGCGACATCGTCACCCTCCGGCAGGGCCTGCGGACCGTCGACGTGGCCGGCGCGGTGCTGCGTTCCGCGACCGAGCGCGTCACGGTGGCCATCCCGCCGGCGCGGAGCTGACCGTGAAGGTTCTGATCGCCGGTGGCGCCGGCTTCATCGGCAGCACCATCGCCTCGGCCTGCCTGGACGCCGGCATCACCCCGGTGATCCTGGACAACCTCAGCACCGGGCGGGCCGAGTTCGTCGCGGACCGCATCTTCTACCACGGCGACATCGCCGACTCGGCGCTCGTCGACCGGATCTTCGCCGAGCACCCCGACATCGAGGCGGCGGTGCACTGCGCCGCCCTCATCGTCGTCCCGGACTCGGTCGCGCACCCGCTGCGCTACTACCGGGAGAACGTCGGCAAGACCGTCGAGTTCGTCGACGCGCTGGTGGCCAACGGATGCGGCCGGTTCCTGTTCAGCTCCTCCGCGGCGATCTACCAACCGGGGGAGGACTTCGCGGTCGACGAGACCTCCCCGGTCGCCGGCACCAGCCCGTACGGGGAGAGCAAGGCGATGGTCGAGCGGGTGCTGGCGGACAGCGCCCGCGCGTACCCCCTGCGGGTGATCTCGCTGCGCTACTTCAACCCGGTCGGCGCCGACCCGAAGATGCGCACCGGCCTGCAACTGCCGCGTCCGTCGCACGTGCTCGGCAAGATGATCGAGTCGGCCCGCACCGGCACGACGTTCCAGGTCACCGGTACCGACTGGCCGACCCGCGACGGCTCCGGCATCCGCGACTACGTGCACGTGTGGGACCTCGCGCAGGCCCACGTCGAGGCGCTGCGCCGGTTCGACACGGTGCTCGCCGGCGACCGCCGCTACGAGGTGTTCAACCTCGGCACCGGCGACGGCACGACGGTGCGGGAGCTGCTGGACGCGTTCAACACGGTGCTCGGCCGGCCCATCCCCACCGTCGTGGCGCCCCGCCGGCCGGGTGACTCGGCCGGCACCTACACCCGCAGCGACCGGGCCAAGCGGCATCTCGGCTGGACGCCGACGCTCTCGCTCACCGAGGGGATCCGGCACTCGCTCCAGTGGGCCGAGCTGCGCGACGAACTGCTCGGCCCGGCGGACGACGCCGCCGGTGCGGCACCTCCGGCCCGGGTGCCCGCCCCGCGCTGAGCCGGACGGAAGGACGAAGGGCCCCACCGGTCACCGGTGGGGCCCTTCGCCGTCGCGCGGTCAGGAACCGAGCAGCAGCCGGTCGAAGTGGTGCTGCACCACCGACCAGTCCCACTCGCGCAGCGCGTACTCCGACGCGTCGCGGCCGGCGGCGCGCCACGACTCCTCGGTCGCGGTGGTCTCCAGGATCCGCTCCACCGCCTCCTCCGGACTGCCGATGACCCAGCCGTTCGGGTAGAGCGTGCGGGCGCTGTTCGGCCGCCCGGCGAAGAACGGCCAGTCCCGCACCACCGGGACGGCGCCGCTGGCCGCCCCCTCCATCAGACCGCAGTGGCAGCCCTCGCGCACCGACGAGCTGATGATGACGCCGATGTCGCTGAGCATCTTCGGCACCTCGCTGGTGGGCCCGAGCCGACGCACCGCGCCGTCCGCCTCGAACTCCGCCACGTCGCGGTTGAACGCCTCCAGGTATTCCCGGCTGGCCACGCTCACGTTGGGGTTCATGTCGCCGCCCACCAGCAGCAGCCGGTACCGCTCGTCGCGCTTGCGCAGCAGCCGCAGCACCTCGATCGCCCAGCGCGGATCCTTGGCGACCTGGCTGATGCCCACCATGCCGAGCTGGAAACGGGCCTCCGACGGCTTGTCGATCTGGAACCCGCGCAGGTCCATCGCGTTGTCCAGCACGTGCATGCGCGGCCCGTCCGGTCCCTTGAGGTAGGGCACCAGGGTGGTGGTGAGATCCCGGATGTGGTCGGCCACGAAGACCAGGTCGTCGATCCGGGAGAAGTCCACCATGTACGGCCAGCGCGACAACGCCTCGTAGCTGTGCAGCCGGACGATGATCCGGGTGGTGCCCGGGTCGACCATGGTGAACAACGCGGCCGGCGCCACGCACCAGTCCACGAAGACCGTGTCCGCCCAGTCGAGGTAGGGGCGCAGCCGCTCCTCCGCCTTGTCGCCGTAGGCCGTGGAGTCGGCCGACAGGCGGTGCTCCAGCATCGGCTTCGACGCCCAGGTCACGCTCTTGAGTGCGGCGTTCGCCGCCAGGTCGACGAAGCGGACCTCGACCCCCGGGTGGGCGTCGTAGTAGGACCGGATCAGTTTCAGGAAGTTGTCGTTGGCGCTGGTGGCGATCAGCAGCCGCAGCGGCCGGTCGGTCGGCGGCGGCGCCGCCGGCTGGAGCCGGCCGCGCGGGCTCGCCACGGTGGTCGCGGCCAGCGAACGGCGGAACGGCGTGATGAAGCCCTCCGGGTCCTCGGCCAGGGGCGAGGTGAGCTGGTCGATGTGCAGCACCCGGTCGAAGGCGAGCGTCATGGCGCGGTTGAGCAGATCGGCGGCGGCGGTGTTCTCGTCCGCCCGGTGTCGCTGGTCGGCCACCTTGAGCAGCGCCTCGACCGCGCCGTTCAGATCGCGCGGCGGCATGCCGGCCTTGAGTTCGCGGCTGGCCGCCTCGCCGAGCATCCGAGCCCGCGCCGCGGGTGTGCGCAGCTTGCTCGCCGTGGCGGTGAGGACCATGGCCTCACCGTCGGGCCGGTCCGCCCAGGCCATACCCTTCGCGACCTGCCGGGCGACCTTGGTGCGCATCGAGTCGGGCACCTTCGGCGCCTTCAACGCGCTCAGCCAGAGCTGGGTGCCGGCCTTGCTGCGCATGATCGGCCGGGCGGTGACCGCGTTCACTGCGGCCCGCGGGGCACCGCTGATCAGGCGGTTGACGCTCTGGCGCACCAGCGTGGTGGAGGGGATGCCGTTGGCCAGCCGCTGGAGCGGGCCGGTGCCGTGGCGGCCCTTACGTTCGGCCAGCGCCTGCACCGCGGCCTGGATGCCGTAGCGGGCGTCGGCGGAGCGGTTGCGCTGGGCGAACCGCCACACCGTGTAGACCGCGTGGGCGTCGAGGGCGACCAGGACGTCCGCGGTGCGGGCGCGTTCCCGGGCCCACGGCTCCCGCCGGATCCGGCTCCACACCCGTTCCCCGGGCACCTGCCGGGCCAGGGTGCGCGTCGGCGAGTCCTTCGCGATGTCCGCCGGCAGCGCGCACACCCCGTCGAGGTGCAGGTCCTCCGCCATCTCGTCCGGCTTCAGCGCGCCGACCAGGTGGACGGTCGCGCCGGCCTCGCGCAGCCGCCGCACCGCCGTGCTGAGAATTCCCGCCTGCGGGGCCACCCCCGTCACCAGCAACACGTCGCTCATGCGCGCACCCCACCGGATCGTTCGTTCTGCTCCATCGTCGAGTCTGCCTCCGACGGGTGCACCACCGCGCCGTTGACCGGCAGGTCGTGCGGTTCCGCCAGGGCGTGCGCCGCCAGCTGCGCGACCGCGTTGCGCATCAGGATCTCCCGGGTGAACGGGTCGGCGTGGTGCCGCACCCCGGCCCGCTGCTCGTCGGTGGCCTCCACCACCATTCGGGCGGCGGCGCGGAAGCTCTCCACCAGGCGCAGCTCGTCCAGCCCGCACGCGCCCGTCCACAGTGGGTGCCCGTCGAGCACCCGGGACGCGTCGTGGTCGACCTCGTGCACCGAGACGATCGGCAGGCCGGTCGCCATGTACTCGTACACCTTGCCGGAGGTGACGTACCGGCCGCCGATGAGGATCAGCACGAGGGCATCCCAGCCGCCGTACGTCTCGGCGACCTCCGCCTTGCGCACCGGGCCGCCGAACGAGACGCCGTCGGCCGCCGCCTCGCGGATCAGCTCGGTCAGCCCGTTCGCCTCCCGGTTCGCGCCGGCGCCGATGTGCCCGCGGATCTCGAAGCGGGCGTTGCGCAGCAGCGGCTCCTGCTTGCGTGCCTCGCGCCAGGCGTCGAGCACCACCCCGAGCTGGTGGGTGGTGTAGTTGACCGTGCCCAGGTAGCCGAAGGTCAGGCCGGCCTCCGGGTCGGGCCGGCGCGGACGGATCGCCGGCACGCTGTCCCGGTCGTAGCCGTTGCGGACCACGTGCACCCGGTCCGCCACGTGCGGGTAACGCGCCCGGTAGTGGTCGGCGATCGGGTCGTTGACCACCCAGAGCGACTGGCAGTGGTCCAGGATCCGCCGCTCCCAGAGCCCCGCCTCGGAGTCGGGCGTGAAGGCCTGACCGCCGTTGACCACGTCGATCGACCAGCCGTCGCGGAAGTCCACCGCGTAGGGCACGCCATGCAGCTCCCACAGCTTCCAGGCCGCGGCCAGGTTCACGTACGGCACGCAGCTGGCCAGCAGCAGGTCGGCCGGGTGCTGGCGGTGCACGTCGAGGACCGCCCGCTCCAGCGCGCCCCGCCAGCTGCCGAACACCGGCTCCGGGAAGATCCGCTTCTCCCGCTTGCGCAGGTTGGTCAGCCACTTGGCCGGGCGCAGCGCGCGTTCCTCGCTGAACTGGCGGATGTCCGTCTCGAGGTCTTCCCGGGCCAGCGGCAGCTCGACCACCTTGATCTCGGGATCGACCTGGTCGAGGAGGCTGCAGTCGAGGCCCGAGTCCCGCTCCCAGGAGGCGGCGGTGATCGTCACCACGGTGACGTCCCAGCCGATGCGGCGGAACTGGTTGGCCGTCTCCCGCATCCGGTAGGCGCAGCTCTTGGCCGCTGGCGGGAACCCGATGGCCAGGTAGATGAGGTGGGGGCGACGACCGCGGCCAGCGGCGGGCCGCCCGTTCGCGGTGGCGTTCGACGGGTCGAGGGATGGCGTCATGGTCGGGCGAACACCCCGGGTCTCTCGGTCGGCGGGCACTGTCACTTCGCGGCGAGGGTCTCGACGACCCGCTGGGCCGCCCGGCCGTCGCCGTACGGCGTGCCCTGGGCGGCGGTAGGCGCCGGTCGGGTGGCGATGTCGATCCACTCGGCGCGGGAGTGGGCCGACGGGTCCGGCACCAGGCGGTTCCAGCCGTCCGCCAGGGTCTCGATCCACTCGGTCTCCGGCCGGAGCGTGGTGCACGGCCGGGAGAGGAGGTACGCCTCCTTCTGCAGGCCGCCGGAGTCGGTCACCACACCGGCCGAGGCGAGCACCGCGGCGACCATGCCGGCGTACGGCAGCGGGCGGCCGACGTGCACCGCGCCCCGGCCCAGCTTCAGCCCGTGCTCCTCGGCCTTGGCCACCAGCCGCGGGTGCGCCAGCAGCGCCACCGGCACGGGCAGGTCGGCCAGGCCGTCGAGCAGGGTGGCCAGCCGCGTCCGGGAGTCGGTGTTCTCCGCCCGGTGCAACGTGGCCAGGAGGTACGGCTCGTCGGCGCGGATCCCCTCGGGCAGCGCCGGCGCGGGGTGCCGGCCGGCGAGGACGGCGTCGCGGACACCGAGGCACACGTCGACCATCACGTCGCCGACCAGGACGGACCGGGCGGCCAGCCCTTCGGCGGACAGGTGCCGCATCGCCTCGTCGGACGGCGCGAGCAGCAGGTCGGCCGCGTGGTCGGTGAGGATGCGGTTGTGCTCCTCCGGCATCATCCGGTTGAACGAGCGCAGGCCCGCCTCCAGGTGGGCGACCGGCAGGTGCAGCTTCACCGCGGAGACCGCGCCGGCGAGGGTCGAGTTGGTGTCGCCGTAGACCAGCACCCAGTCCGGCTTCTCGGCCTCGAAGACCGGGTCCAGCGCGGCGAGGGCCTTGCCCGTCTGCACGCCGTGCGAGCCGGAGCCGATGCCCAGGTGGATGTCCGGGTCGGGAATGCCGAGACCGGAGAAGAACACGTCGGAGAGATCCGCGTCGTAGTGCTGGCCGGTGTGCACGATCCGGTGCTCGTGCTCGGTGGCGGCGAACGCGGCGGCGATGGGAGCGAGCTTGATCAGCTGAGGGCGTGCCCCGACGACGCTGATGACCTTCACCTGTATGACTCCTCGTGTGATCTCGTGAAAGGCAGCTAGCGCGTCGGCAGGCGCTGTCCCTTGAGTCAGAGACGAATTCTGCCTCAGTCGGACGTGACCGCCAAATTCCCGCACCGGGTGCGGGCAAGCGTCAACCACATGTCGCCCGGCCGTCACCTTCGCGTCGTCCGCCGGTGTCGCCACGCCCGCCGCAGGCCGACCCGTAGGATTCGCCGGTGTGACGACGGCACATCCCACCGGCAAGCCCACGAGCAGCCCGCCCGCCGCCCCGCCGGAAGCCGTGGCCGGGAGCGCCGCCGCACCGAGCGTACCGCCGGCCCCGCCCGCCCCGCCGCCCCCGGCGGTCACGACGGACCCGGGCGCCACTGCCGCCCCGCACCGCCGGTGGTGGCCGGGGCATCGCCTCGTCGACCTGGTCGTCGCCGTGGTGTTCGTGGTGGGCGCCTTCTGGGTCACCGGGCGGGGGTGGCTCGACGTCGACGGGCGACTGCTCGGCAGCCGCCCGGACGACCAGGGGTTCAACGAGTGGATGCTGGCGTACGCCGCGCACGCGGTGACCCACCTGGAGAATCCGTTCTTCACCACGCTGCAGAACGCGCCGGACGGCGTGAACCTGATGTCGAACGTGGGGATGCAGTTGCCGGGCGTCCTGCTGACGCCGGTCACCCTGCTCGGCGGCGCGCCGCTGTCCTACCTCGTGCTGATCACGCTGAACCTGGCCGGCACCGCCTTCGGCTGGTACTGGGTGCTCGACCGGCACCTGACCGGCAACCGGGCCGCCGCCGTCGTCGGCGGCCTGTTCTGCGGCTTCGCGCCGGCGATGGTGACCCACTCCAACGGACACCCGCACATCACCGCGCAGTGGCTGGTGCCGTTCCTGGTGTGGCGGGTCGTCCGGCTGACCCGGTCGGTCGCCCCGCTCCGGGACGGCCTGATCCTGGGCGCGCTGGTCACGGCCCAGTTCTTCATCTCCGTCGAGATCCTCTTCCTGGTCGCCCTCGGCGCGCTGATGGCCGCGGTGGCGTATCTGGCGCTGCGGCCCCGCGAGACGCTCCGGCTGGCCCCGCGGGCGCTCGGCGCGCTGGCGGTGGCCGGGGGCGTGGTGCTGCTGGTCACCGCCTACCCGCTGTGGATGCAGTTCGCCGGGCCGCAGCACCGGATCGGGCACCCGGGCGACCCGGACGTCTACACCCTGCGGCTGCGCTCGTTCGTGGCCTACGCGACGGAGTCGATCGGCGGCGGGCCGGACAGCGCCCAGGGACTCGCGCCGAACACCACCGAGCAGGCCAGCTTCTTCGGCTGGCCGGTGGTCGTGCTGGTGGCGGCGGCGGTCGTCGGGCTGCGCCGGGAACCGGCCGTCCGGGTGCTGGCCGCGGTGGCGCTGATCTCCGGCGTGTTCTCGCTCGGCTCGACGCTGAGTTGGGGGCCGGAGAAGAGCGACGTGCCCGCGCCGTTCGCGCTCCTGCACGACCTGCCGATCGTGGACGCCATGGTGATCGCCCGGTTCGCGCTGATCACCACCGTCGCGTTCGGGCTGCTGCTGGCGCTCGCCGTGGCCCGGCTCGACGGCCTGGCGGCGCGGATGCCGCGGGTGGCCGCGCCGCTGCGGCTGGTGAGCACGGCGGCGCTGGTCGGGGCGCTGCTGCCGATGCTGCCGACACCGCTGCCGGCGAAGGGACGGGTGCCGGTGCCGCAGTTCGTCATGTCCGGCGCGTGGCGTGGGTACGTCGCCGAGGGCCGGACGCTGGTGCCCGTGCCGGTGCACAACATGACCTCGATCAACTGGGGCGCCGCCGCGCTGACCGGCTTCGCCGTGCCGCAGGGCTACTTCCTCGGGCCGACCTCGCCGACCGACGACACCGGTCGCTGGGGCACCCCGCCGCGCCCGACCGCGGTGCTGCTCACCGCCATCGGCGCGGGCACCCGGCCGCCGACGGCCAGCGCCGCGGAGCGCGACCAGGCGCTGGCGGACGTGCGGTACTGGCAGGCGGACGCGGTGGTGCTGCCCCGGCACGCGCACCAGGCCGAGCTGAAGGCGTTCCTGGACGCCTGTTTCGGGCCGGGGCAGCGGGTGCGCGACGTGTGGCTGTGGGACGTGCGGCCGATCACCGGGTGAGCGACGACGCCGGTCAGGGGGAGGACGGCCAGACCAGCAGCAGGTAGCCGCCGAGGTAGGCCGAGGCGGCGGTCATCCCGACCAGGATGACCGCCGCCCGCGCGGTGCGGGCGGCGGCGAGCCCCCGGGCCACCGGGAGCAGCAGCGCGAACGCCGGCACCAGGAAGCGCGCCTTGGAGTTGAAGTATCCGGAGGCGCCGATCGTGGTGACCAGCAACAGCGCGCTGTACGCCAGCAGCGGCCAGGGCTGCCGGTCGACGACGCTCAGCGCCAGCAGGACCAGGCTGGCCGCCAGCACCGCGACGATCAGATAGAACTGGAGCTTCGCCGGCTGGTCCAGCGTCGTCCCGGTGAACCTCAGCGTGCCCGCGCCGCCGTCGAAGGTCGAGTGCCAGCCCTCGGTCTGGATCCGGAACCAGCCGTCCACCCGCCCGGTGCGCCGGCCCACCCAGCCGACGTAGCCGAGCCAGCCCAGCGGCGCCAGCAGCAGGGCCGCCGCCGGGCGCCACGTGCCCCGCCGGCGTGCCAGCGCGATCAGGCCGGCCAGCATCACCACCGGGATGAGCGCGGTCGCGGTGGGCCGGGTGGCGCCGGCGACGAGGCAGAGCACACCCGCGGTGAGCCACCGGCCGGTCAGGACCGCGTACAGCGTCCAGGCGGCCAGCGCCGTGAAGAGCGCCTCGGTGTAGGCCATCGACTCGACGATCGCGTGCGGCAGCAGACCCCAGAGGATCGCCAGCAGCACCCCGGTGCGCCGGTCGTGCAGGTGGTTGCCGACCGCGAACAGCCCCCAGGCGGCGGCCAGCGAGGCCAGCCAGGCCAGCGCGATCGCCGTGCCGCGGAACTGGAACGGGGACAGCGGCTCGGCGAGGCGGATCAGCAGCGGATAGAACGGAAAGAACGCCAGGTTGCTCTGCAGGGTCTCGGCCCGGTCGTACCCGTGCTCGGCGATGGCGAGATACCAGCTGGCGTCGGCCCGGTTGCCGATCTGTTTGGGGAACGACGCGTTGCGGGCGTCTCCCCAGACCGCCAGCGTGACGAGCCCGATCGCGCGGACGGCGGCGTAGCCCACCAGCGCCGGCCAGGCGGCGTGCAGCGCCCGCCGCAGCCGCCGGGCGCGGGTGCGGTCCTCCGGCGACCCGGTCGCCCGCCCGGTCCACTCCGCGGGTCCGGCCCCGTCGGTGACCCCGTCCCTACCGATTGCCGATTCCGTCACCAACGTGCGCCCCTCGCAGGTGTTTCAGCCCCGGGCGACACTAGCAAGCGGGCCGATCGCGCCCGCGTTCACGCGCCGGTGCCCACCGGCTGATTCCGGCTCGCCGGGGCGGCTGCCGGAGCCACCGGGCGACCGCCGCCGTGCCGTACACTCGCGGGGGTTCCGTCCGGTGCCGCGGCCGTGCGGCGCGGACGGCGCAGGCGAGGTCGCCTCAGCGCGTCGAGGATCGTCGACGCGTGCGCCCGTTGCCGGCGGCGGATCCCCGCCCACAGCGATCACGGCGATGGAGAAGGATCGGATGAGCACGCCGGACGTCAGCGTCATCGTCGCCGTCTACGACACCATGCCCTACCTGACCGCCTGCCTGGACTCGCTGGTCGGCCAGACCATCGGCCGGGACCGGCTGGAGGTGGTCGCCGTCGACGACGGCTCGACCGACGGCAGCGGCGCGGAACTGGACCGCTACGCGGAGCGTTACCCGGGCACGGTCCGGGTGCTGCACCAGGCCAACTCCGGCGGCCCGGCCGCGCCGAGCAACGTGGCGCTGGACCACGCCCGCGGCCGTTACGTCTTCTTCGTCGGCTCCGACGACCACCTCGGGCCGGAGGCCCTGGAACGGCTGGTCGACGCGGCCGACCGGTGGGACTCCGACGTGGTGCTGGGCCGGATGGTCGGCACCAACAAGCGCTACGTGCACCAGGCCGTCTACGCCAGCACGCAGGAGCGGCTCGACCTGTTCGACAGCGCGCTGCCGTGGTCGTTGTCGAACACGAAGCTGTTCCGGCGGGACCTGATCGAGCGGCACGGCCTGCGCTTCCGCACCGACATGCCGATGGGCAGCGACCAGCCGTTCACGCTGGAGGCCTGCTTCCGGGCGAAGAAGGTCTCGGTGCTCGGCGACTACGACTACTACTTCGCGGTCAAGCGGGAGAACGCCCAGAACATCACCTACGCCAGTCGCTTCGAGGAGCGGTTGCGCTGCGCCGAGGAACTCGTCGGTTTCGTCGCCGGCCTGATCGAGCCGGGGCCCCGGCGGGACGCGGTGCTGGTCCGTCACTTCACCTGGGAGGTGGCGAAGCTGCTCCGGACGGACTTCCTCGCCCTTTCGCCCGACGTGCAGCAGCAGGTCCACGACCGGGTCCGCAAGCTGGCCGAGGCGCACCTGACCGACGGGGTGCTGACCCGGATGCCGGCCGCGGAGCGGCTGCGCCTGGCGGTGGCCCGCGACGGCGGGTTGGACGCGCTGCGTGAGCTGATCGGGCAGCAGGCGGACCGGACGCTGCCCGAGGTGACGATCGCCGACGGCCGCTGGTACGCCCACCACGTCGGCTTCCGGGATCCCGCCTTCGGCTACCCGGACGACTGGTACGACGTCACCGAACGGGCCGCGACCCTGCTGGCCAAGCTGACCGCGACCGGGCTGTCCTGGGGGCGGGACGACGCCGGCGCCCGCGCCTTGGTGATCACCGCGCAGAGCCGCCGGGCCGAGCTGGCCGAGCTGAGCGCCGAGGCGCTGCGGGTCAGCGTCGGCGACCTGACGGGTGTCACGTCGGCGACGCCGGGCGGTCCCGGTACCGTCGTACGCGCGGACTTCGCGGTGGACCGGCTGCTGGCGGTCGTCGCGGCGAACGGGGAACGGCGGACCGTGCGCGCCGAGGTGTCGACCCTGGGTGGGGTCGGCTCGGCGCCGCTGCGCACCGACCGCCCCGTCGCCGCGCCCCGGCGGCTGGCCCGGCGCGGCGTCCGGCTGCACCTCGTCACGCCCACCACGAACCACAAGGGCCAGGTGATCGTCGCGATCACGCCGGTGTCCGCCGGTCGGTTCCTTGCCCGCCTGCGCCGAATCTGGCCCTCTGGAGGAAAGTAGTTCATGAACATCTGCGTCGTCGCGCTCGGAAAGATCGGTCTGCCGCTCGCCGTGCAGTTCGCCTCGAAGGGGCACCGGGTGCTCGGTGCCGACGTCTCCGAGCGGGTCGTCCAGCTGGTCAACGACGGTGCCGTGCCCTTCCCGGGCGAGGCCGACCTGGACGTCAAGCTGAAGGAGGCGGTGGCCGCCGGGCTGCTGTCGGCGACCACCGACACGGCCGCCGCGGTCGCCGAGTCGGAGGCGGTCGTGGTGGTCGTGCCGCTGTTCGTGGACGCCGAGGGCGTGCCGGACTTCGGCTGGATGGACGACGCGACCCGGGCCATCGCCCGTGGCCTCAAGCCGGGCACGCTGGTCAGCTACGAGACCACGCTGCCGGTCGGCACCACCCGCAACCGCTGGGCGGCGATGCTGTCCGAGGGCTCCGGTCTCACCGCGGGCACCGACTTCCACCTGGTGTTCAGCCCCGAGCGGGTGCTCACCGGCCGGGTCTTCGCCGACCTGCGCCGCTACCCGAAGCTGGTCGGCGGCATCGACGAGGCGTCCGCGGCGCACGGGGTGCGGTTCTACGAGGCGGTGCTCGACTTCGACGAGCGGCCCGACCTGGACCGGCCCAACGGCGTGTGGGATCTCGGCTCGGCCGAGGCGTCCGAGCTGGCCAAGCTCGCCGAGACGACCTACCGGGACGTGAACATCGGCCTGGCGAACCAGTTCGCCCGCTTCGCGGACACGGTCGGCGTCGACGTCACCAAGGTCATCGAGGCGTGCAACACCCAGCCGTACAGCCACATCCACTCGCCGGGCATCGCGGTCGGCGGTCACTGCATCCCGATCTACCCGCGGATGTACCTGTGGAACGACCCGGCGGCCACCGTGGTCCGCTCGGCCCGCGAGGCCAACGCCGCGATGCCGGACTACGCGGTCGACCTGCTCGCCGCCGCGTACGGCGACCTGACCGGGGTGGGCGTGCTGGTGCTGGGTGCCGCCTACCGGGGCGGGGTCAAGGAGACGGCGTTCTCGGGCGTCTTCCCGACCGTGGAGGCGCTGCGCCGGCGGGGCGCGATCCCGTACGTCTCCGACCCGATGTACTCCAACGAGGAGCTGGCCGCGCACGGCCTGCCCGGCTACGCCGGCGAGCCGCTCGGCGCCGCGGTGATCCAGGCCGACCACGCGGAGTACCGGAGCCTCACCCCCGCCGACCTGCCGGGCGTGACGGTGCTGGTCGACGGTCGGCGGGTCACCGATCCGGCCCGCTGGGCGGGTGTGCGACGGGTGGTCATCGGCGGCTGACCCTGGTCACCGGTGGGCCCCGGCCGTCTCGGCCGGGGCCCCGCTGCGTGCTGTGCCCGGCCGGGCCGCCGCGGGAAAGCCGTCGTCCGTTGTTCACCCACCGGACACCCCGGTAATACTTGCGTCACTTGACCCGTTTAGGGTCGCAGCCGTCCGGATCGGGCCTCACCGACACCGGCGGGCAGACAGGGAGCGTGTCGTTGTTCAGCAGAGTACGCAGCCAGCAGGGCCTCGCCGTGGTCGGCGTGACGTTCCTCGGGTACGGCGTCATGATCCTCGCCGGGGCGTTCGGCCTGGTGGTCCCGTACGCGATCGCCGCGGTGGTCGTCCTCGGCGGTGAGCTGGCGCTGGCCTCCCGGCACGCCGCCACCGCCCAGCTCGTCGCCAAGGCGGGTGTCGGCGAGACGTTCCGGCGGCTGGTCCGGGACCTGTCGGTGGTCCTGCTGGTGGTCGCCGCGGTCCGTCCCGGCGTGCTCGGCACGGTCGCGGTGCTGCTGCTGCCCGCCGCGCTGTGGACCCTCGCCGTGCTCACCACCGCCGTGACGAAGACGATCGACGGGCGGGTCGACCCGCCGGCGTACACCCGCAACATCGACCTCGGCGCGCTGCGTCGCGTCCCGGTGCCGCCGGCCTGGGCGCGGGCGCTGGCGGGTCTGCGGCTGCCGCTGCTCAACGTGCTGCTGGTGCCGGCCGCGGTGGTGGCCGCCGCGGTGGACCGGGTCGCGCCGGTGGTGGTCACCGGGCTGGTCACCCTGGTCGCCGGCCTGGTCACCGCCGCCGTGCTGGCGCTGACCGCGCTGCGCGGCCGGGGCGGCAGCCCGGGTGTGCTGCCCGCCGTGCACGACTGGATGGCCCGGGAGAAACCCGAGGTGGCGCTCTACTTCGCCGGCCCGGCCAAGGACGTCTACCAGGCCAACATGTGGCTCGCGCCGGTGGAGGCGACCGGCCGCCGCGCGGTGGTGCTGCTGCGGGCCGCGGACGCGTTCACGCAGCTCGCCGACACCCGGCTGCCGGTGATCTGCGTGCCGGCCGGGGTGGACTTCATGAACCTCGACCTCGGCTCGCTGCGGGTCGCCCTCTACGCGGCGAACGTGGGCGCCAACATCCACCTGCTGCGCGAGCCGGGGGTGAAGCACGTCTTCGTCGGGCACGGCGACAGCGACAAGGCGGCCAGCGTCAACCCGTACAGCAAGGTGTACGACGAGGTGTGGGTGGCCGGTCCGGCCGGCCGGGAGCGGTACGCCCGGGCGGGCGTGGGTGTGCTGGACCGCGACATCGTGGAGGTCGGCCGCCCGCAGCTCGCCGGCGTGCACACGTTCGGCTCCGGCGCCGCCGACCACCTGTTCACCGTGCTCTACGCGCCCACCTGGGAGGGCTGGCTGGACGACGACCCCTACCACACGTCGCTGGTGCTGATGGGAGAGCGGATCGTCGCCGGGCTGCTGGCCGCCGGGAACCTGCGGGTGGTCTACAAGCCGCACCCGCTGACCGGCACCCGCTCGCCGAAGGCGAAGGCGGCGCACGAGCGGATCGTGGCCCGGCTCCGGGCCGCCGGCGGCGAGACCGACCCGTCCTCGCTCGACGGCACCGGGCACCTGGTGGTCACCAGCCGCACGCCGTCGCTGTTCGACTGCTTCAACGTCACCGACCTGCTGGTCAGCGACGTCTCCAGCGTGGTCTCCGACTTCGTGCAGAGCGAGCGGCCGTACGTGGTGGCCAACCCGGCCGGCCTGCCCGAGGACGAGTTCCGCCGGCAGTTCCCGACCGCGCGGGCGGCGTACCTGCTCTCCGCCGACGGCGGCGAGCTGGCCAAGATCCTCGCGGTGACCCGGGGCGGGGACGACCCGCTGGCCGAGGCGCGCCGGGAGTTGAAGGAATACCTGCTCGGCCCGGCCGGCTCGAACCCGATGGACCGCTTCTTCGACGAGATCGCCCGACTCTGCGGCTGACCGACGCGGCGGGGGTGACGACCGGTCGGGTCGTCACCCCGGTCCGCGCTCAGCGCTGGTGCGGCGGGTCGTCGACGTCCCGGGAGACGACCTCGCCCTTGGCGTCCACCCAGCCCTTCGGCCGGGCCGGGTTGCCGGCGACGAGCTGGTACGGCGCGACGTCGCGGGTCACCACCGAACCGGCGGCGACCATCGCGTACTCGCCGACCTCGATGCCGCACACCAGCGTGGCGTTGGCGCCGATCGACGCGCCCCGGCGGACCAGCGTCGGGGTGATCGTCCAGTCCGGGTTCTGCGCGCGCGGCCGGAAGTCGTTGGTGAACACCGCGCAGGGGCCGACGAAGACCTCGTCCTCGATGGTCACGCCCTGGTAGACCGAGACGTTGTTCTGGATCTTCACGAGGTCGCCCACGGTGACGCCGGCGTCGACGTAGACGTTGCGGCCGATCACGCAGCCGGCGCCGACCCGGGCGCTCGATCGGACGTGCGCCAGGTGCCAGACCTTGGTGCCGTCGCCGACCTGGGCGCCGGACTCCACGTCGGCCGTCGGGTGGACGAAGACGGAGGCGGACCGGTCGTTGCTGTCAGTCATCTCAACTCGCATCGTGGTGGGGCGCGTCGCGCCGTCGGTCGGGGCTCGACGCAGCATAACGAGCACCTTCGGTGAGCAGATCGGCCACCGCGTCGGCGGCCGGCCGGTCCGCCGGCAGCGGGTGCGCGGCGACCACCGCGGCGACCGGCAGCGCGGCGTACAGGTGCGGGAAGAGCGCCCCGCCCCGGGACGCCTCCCAGCGCAGCGCGTCGCCGAGCCGCGCCTCGTCCACGGCGAGCAGGATGATACCGGTGACCCCGGCGAAGTGGCGGCGCGCGGTCTCCACCACCTGGTCGGCGGCGGACAGGTGCAGGTAGCCGTCCTGCCGGTCCAGCGCGGTGCCGGGGAACCGCCCGGCCGCCCGTGCCTGCCGCCACTCGTCGTCGGCGAGAATCTTGTAGATCACCACCGCAGCCTAGAGCGGCCTCGCGTCCCGGCGGCGGGTCTGCCACCATTCCCAGGGCAGCGGGTCGAGCGGACGGAGGCAGGGGTGCGGATCCTCCTGGTCGAGGACGACCGTCGGGTCGCCGCGGCGTTGTCGTCCGCGCTGACCCGCCGCGGCTACCAGGTGGAGCACGCGGCCACCGTCGCCGCCGCGCTCTCCGCCGCCCCCTGCGACCTGGTGCTGCTCGACCTGACGCTGCCCGACGGCGACGGCACCGACCTGTGCCGGGAGCTGCGCCGGCGCAGCAGCCAGCTCGGCATCATCGCGGTGACCGCCCGGGGCGAGGAACGCGACCGGGTGCTGGGCCTGCGGCTCGGCGCCGACGACTACGTGGTGAAGCCGTTCTCGATGGTGGAGTTGCAGGCCCGGATCGAGGCGGTGCTGCGCCGCGCGTCGCACACCGTCCCGGAACGCCACCTGATCGAGGCGGGCCCGGTCCGCATCGACGTGGGCGGCCGGACGGTGAGCGTGGCCGGCCGGGCGGTGACCCTGACCCGCAAGGAGTTCGACATCCTGCTCTCGCTGGCCCGCCAGCCCGGGGTGGCCGTGCCGCGGGACCGGATCCTGCTCGACGCCTGGGGCACCGTCTGGGCCGACCGGCACACCGTCGAGGTGCACGTCGGTTCGCTGCGCGGCAAGCTCGGCGACCCGACGCTCGTGGAGACCGTACGCGGGGTCGGCTACCGGCTCCGCCGCGGATAGCGGGGGCCCGGGTGCGCCGCCGGCTGGTGATCAGCTACCTGCTGCTGATGGTGCTGGTGCTGTTCGCGCTGGAGACCCCGCTGGCGGTCACGCTGGCCTCCCGGGAGACCGACCGGGTCCGCGCCGACCGGCTCGCCGACGCCACCCGCTTCGCCTCGCTGGCCGGGCCGGCGCTGCGCGGCGGCAGCCCCGGCCCGCTCGGCGCGGAACTGGCCGCCTACGACGACCTCTACCACATCGGCGCGGCAGTGGTGGACCGCGACCGCCGCACCGTGGCCGCCTCGCCCCGGTGGGATCCGGGCCCGGGCACCGGACCGGCTGTCGACACCGCGCTGTCCGGGCAGCAGTTCAGCGGTCCCGAGTCGGTCTGGCCCTGGGAGGACGGGCCACTGGTGACCGCGGTGCCGATCAACGACGGCGGTGAGGTGCTCGGCGCGGTGGTCACCAGCACGCCGGCGGGCCCGGTGCGCCGCACCGTCACCCTGTGGTGGCTGATGCTGGCCGGGATCGGCCTGCTCGCGGTGCTGGCCTGCGTCTCCACCGCGTTCGGGCTGGCCGGCTGGGTGCTGCGCCCGGTCACCGAGCTGGACACCGCGACCCACGAGATCGCCGAGGGACGTCGCACCGCCCGGGTCCGGCCCCGACTCGGCCCGCCCGAGCTGCGCCGGCTGGCGACCAGCTTCAACGACATGGTCGACGCGGTCTCCGACGTGATGGACCGGCAGCGGGCCTTCGTCGCGCACGCCAGCCACCAGTTGCGCAACCCGTTGACCGCGCTGCGGCTGCGGGTGGAGGAGTTGGGGCCCAGCCTCACCGACCCGGACGGCCGGGCCGAGCACCGGCTGGCGCTGGAGGAGACCGACCGGCTGGCCACCCTGCTCGACGCGCTGCTCACCCTGGCCCGCGCCGAGCGGGAGGAGAACCAGCGGATCAGCGTGGACGCCGGCGCGGTGGCCGCGTCCCGGGTCGCGGCCTGGCTGCCGCTGGCCCGGCACCGGGCGGTCACGCTCCGGCTCGACGCCGGCGGCGCCCCCGCGTACGCGCGGACCGTGCCGACCGCCATCGACCAGGCGCTCGACGCCCTGATCGACAACGCGGTCAAGTTCAGCGGCGCCGGGGGAGAGGTGACGGTGACCGTACGCCCCGCCGACGGCGGGACGGAGCTGACCGTGGCCGACACCGGCCCCGGCATGACGGCCAGCCAGCTCGACCAGGCCACCGAGCGGTTCTGGCGGGCGCCGGACGCGCAGAACGTGGACGGCGCGGGGCTGGGGCTGGCCATCGCCGCGGTGCTCGTCGACGCGTCCGACGGCCGGCTCACCATGCGCCAGGGCGCGCCGCGGGGGCTGGTCGCCGAGCTGTGGTTCCCGGCGCCGCCCGACGAACCGGCCACCCTCGACGCGGCCGGCGAGCCGGCGCGCGCCGGCGCGTCGGTCGACCGCTGAGCCCGGTCAGGGCTTGGTGTCGCGATACCACCGCGCCGCGCCCGGATGCAGCGGCAGCGGGGTGGTCACGATTGCCGACCGGGGACTCATCCGACCGGCCGCCGGATGCGCCGCGGCCAGTTCCTCCCGCCGGTCCATCAGCAGCCGGGTCACGTCGCGCACCAGCGCGGCGGGCAGGTCGGCGTTGACGATCAGGTAGTTCGGGTTCGCCACCGTGCTGACCGGGTCCGCCCGGTAGATCGAGCGGGGAATGTCGCGGGTCACGTAGACCTGCCCGTACGCGCGCCGCAACGGCTCGGTCCACTCACCCAGGTCGACCATCCGCAGCGAGGTCCGCTGGGCCAGGTCGGCGACGCCGCGCACCGGCAGGCCGCCGGAGAAGAAGAACGCGTCGATCCGGCCGTCGCGCAACGCGGCCAGCGAATCGTCCAACCCGAGGCGCTCGTGGCGGACCCGGTCGCCGCCGAGCTGCGCCACCGCCAGCAGCCGGGTGGAGGTGACCTCGGTGCCGGAACCGTCAGCGCCCACCGAGACCCGCCGGCCCCGCAGGTCGGCGAGCGTGCGCACCGGGCCACCGGCGGTGGTGACCAGATGCAGCAGGTCGTCGTAGACCCGGGCCACGGCGAGCACCGCCGGGTGCTCCGGCTCGCGCGGCGGAAGCACGTCGGCCTGGGTGAACCCCAGCTCCGCCTCGCCCGCGCCGACCAGCCGGACGTTCTGCGCGGAGGCCGCGGTGACCAGCACCTCGGCCCGCACCCCGGGCAGCTCCCGGTTGAGCAGGGCGGCCAGCGACTGGCCGAAGGCGTGGTAGACGGCGGTCGGGCTGCCGGTGGCGATCCGGATCCGCACCGGCTCGGTGGGCTCGTCCCGGCAGCCGGTGAGGCCGGCGACGAGGAGCAGCAGCAACGCCAGCGGGGCCGCGGCCCGGCGCCGGCCGGGTAGGGACCACTGGCGGCTCACCCGCTGCACTCTGCGCCGCGCACCCGCCGTCGCGCAAGCCCGGGTCAGCCCAGCCGGGCGCTCTCGGTGATCCGGGCCCGGTGCTCACCATTGGGCACGCTCACCAGGAAGCAGCCCGACCCGGGCCGCAGCACCGCCGGCACGTCGAGCAGCGCCGCACCGCGCACCAGCACCGCCGCCAGGTCACGGTCGGCCAGCCGGATGCCCAGACAGTGCCGGCGTACGTGCCGGCCGCCGGCGAGCAGCGCCGCCCGCCACGCCGAGGCCGCCAGCCGGGGGCGCCAGAGCCGGCGTGCCGTCGATGCGCCGGGCACCGGACCGCCGAGCAGTTCCCGGCGGCCCTGCCGCCAGCCGGCCGTGAGTAGATTCGCGTACGCCGACCGGTGCTCCCCGGGCACCGACAGCCGGTGCAGCTCGTAGCGGCGGCGCAGGCCACCCGTGCTCAGCTCGTGCTCCACCGGCAGGTCGAGCCGGCGCAGCAGCTGCCGCATCCGGTGCGCCGCGTCCTCCCGGTTGAACTCGGCGATCCCGCCCCGGTACGGGCCGGCGTCGAGCCGGCGGCCGGCGGCGGCCGGTGGCGGCGTGCAGCGCACCAGGCAGGCGACCTCGAACGCGTCGGCCAGGGTCAGCCAGTCCAGCGGCGGGGCCGGCGACGACGGGCGGGGCCGGTCGAGCAGCGAGGTGGGCTCGGAGAGCATCGGCTCAGCTCCTTGGTCGGCGTGGTGGTGCCTCTACCGTGGCCGCCCAGGCCGGGCCGGGGAACCGCTGCGGCCGAGCCTTGAGGAAAACTTGCGCTCAGAGGTCGGTGACCACCAGGTCGAGCTGCCGGGGCCGGCCGGCCGTGCGGGGCGCCTCCTCGACCGCGTACGTCAGCTCGCGCAGCGCCGCCACCAGCGCGTCGGCGCTGCGCGGGCGGACGCCGGCGAGGAGCAGGTCGCGCACCAGTCGGCCCTTCGTCGCCTTGTTGAAGTGGCTCACCACCGACCGCACCGGCGTCCCGTCGACGGTCCGTTCGTGCAGCACCCGCACCGTCACCGTGCGGTCGGCGACCGCCCCGCGCGGCGTCCACGTGGCCGCGTACGCGCCGGAGCGCAGGTCCAGCACCGGCCCGTTTCCCGCGGCTGCGGTCAGGACCGGTCCCAGCGCGGCCCGCCAGTACGCCGACAGCGCGCCGACCCCCGGCAGCCGCGCCCCGACCGGGCACCGGTAGGGCGGGACGCGGTCGGTGAGCCGGAGCGCGCCCCATAGGCCGGAGCTGATCAGCACCGACCGCCGGGCGGCCCGCTCCGCCGCCGGGGGCAGCGTGGCCAGGTCGAGCGCCTCGTAGAGCACCCCGGTGTAGAGCCGCCCGGCCGGCGCGGTGGCCGCCGCCCGCAGCCGCGCGTTGCGGCGCAGCTCGCCGCGCTGCCCCTCGCTCAGGCCCAGCGTGTCGCGGGCCGCCGCGTCGTCCGCACCGGCGCAGAGGTCCACGAGCGCGGTCAGCACCGCCTCCCGGGCCGGGGTCAACTCCGGCAGCGACAGCCTCGACAGGTCCAGCCGCCGGCCGGTGCCGGCCTCGGCCTTGCCCTCGGACGGGGGGAGCAGGATGAGCACCGGCACAGCGTACGGGCCGGGCTCAGCGCCACGGCCGCACGGCACGGTCCGGGTGGTACACCCGACTGCCGCCGACCTCGGTCACCACCACCGCGTCGGCCCGCGCGCCGAGCAGCCGCCGCAGCGCGCGTTCCGCCGGCGACCCGACCGCCACCACGTAGCCGGGCCGCGCCGCCCGCCCCACCCGCCGCCAGTACGCCGGGTAGCGGTTCTGCCCCGGCGTCAGGTTGCCGTCCAGCACCCCGCAGGCGACCGCCTCGCCCGTGTTGAAGATCAACCGGTTGCAGGTCCAGTAGTCCCCGTACACCTCGTGCAGGCCGGCGCGCAGCACCGCGTCGGCGAGCCGGCGGGCGGACCGCTCCTCGGCCCGTACCCCGGGCAGGCCGGCCAGGAACGCCAGCGTGCCGGCGAGGGCGCCGGCGGTGAGCGCGGCCAGCACCGCGCCGGCCGCGACGCCGCCCGGCCGGGCCACCCGGGACGCGGTCGCCCGCCGGGCGGCGACCGCGGCCAGCCAGAGCGGCCAGAGCACCGCCGGCAACGAGATCTGCAACACCGACAGGTAGCGGGCGTTGCCCAGCGGGTCGGTCGCGGCGAGCGGGCTGCGCACGTACGCCAGCAGCGTCACCGCCGCGCCGGCGACCAGCGCGAGGATCGCGACGGCCCGGACCCGCGCGGCCGGGTCCACGGCCCGGCGGTACACGACCACGCCGAGCGCGGCGGCGGCCACCAGCAGCACCGGGTAGAGCACGCCGAACCACCGCGCCCAGCCGGCGCAGCCGTCCATCGGGCACAGCCCCCAGGCCAGGGGCACCCCCTCCAGCAGCCCGCCGTGCAGCCGCTCCGCCAGCGACGGGGCGACTCCCTCCTTCGTGCTGATCTCCCGGAACACCGACAGCGAGTCCTGTCCGGGCGGCGCCACGACGTTGTCCTTCACCACCGGCGCGATCCCGGCCAGGAAACCGGCGACCAGCAGCACGCCCGGCCAGCCGACCAGCTCCCGCGGGACGGCCAGCACCAGCGCCGCGACGGCCGCCAGCAGGTAGGGCGCGATCAGCCAGTCCGACCACAACGACAGGCCGGCGAGCAGCCCGAACGCCCCGGTGGCGAGCCAGCGGTGCCGGACCCGCCGCTGCCCGAGCGCGACCGCGATCAGCAGCATCGCCAGCACCGCCGGTTTGACCTCCGGCCGGCCGCCGACCACGGTGAGCTGGTCGCGGACCACCCGCTCCGAACCCAGCGCCAGCAGGCCCACCACGACCACGGCCAGCCAGGGCGAGAACAGCCGACGGGTCAACCGGTAGGCCAGCCACAGGAAGACCGCGTACAGCGCGAGCAGCGGCAGCCTCAGCAGCGGCCAGCTCGGCCCGGCCCAGCCCACCAGCGGCGCGGCCAGGTACGACTCCAGCACGCCCATGTAGCGCTGCCCGTAGAGGAAGACCGGCCGTTCGTGGCCGCCGGCGATGTGCAGCGCGGCCAGGCCGAACGTCGCCTCGTCGCTGTTCGACGCCGGCACCGTGAGCAGGGTGAGCACCAGCCGGTAGCCGACCCCGGCCACGCCGATCAGCAGCGCCGCCAACGCCGGACCGTCCGGGTTGCGCTTCGCTGTCGACACGACCCACGCCCCCGTCGTCGCCCCGACCGCAGTCTGTCACGCCGGCCGCCGGCAGTCGGGGCGGATCGGTCCAGATCACTCGCGTGGCCGGGCCCCGCCGGTTGTGGCAGTGTTGCTACGTGCCACCCACACCACCGGACCAACTGGCCGTGCCGCAACTGCACCGGGCTGCGCGCATCGAGGACGCGCTGCACGGGTTCGTGGAGCGCCGGCTGCGCCGCACCGGGTGGCAGCCCAACATCATCGCGTACGCCGGGTACGGCGCCCCGGGCTGGGCGCGGGTGCTCTGCCGGGTGCTGCTGGGCCGCCCCGACACCCGCCGGGGCCGGCTGGAGAATGTCCGCGGCTGGCGCAGCTTCGCCACCCTCCCGGCCAAGCACGCCCAGGTCACCATCGAGGTCAACGGCGTGCGCCAGGAGGTGACCGCGGACCGCAGCGGCTTCGTCGACACCGTCGTCAAGGGCGACTTCACCCCCGGCTGGGGCTGCGTACGCCTCGCCGTGGCCGACGCCGAGCCGGTGGAGGCGCTGGTCCGCATCCTCGACCCGACGGTGCGCTTCGGCGTCCTGTCCGACATCGACGACACGGTCATGGTGACCGCGCTGCCCCGGCCGATGCTCGCCGCCTGGAACACGTTCGTCCTCGACGAGCACGCCCGCACCGCCGTGCCCGGCATGGCGGTGCTCTACGAGCGCCTGGCCACCGCCCACCCGGGCGCGCCGGTCTTCTACCTCTCCACCGGCGCCTGGAACGTCGCGCCGACGCTGACCCGGTTCCTGTCCCGGCACCTCTACCCGGCAGGGCCGCTGCTGCTCACCGACTGGGGGCCGACCGCCGACCGGTGGTTCCGCAGCGGCCGGGAGCACAAGCGGGCCACGCTGGCCCGGCTGGCCCGGGAGTTCCCCGAGGTGCGCTGGCTGCTCATCGGCGACGACGGGCAGCACGACCAGGAGATCTACCGGGAGTTCGCCGCCGCCCACCCGGAGAACGTGGCCGGCGTGGCGATCCGGCGGCTGTCGCCGACCCAGTCCGTCCTGGCCGGCAGCCTGCCCGCCCCGGCCGGCCGCCCCTCGGCCGGCCCGGTGGGGCAGAAGTGGCTGAGCGCCCCCGACGGCGCCGGCCTCTGGAAACTCCTCCGCGAAGCCGACCTCGTCTGACCCCACCCCACTTCGCGCTGATTCACGGAAAGAGTGGCTATTCCTCGCCGGATGGCCACTCTTTCCGTGAATCAGCGTGGAGAGGTGGGGGTGGGGGTCAGGTCTGGCGGAGCCAGAGCACGCCCAGTGGGGGGACGCGCAGGGACACCGAAGCCGGCATGCCGTGCCACGGGACGTTCTCCGCGTGCACCTCGCCCAGGTTGCCCACCCCGGAACCGCCGTAGTGGTGGGCGTCGGTGTTCAGCGCCTCGGTCCACGTCCCGCCGGCCGGCAGGCCGATCCGGTAGTCGTTCAGCGGCGCCGCGGAGAAGTTCGCCACGCAGACCAGCGTCTGGCCGTCCGGGGCGATCCGGATGAACGACGCCGCGTTGTTGGCCACATCGTCCCCGGCGATCCAGCGGAAGCCGGCCGGGTCGGTGTCCTGCGCCCACAGCGCCGGGGTGGCCCGGTAGGCCCGGTTCAGGTCCGCGACCAGGCGCTGCACCCCGGCGCGTGCCGGATCGTGCAGCAGATACCAGTCGAGGCCGCGTTCCTCGCTCCACTCCCGGTCGTCGGCGAGTTCACAGCCCATGAAGAGCAGTTGCTTGCCGGGGTGCGCCCACATGTACGCCAGCAGCGCCCGCACGTTGGCCAGCCGCTGCCAGGTGTCGCCGGGCATTTTGCCGGTCAGCGAGCCCTTGCCGTGCACCACCTCGTCGTGGCTGATCGGCAGCACGTAGTTCTCGCTCCAGGCGTACGCCAGGGAGAACGTGAGCTGGTGGTGGTGGTGCTGGCGGTAGATCGGGTCCTTGGACGTGTAGAGCAGGGTGTCGTGCATCCAGCCCATGTTCCATTTGAAGCCGAAGCCGAGCCCGCCGTCCGAGGTCGGCCGCGTCACGCCCGGCCAGGCGGTGGACTCCTCGGCGATCATCAGGACGCCCGGGTGCTGCCGGTAGACGGTGGCGTTGACCTCCTGGAGGAACGCGATGGCTTCCAGGTTCTCCCGGCCGCCGTGCACGTTCGGCGCCCACTGGCCCTCCTGCCGGGAGTAGTCGAGGTAGAGCATCGAGGCGACCGCGTCGACCCGCAGCCCGTCGACGTGGAACTCGTCCAGCCAGTAGAGCGCGTTGGCGACCAGGAAGTTGCGCACCTCGTTGCGGCCGAAGTCGAAGACGTACGTGCCCCAGTCGGGGTGTTCGCCGCGGCGCGGGTCGGGGTGCTCGTAGAGCGGAGTGCCGTCGAAGCGGGCCAGGGCCCACTCGTCCTTGGGGAAGTGGGCGGGCACCCAGTCGAGGATCACCCCGATGCCGGCGGCGTGCAGCCGGTCGACGAGGTGCCGGAAGTCGTCCGGGTCGCCGAACCGGGCGGTGGGCGCGTAGTAGCCGGTGACCTGGTAGCCCCACGAGCCGCCGAACGGGTGCTCCATCACCGGCAGGAACTCCACGTGGGTGAAGCCCATCTCGGTGACGTACGCGGTGAGCTGTTCGGCCAGTTCCCGGTAGCCGAGGCCGGGGCGCCACGAGCCCAGGTGCACCTCGTAGACGCTCATCGGCTCCTCGTGCGGCCGGGCCGCCGCCCGCCGCTCCAGCCAGGCGGCGTCGTCCCATTCGTACGCCGAATGGTGGACCACGGACGCGGTGGCCGGCGGCACCTCGGCGCGGGCCGCGAGGGGGTCGGCCTTGTCCCGCCACTGTCCGTCGGCGCCGAGGATGCGGTATTTGTAGCGGCTGCCGACCGGCATGCCGGGCACGAAGATCTCCCACACGCCGCTGGAGCCGAGTGAGCGCATCGGCCAGCCGTCGTCCGGCCCCCAGCCGGTGACGTCGCCGACCACCCGCACGCCGCGCGCGTTGGGCGCCCAGACGGTGAACGCCACGCCCTCGTCGAGGACCCGGGCGCCGAGCGCGGCCCAGAGCCGCTCGTGCCGTCCCTCACCGATCAGGTGCAGGTCCAGCTCGCCGAGGGTGGGCGGATAGCGGTACGGGTCGTCGTGCGTCGCGCCGTCCACCTCGACCCGGTAGTCGAGCACCTCGCCGGGCACCACCGCCTCGAACACGCCGACGTCGTGCACCCGCTTCATCGGGTGCCGCTCGCCGTCGACGAGCAACGTCACCTCGCCCGCGCCCCGGCGCAGCGTGCGGATCGTGGTGCTCCCGTCGGCCGGGTGCGCGCCGAGCACGGCGTGCGGGTCGTACGCCTCGCCGGCGATCAACTGGTCCATCGTGCGTCGTCCTTCTCGGCCGGTGCGGTCGGTGCGGTGCCGCCGGACAGCGCGGCGGGTACGTCCTCGACGGTCAGGTCGGGCGCGGTCGGGTGCGCCGGCTGGTCGGCGGCCGGCGGGGCCGGGCGGCGCACCGTGAGCACGTGCGCCGGTTGCAGGTAGGGATCCAGGCGCACCGCGTTGCGCTGCCCCCAGTCGTACTGCGCGCCGGTCAGCTCGTCGCGCACGGTGAACCGCTCGTGCCAGTCGAAGCCGAGCGCCGGCATGTCCAGCGTGGTGTTGCCCCACTGCACGGCGCGGGAGTCGAACGAGCAGATCACGATCACCGTGTTGCCGGTGGTCGGGTCGTGCTTCGACCAGCACAGCAGCGCCGGGTTGTCGATGTCGTGGAAGCGCAGGTTGCGCAGCCGGTGCAGGGCCGGGTTGTCGCGGCGGACCCGGTTGAGCGTGGTGATGAACGGCGCCAGCGACCGGCCGCGCGCCAGCGCGCCGTCCCAGTCCCGGGGGCGCAGCTCGTACTTCTCGTTGTCGAGGTATTCCTCCGCGCCGGGGCGGGCGGTGTGTTCGAACAGCTCGAAGCCCGCGTACATGCCCCAGGAGGGGGAGAGCAGCGCCGCCAGCACCGCCCGGATCTTGAACATCGGCGGCCCGCCGTGCTGCAACGAGGCGTGCAGGATGTCGGGTGTGTTGGGCCAGAAGTTCGGGCGCATCCAGTCGGCGGAGGCGACCAGCTCCTCGCAGTATTCCCGCATCTCGGCCGCCGTCGTGCGCCAGGTGAAATAGGTGTACGACTGGGTGAAGCCGATCTTGCCGAGCCCGTGCATGATCGCCGGTCGGGTGAACGCCTCGGCGAGGAACAGCACGTCCGGGTCGACGCTCTTCACCTCGGCGATCAGCCAGTGCCAGAAGTCGAACGGCTTGGTGTGCGGGTTGTCGACCCGGAAGATCTTCACGCCCTCGCCGACCCAGTGCAGCACCACCCGCAGCACCTCGGCGCGGATGCCCTCCGGATCGTTGTCGAAGTTCAGCGGGTAGATGTCCTGATATTTCTTCGGGGGATTCTCCGCGTAGGCGATGCTGCCGTCGGCCCGGGTGGTGAACCACTCCGGGTGCTCGGTCACCCACGGGTGGTCCGGCGCGCACTGCAACGCCAGGTCCATCGCCACCTCCAGGCCCTGCTCGGCGGCGGCGGCGGCGAAGTCGCGGAAGTCCGCCGGCGTACCCAGGTCGGGGTGGATGGCGTCGTGGCCGCCCTCGTCGGCGCCGATCGCCCACGGCGAGCCGACGTCGTCCGGCCCGGCGGTGAGCGCGTTGTTGCGGCCCTTGCGGTTGACCCGGCCGATCGGGTGGATCGGCGGCAGGTAGAGCACGTCGAAGCCCATCGCGGCGACGCCGGGGAGGCGGTCGAGCGCGGTGACGAACGTGCCGGAGCGGGCCGGCGCGTCGGCGGTGGCCGCGACCGCGCCCTCGGATCGGGGGAAGAACTCGTACCAGGCGGAGAAGAGCGCGCGCGGCCGGTCCACCCACAGCGTGCGCTCGTCGCCGGTGGTGACCAGCTCGCGCACCGGGTGCGCCCAGAGCAGCGGGGCCAGGTCGAGCGCCGCGCTCACCCGCCGGGGCAGGTCCGCCTTCTCGTCGCGCAGCGCCTGCACGGCCGCCTTTACGCGCTTCCGGTCGGCCTTCGGCACCAGGTCGAGCGCGGCGGTCAGCACCCGCACGCCCTCGGCCAGGTCGTTCGCCAGCTCGGTCGGCCCCTGGCCGGCGGCGAGCTTCTTGGTCACCGCGTTCTGCCAGGTGAGATAGGGGTCTCCGAACGCCTCGACGGTGAACCGCCACTCGCCGACCGCGTCCGGGCAGATGGTGGCGTGCCAGCGGTCCTGGCCCGGTTCGCCGGGGCGCATCCGGGTGAACGGGCGGGCCGTGCCGTCCGGGCCGAGCCAGACCACGTTGCAGCCGAGCGCGTCGTGGCCCTCGCGGTAGGCCCGGGCCGACACCGGTACGACCTCGCCGACCACCGCCTTGGCCGGGTAGCGACCGCAGGCGACGACGGGGGAGACGTCTTCGATCGGGAACCGTCCAGTCACCCGCTCAACCTACTGCGCGAGATCGTCTCGCGCTCGGCAGCGCCCTCCGATGCACCGGATCGCGCCCACGCGCCTGCCCCTGCTCGTCCCCGCCAAGATCCGCCGGTCGCCCCACGAGAGTCGTGACGGGTGGAACGCCACGGGTGCCAAAACGAGGCTGACACACCCACAGCGTTCCACCGAGTCGCGCGAACGGCGACGGGTGGAACGCTGTGGGTGTCAAACGGCGGCTGAGGCACCTATGGCGTTCCACCGAGCGGTGCGTTCGCGCGGTGCTGCTCGCAACGCTCCGACCTCCGCGCCTAGCTCGTCCGCTGCGCGACGAACACGAACTCCCGGTCGGGGCGGTCGGGCGCCTGCCGCACGTCGAGCACCCGGTAGCCGGCGGCGGTCAGGCTCGACTCGATCTCGTCGCGGTCGCGGAACCGCAGTGTCGAGTCCGACGTGACCGCCCGGGCGGAGCGCGGCGCGGATGCCCTGGAGCGTCCGGGCCCAAGCGGTGTCGGTCAGGAAGACCTGCGCGACGTTTCCGGTCATGGTGGCCAGGTCGACGTCGAGCGCCGGCAGCGTCGTGGCGTCGCCGTGGAGCCAGCGGACCTCGATGGCTCCGTCCACGGCCCTGACCGCCTCCTCGGCCCGCGCCGCGTCCTTGGCCCGCCGAGGTAGGCGGTCAGGTCGTCGCGGTCGTCGTCGAAGGCGTCGTAGACTAGCGCGAGGCGCGGATGGGCGAAGATCGCATCGGGCATCCGGGCCAATCCGGCCTTGTGGCGCATCGGCGACGTCGTCCGGCGCCGGCCGGCTTCGGTTGTCGGCTCTGCCCGAGGTCTGTCGTGGCGGCCCGTCGCGATCGGGGATCAGCCGAGGTCGTACTCGGCCGGGCTGGTGTTGAGGACCCAGGCGAGCGGCATGGTCGCCCGTACGTCGTAGCGCTCGTCGTCGAGGCGATGCATGGCGACGGTCTGCGCCGGATCGTGCTCCACGATCCAGTACTGCGGGATGCCGACAGCGGCGTACTCGCTCCGCTTGGTGACCGTGTCGATGCCTTCGGACCCGGGCGAGACGATCTCCACGACGAGAAGGACGTCGGCCGGTGGCAGCCATACGCCGTCGGCCTGGGCCTTGCTCCAGACCACCAGATCCGGAATGCGCCCGCCGACCCCGCCACGCCGGCCCGGGATGCGCAGCCCGACGGCCTGGGCGGTGTGGTCCGCCAGTACGCCGCCTGTCAAAAGGGGGCCCCGCCTCTACCGGAGGCGTTAAGCGGGGGCCCCTCCTTTCACCGACTCGTAGAGGGCGAGCGTTTGGTCGGCGATGGCGCTCCACGAGAAGTGCTCCACCGCGCGGCGGCGGCCGGCTGCGCCGAACGCGGCGATCCGCGCCGGGTCGGCCAGCAGCTCGTTCATCCGGGCGGCCAGGTCGGCCACGAACCGCTCCGGGTCCAGCGGCGTGCCGGAGCCGTCGCCGGCCTGCTCGATCGGCACCAGCAGCCCGGTCTCGCCGTCGGCGACCACCTCGGGGATGCCGCCGGTCGCGGTGGCCACCACCGCCGTCTCGCAGGCCATCGCCTCCAGGTTGACGATGCCCATCGGCTCGTAGACGGACGGGCAGACGAAGATCGTGGCGTGCGTGAGCACCTGGATCACCTCGTGCTTGGGCAGCATCGCCGCCACCCAGACCACGCCGGAGCGCTTCGCCCGCAGCTCGTCGGCCAGCTCCTGCACCTCGGCGGCGATCTCCGGGGTGTCCGGGGCGCCGGCCAGCAGCACGAGTTGGGTGTCGGCGGGCAGCTCCCGGGCCGCCCGCAGCAGGTAGGGCAGGCCCTTCTGCCGGGTGATCCGCCCGACGTAGACCGCGCTGGGCCGCCCCGGGTCGATGCCGAGCCGGTCGAGCACGTCGGTGCCGGAGTCCGGGGCGTACTGCGCGGTGTCGATGCCGTTGTAGACCACCCGAACCCGGTCCGGGTTGACCTGGGGGTAGGCGGTGAGCACGTCGCGGCGCATCCCCGCGCTGACCGCGATGATCGCGTCGGCGGCCTCGAACGCGGTCCGCTCGCACCAGGAGGAGAGCGCGTAGCCGCCGCCGAGCTGCTCGGCCTTCCACGGGCGTAGCGGCTCCAGGCTGTGCGCGCTCACCACGTGCGGCACCCCGTGCAGCAGCTTCGCGGTGTGCCCGGCGAGGTTCGCGTACCAGGTGTGGCTGTGCACCAGGTCGGTGCCGGCCGCGCCGGCGGCCATCTCCAGGTCGACGCCCATGACCCGCAGCGCGGGGTTCGCGCCGGCCAGGCCGGCCGGCTCCGGGTAGGCGGTCACGCCGGGGGAGTCGCGCGGCGCGCCGAAGCAGTGCACCCGCACGTCGGCGAGCCGGCGCAGCTCACGGGCCAGGTATTCCACGTGCACCCCGGCGCCGCCGTAGACCTCCGGCGGGTATTCACGGGTGAGCAGGTCGACGCGCAACGGTGCCATGCCCGCACCCTAGTGCAGCGCGCCGGATCGCGCCGGGCGCGCAAGTGTGGGCGTCCGAGTGGTGAAGTCGCGGCGGGGTGGATAGCGTCTGACCATGGCTGCCAAGGTGCTCGCGATCGTCCTGGCCGGCGGGGAGGGCAAGCGCCTCATGCCCCTGACCACCGACCGGGCGAAGCCGGCCGTCCCCTTCGGCGGGATGTACCGCATGGTCGACTTCGTCCTCTCCAACCTGGCGAACGCCGGCTTTCTCAAGATCGTCGTGCTGACCCAGTACAAGTCCCACTCCCTGGACCGTCACATCACCAAGACCTGGCGGATGTCGACGCTGCTCGGCAACTACGTCACACCGGTGCCGGCGCAGCAGCGCCGCGGCCCGTGGTGGTTCGCCGGTTCGGCCGACGCGATCTACCAGAGCTTCAACCTGATCAACGACGAGCAGCCCGACCACGTGATCGTCTTCGGCGCCGACCACATCTACCGGATGGACCCGCGGCAGATGGTGGAGGACCACATCGCCTCCGGCGCCGGGGTGACCGTGGCCGGCATCCGCCAGCCGCTGTCGATGGCCGACCAGTTCGGCGTGATCGAGGTGGGCGAGGACGGCAAGCGGATCCGGGCGTTCCGGGAGAAGCCCACCGACGCGGTGGGGCTGCCCGACGCGCCGGAGGAGATCTACGCCTCGATGGGCAACTACGTGTTCTCCACGAAGGCGCTCTGCGAAGCGGTCGAGCGCGACGCGGCCGACAAGAGCAGCAAGCACGACATGGGCGGCAGCATCATTCCGATGCTGGTCGAGCGCGGTGAGGCCAACGTCTACGACTTCAAGGACAACGAGGTGCCGGGCAGCACCGACCGTGACCGCGGCTACTGGCGCGACGTGGGGACGCTCGACTCGTTCTACGACGCCCACATGGATCTGATCAACGTGCACCCGGTGTTCAACCTCTACAACTTCGACTGGCCGATCTACACCGAGCAGCCGCCGTATCCGCCGGCCAAGTTCGTGCACGCCTGGGGCGAGCGGGTCGGCCGGGCGGTCAGCTCGATGGTCTCGCCCGGCTCGGTGATCTCCGGCTCGCTGGTGGAGAACTCGATCGTCTCGCCGAAGGTCAAGGTGCACTCCTGGGCGCACGTGGACGGCGCGGTGCTGATGGAAGGTGTCGAGATCGGCCGGCACGCGGTCGTCCGGCGGGCGATCCTGGACAAGAACGTCTACGTTCCGGAGGGCGCCGAGATCGGCGTCGACCTGGAGAAGGACCGTCAGCGCTACACCGTCTCCGACAACGGCATCGTCGTCATCGGCAAGGGTCAGCGCGTCGAGCCCTGACCGGCCCCACCCATCCATCTCCGAGGAGGATCTCGCAGTGGCCCACCCCCGTGCCGGGCAGCCCGCCGAGCCCGCCGACCTGGTCGACGTGCCCCGGCTGGTCACCGCCTACTACGCCGAGCACCCGGACCCGAGCGACCCGGCGCAGCAGGTCTCCTTCGGCACCTCCGGGCACCGCGGGTCGAGCCTGCGCAACGCGTTCAACTCCGACCACATCCTCGCCGTGACCCAGGCGCTCTGCGACTACCGGCGGGAGCAGGGCCTGGACGGGCCGCTGTTCCTCGCCCGGGACACCCACGCGCTCTCCGCGCCGGCCGAGGCCGACGCGCTGGAGGTGCTCGCCGCCAACGAGGTCACCGTGCTGCGCGACAGCCGGGACGGCTACACGCCCACGCCCGCCCTGTCGCACGCCATCGGAACCCACAACCGGGGCCGCACCTCCGGGCTCGCCGACGGCATCGTGATCACCCCGTCGCACAACCCGCCGTCCGACGGCGGGTTCAAGTACAACCCGACAAACGGCGGCCCCGCCGACACCGACGTCACGAAGTGGATCCAGGACCGCGCGAACGCCATCCTCGCCGCCGGGCTCAAGGAGGTGAAGCGCATCCCGTACGCGCGGGCCCGCGCCGCGGACACCACCGGGGAGTACGACTTCCTCGCCCACTACGTCGACGACCTGCCCGCCGTGCTGGACATCGACGCGATCTCCGACGCCGGGGTGCGCATCGGCGCCGACCCGATGGGCGGGGCGAGCGTGGCCTACTGGGGGGAGATCGCCGAGCGGCACCGCCTCGACCTCACGGTGATCAACCCGGAGGTGGACCCGACCTGGCGGTTCATGACGCTCGACGGCGACGGCAAGATCCGGATGGACTGCTCCTCGCCGAACGCGATGGCCTCGTTGATCGCCGCCCGCGACCGGTTCGCGGTCTCCACCGGCAACGACGCCGACGCCGACCGGCACGGCATCGTCACCCCCGACGGCGGGTTGATGAATCCCAACCACTACCTGGCGGTGGCGATCGGCCACCTGTTCCGTACCCGGGACCGGTGGAGCCCGGCCGCGGCGGTGGGCAAGACGCTCGTCTCCTCCTCGATGATCGACCGGGTCGCGGCCGACCTGGGCCGGACGCTGCTGGAGGTGCCGGTCGGGTTCAAGTGGTTCGTGCCCGGCCTGCTCGACGGCGCGGTCGGCTTCGGCGGCGAGGAGAGCGCCGGCGCGTCCTTCCTGCGCCGCGACGGCAGCACCTGGACCACCGACAAGGACGGCATCCTGCTCTGCCTGCTCGCCGCCGAGATCATCGCCACCACCGGGCGCACGCCCAGCGAGCACTGGGCCGAGCTGGCCGAGAAGTTCGGCGCGCCGGCCTACGCCCGGATCGACGCGCCGGCCGGGCGGGAGGAGAAGGCGGTGCTGGCGAAGCTGTCGCCGGAGCAGGTGAGCGCGACCGAGCTGGCCGGCGAGCCGATCACCGCGGTGCTGACCAGCGCGCCGGGCAACGGCGCCGCGATCGGCGGGCTCAAGGTGACCACGGAGTCGGGCTGGTTCGCCGCCCGGCCCTCGGGCACCGAGGACGTCTACAAGATCTACGCCGAGTCGTTCCAGGGTCCGGAGCACCTGGCCCGGATCCAGGATGAGGCCAAGTCGCTCGTCGACGGCGTGCTCGGCACCTGACGCGTCACCGGGGCGGGGGCAGCTCACGGCGGTTGAGCTGCTCCCGCAACCCGTCCGGCAGCAACTCGCGGAGCTGGTCGGGCAGCAGCGGCAGGTCCAGCAGGCTCAGCTTGAGCTGGTTGCGTTCCTGGTGGCGGCGCGGGTCGAGGCGGACCACCCGGCCGGCGTCGCGGACGTAGCGGACGCGGACCGAGCCGCCGGTCGCGGCCTGCCGGATCAGCAGCCCGTCCATCTCCACCGCCACCGGCGCCGAGTCGGCCCGCAGCTCCAGGTGCACGCTCTCGTGCGGGGACAACAGCACCGAGCGGGAGATCCCGGCCATCGGGGCCGACGGCGTCACCACGAGCGCCTCCGTCGCCGGTGAGATCAGCGGCCCGCCGGCGGCGTAGCTGTACGCGGTCGAGCCGGTCGGCGTGCTCACCACCAGCGCGTCGCACCGGTAGTAGCCGTACCGCTGGCCGTCCACCGCCAGGGTGGCGGTGACGAAGCCGGCGCCGGGCTGCCGGACCAGTGCGATGTCGTTGAACGCCACCACGTCGTCGCCGCACACATCGCAGGCCAGGCAGGCGTGCGACTCGACGGTGAAGTCGTGCGCCACCAGCCGCTCCAACGCCCGCGGCAGGTCCGGCGGTTGCACCTCGACCAGGAAACCCACCCGCCCTAGGTGCACCCCGAGCACCGGCTTCGGATCCTTCACGGCCAGCCGGAGCGCGCCCAGCATGGTGCCGTCCCCGCCGATGCTGATCAGCGCGTCGCAGTGCGTGGCCAGCTCGTCGGCGGCCACCGCCTGCACCGACGCCGGCACCCGGTGCCGGTCCTCGGCGCGCACGGCAAGGGTCTTGCCGTGCCGGCCCGCCCAGCTCGCGATCATCTCCACCACCTCGGAGACGTCCCGGGTCGGATGCAGCACCAGCCCGAACACGTAGCCCGCCACGGTCCCCCCTCACCACCCCGAATCCACCTTTAGTGCACTACTGGACACTAAGGTGTGAACATGCCGATATCGCACCCAGCCCCGCCGCTGCACGCCGGACCGGGCGTGCCGTCCCGCCGGGGCGCCCCCGCCGCGGTCCGGGTCCGCCCGGCCGTGGCGGCGGACGCGGCCTGGCTGGCCGAGGTCAGCCGGGCGTCGTTCGCGCCGCGCCTGCGCGACTACCTGACCTCCGCCCAGCCCGGCGTCGACCGGTTCTGGCAGGTCGTGCTCGCCCACCCGGCGTCGTTCCCCGGCCGCTGCTTCCTCGTCGCCGAGGCGACCGGCGGCGACCGGCTGGGCTTCGCCGAACTGACCCTGACGGAGCACGACCGGGCCCACCTCTCGTACGTCTGCGTGGTGGAGGCGGCGCGGGGACGCGGCGTCGCCGGCGCTCTGCTGCGGGCCTACCTCGACGGTAACCCCGAGGTGCGGACCGTGCAGCTCGACGTCTTCACCGACAACGCCCCGGCCCGCGCGCTCTACGACCGGCTCGGCTTCGCCGTCGAGTCGACGAGCACCTGGTGGGTCGCGGATCTCGCGCGCGACGGGCTCGCCCCGGCCGCGGACGTGCGGCTCGACGGCCTGCACACCGCGCGCGCCTGGCTCGACACGTACGGCTTCGCCGAGTTCGCGGTCGTCACCGAGTCCGGCCCGGTCCGGCTGGGCCGGCCCAGCGCCCGGGTGCTGCGGTGCTTCGACCCGGCGACGCTGCGGCAGCCGGCGCTCCTGGCCGCCGCGTGCCAGGAGTTCCCCGAGGTCGACCGCGTGCTGGTCATGACCCCGGGCGGCGACGCGCCACCGAGCGCCGTCGGCGAACTCCGCGCCGTCAACCGCTCGCTCAGAATGTCCACCGCCGAGATCCGAGCCCGCCTGGAGCACCCGTGACGCAGACGATCACCAAGACCGCCACCGACCCGGCGGGCTTCCGCACCCCGAGCCTGTTCTACGACGCGGCCCGCGAGGGCATGCGGGACCTGCTCGCCCAGCCCCAGGTGTGGCGCGGCGAGCGGCGCGGCATCCTGCTGCCGGCGTTCATCGGCTGGTCGGCCAACGAGGGCAGCGGCGTCTTCGACCCGGTGACCGAACTCGGGCTCGACCCGAGCTTCTACGACCTGACCGAGGACCTCGCCGTCGACCTGCCCGCGCTCGCGGCCCGACTCGACGAGCGGCGGTACGACGTGGTCGTGGTCATCCACTACTTCGGCCGTACCGAGCGGGCGATCGGTCGGATCCGGGAGCTGACCGATCGGCACGGTGCGCTGCTGCTGGAGGACCTCGCGCACGCCTGGTTCACCCACGCGCTCGGCGGCCCGGCCGGCCGCACCGGCGAGGTGGCGCTCTACTCCCTGCACAAGATGCTGCCGATGCCCGGCGCGCGCGGCGGAATGGTGACCTACCGCAATCCCGCCCGGATCACCGGCCAGCGGGAGACCGCACCGGCGTTCGCCCGGCATCTGCTCGACCACGACGCGGTGGGGATCGCCCGGCGGCGGCAGCAGAACTTCCGCGTGCTCACCGCGCTGCTGCACGGATTGCCGGAGCGGGGTCACACGTTCGAGCTGATGTGGCCCGATCTGCACGACGACGACGCCCCGCAGACGCTGCCGGTGCGGATCCTGGGCGCCGGGCGGAAGAACCGCGACCACGTGTACGCCGCGATGAACCGCGACGGGTTCGGCATGGTGAGCCTCTACCACACGCTCATCGAGCACCTGCGCGACCACCCGTCGATGGCGGACCTGGCCCGGCACATCATCAACTTCCCGGTGCACCAGGACGTCACCCCGGCGGACTACCCGGCCCTGGTGGAGAGCTTCCGCCGGGCGTTGGGCTCGCTGCCCGAGCCGGTGCGGGCGGACGCCGTCCCGCATCTCACCGCACCGAGGTGAGGCGCCGCTCCTCGTCGAGGTCGAGCATCCGGGACGACGGGTCGACCGCCACCCCGGAGGCGCGGACGACCTTGCCGACCGTCCGGGCGATGATCCGCAGGTCGAGCCAGAGCGACCAGTCGAGGACGTAGCGCACGTCGAGTTCCAGCCGCTCGGTCCAGGCCAGGTCGTTGCGCCCGTTGACCTGGGCCAGGCCGGTGATGCCCGGCTGGACCGCGAAGCGCAGGCGCTCCCGTGGGGTGTACCAGGGGTCGTAGCGCAGCAGCAGCGGCCGGGGGCCGACCAGGCTGAGATCCCCCCGCAGCACGTTGACCATCTGGGGCAGCTCGTCGATGCTCAGCCGGCGCAGCGCCCGGCCGACGCCCCGGCAGCGGACGCCGTCCGGGAGCAACCGCCCCCGCGCGTCCCGGTCGTCGGACATGGTGCGCAACTTGAGCACCCGGATGGTCCGTTCGTGGCGGCCGGTGCGCTCCTGGCGGAAGAAGACCGGGCGTCCGAACTGGACCAGCACGAGCAGCGCGGCGACCGCCACCACCGGTGCGGTCAGCACCAGGACCGCCACGGCCACGACGACATCGACGATCCGCTTGACGCGCCGATCGGCGCGCCGGTCGGCGCGGTTCACCGCGAGACCTCCTCGGGGGCCGGGGCGTACTCGGGTGGGGCGTAGTCGCCCGGGGGAGCGCCGACCCCGGCCGCGTGCTCGATCACCTCGGCCATCCGGACCGCCGAGACCCGGTTGTCGAAGTACCGGTGCGACCGCTCCCGGGCCCGGAGCCCGCGTTCGGCGAGCCGGCCGGTGCGGAACTCCACGTGCGCGTCCGCCAAGGCCCGCGCCAGGGCGGCCGGGTCGTCCCGGCGGACCACCCACCCGCACGTGTCGTCCACCGTCTCGGGCAGGCCGCCGGCGTCGCTGACGATGCTCGGCACGTCCAGCAGCGCCGCTTCCGGCGGCGCGCCGTGTCCCTCGCTCAACGACGGGCTGACACTCAGGTCGGCGGCCCGGTAGTAGGGCCGGACGTCGTCGGCGGTGTCGATCCACCGGACGGAGGGATCCTCGGCGACGTGGAAGCGGCGGATCAGATCCTGTCGATGATCCTCGCCGGCCCGGTCCGAGCCGCCGCCGACCAGCATCAGCACCGCCTCGGGGTGCCGGGACCGGAACTCCCGCCACGCGGCGAGCAGCACGTCGTGGCCCTTGAACGCGCGGTTGCGGTGGGCGGCGAGCTTCCGGGGCGGGTACACGTACGCCACCATGATCACCAGGAACACCTCGGGCGCCAGCCCGAGGTCCGCCCGGGACTTCGCGCGTGCCTCGGCTCTCGTCGCCGCGCTGTCGTCCGGCAGGTCGGCGGTCGCCCAGGCCAGGTTGAGCCCGCTGGTCACGGCCGGCCGGCGGGCGGCCGGCACGCCGAGGGCCCGGTAGCGGCGGGAGGTGTACCTGGTGCCGCAGATGATCGCGTGATCGAGACGCCAGAGGAGCCGTTCCACCGCCCGGACCACCGGCGACTCCAGGAAGGCGGGTCCGGCGACGAACTGCACCCGGACCAGCGGCAGGCCGACGGTGGCCAGGCGCGCGGCCAGCGTGGCCGCGTAGAGGTGGTGGTAGAGCACCTGGACGCGGAGCCGGCGGACGAGGCGGCGTAGCTGCCACAACTCGTACAGCGTGGTGGGTGTGGGCCGGAGGCGGAAGGAGAAGGGCGACGCCACCGTGCGGATGCCGGCCTCGGCCAGCCGGGCGTTCAGGCGACCGCCCGCCGGGCAGATCACCACCACCTCGTGGCCGCGGTCCCGCAGGGCGCACGCCTGCGGGATGGTCCAGAGTCCGCCGTAGTTGGTCTTGACGATGACGGCGACGCGCAGTGCCACGTGGTTCGCCTCCGAACGGTGGTGGGCGGACCGGGTCGGTCCGAAGCTCTACCGAGGGGAACGAGGTTTGCGGCATTTAGTAACCAACGTCGGATTCTCTCGTTGGCCCTGCGGGAGAGCATCCGCTACCGGTAGGAGCGCACGTGAGAGTCGTCGTCACGGGGGGTGCCGGCTTCATCGGCGCCAACCTGGTCCAGGCCCTGTCGGAGACGGGCCGGGTCACCGAGATCGTCGCCGTGGACGACCTCTCCACCGGTTCCGTGGAGAACCTGCGCGGGCTGCCGGTGGAGCTGCTCGTCGGTTCCGTGCTCGACCCCGAGCTGCTCGACCGGGCCATGGTGGGCGCGGCGAGCGTGGTGCACCTCGGCGCCCTCGGATCCGTGCCCCGGTCCATCGACGATCCGCTGCGCAGCCACCACGCGAACGCCACCGGCACCCTGACCGTGCTGGAGGCCGCCCGCCGGCACGGTGTCGCGCAGTGCGTGCTCGCGTCCTCGTCCTCGGTGTACGGCGCGAACCCGGTGCTGCCCCGCCAGGAAGGGCTGCGACCGATGCCGGTCAGCCCGTACGCGGTCTCCAAGCTGGCCACCGAGGCGTACGCGATCGCCTACGCCCACTGCTACGGCATGGCGGTCCTGCCGTTCCGCTTCTTCAACGTGTTCGGCCCCCGGCAGGCGGCGAACCACGTCTACGCGGCGGTGGTGCCCCGGTTCGTCACCGCCGCGCTGACGAACCGGCCGTTGCAGGTGCACGGCGACGGAACCCAGTCCCGGGACTTCACCTACGTGGGCAGCGTGACGTCGGTGATCGTGGACGCCGTGCTGCGCCGGGTGGCGTCCCCCGACGTGGTGAACCTCGCCTTCGGCGCGCGCATCTCGCTGCTGGACCTGATCGCCGAGTTGGAGACCGTGCTGGACCGCCCGCTGGAGGTGGTGCACGTCCCACCCCGGGCGGGCGACGTCCGCGAGTCCCAGGCCGACCACACGCGACTGCGCGAGCTGTTCCCGGCCGCCTCGCCGGCCCCGTTCGGCGAGGCGCTGCGTGCCACCGTGGACTGGTTCCGGTCCGGCGCGGTCGCGGCGACGCCGGTCCCGGCGGGCGCCGGGGACGGCGCGGCATGGGCGTCCTGAGTCCGGCGGCCGACCGGGTGGGCGCGCGGTGAGAACGGCGCTGATCTTCGGCGCGAACGGGTTCGTCGGCCGCCACGTGCGCGCCGCGCTCGCCGCCGAGCACCACGTGGTCGCGCCGGGCCGCGCCGAGTGCGACCTGCTCGTCGCCACCGTGGACCGGCTGACCGAGCTGGTCGACGCGCACCGGCCCGCCGTCGTGGTGAACTGCACCGGCCGGTTGACCGGCAGCGACCACGACATGATGGCGGCGCACGCGCTTGTCACCGCGAAGCTCGTCGACGCGGTGGCGACCGCCGCGCCCCGGGCCCGCCTGGTCCGGCTCGGCTCGGCGGGGGAGTACGGCGTCGTGCCGACCGGCGTCGCCGTGCCGGAGACCTGGCCGGCCGAACCGGTGAGCGGCTACGGGTTGAGCCACCTGACCGCCACCAGACTGATGGAACTCGCCGTCGCGGCGGGCCGCCTCGACGGCGTGGTGCTCCGGGTGTTCAACCCGATCGGTCCGGGCCTGTCGCCGCAGAACGTCCTGGGCCGGGCCGCCCGCCTGCTGCGGGTCGCGCTGGCGAGGGACGCGACGGAGATCACCCTCGGGCCGTTGGACGCCCACCGGGACTTCGTCGACGTCCGCGACCTCGCCCTCGCCGTGGCCGCCGTCGCGTCGGCGCCGGCGACGCCGACCGTGCTCAACGTCGGCACCGGGCGGGCCGTCCAGGTGCGCGCCGCGATCCGGGCGCTCGCCGCCGCGGCCGGGTTCACCGGCGCGGTCGTCGAGGCGACGCCGGACGAGGCGGGCCGCCGCTCGGCCGCCGTGCCGTGGATGTGCGCCGACGTCGCCGACGCCCGGCGCCTCGGATGGCGCCCCGCCCACGAACTGACCGACTCGATCAAGGCGATCTGGGCGGAGGCACGAGAGGAGGCGCCATGCACGTCGTGATCATGGCCGGTGGGCTCGGCACCCGGCTTCGGCCGTACACGACCGCGTTGCCGAAGCCGCTGGTGCCGATCGGCGACAGCTACGCGATCCTAGAGATCGTCCTGCACCAGCTCGCCGCCCGGGGCTTCACCCACGCCACCCTGGCGATCAACCATCTGGGGTCGCTCATTCGGGCGTTCGTCGGCGACGGCGCGCGGTTCGGGATCCGGGTCGACTACACCGAGGAGCGGGTGCCGCTGTCCACGGTCGGCCCGCTGTTCGGGCTCCGGGACCGGCTGCCCGAGCACTTCCTGGTGATGAACGGCGACATCCTGACCGACCTCGACTACGCCGATCTGCTCCGGACCCACGTGGCCTCCGGCGCTCCGGTCACCGTGGCGACGTTCCGGCGCACCGTGAAGATCGACTTCGGGGTGCTCTCGGCCGCCGACGGCCGGATCGTCGACTTCGCCGAGAAGCCGACCCTCGACTACCAGGTCAGCATGGGGGTCTACGGCCTGTCCGCCAAGACGATCGCGTCCTACCCGGTCGGCCGGGCGTTCGGCTTCGACCAGCTCATGCTCGACCTGATCCGGCAGGGCGACCACCCCGCCGACTACCCCTTCGAGGGGCACTGGCTCGACATCGGACGCCCCGAGGACTACGACGAGGCCAACCGCACCTTCGCCGACCTGCGGCCCCTCCTGCTGCCGCCGACCGTCGGCGCCCCGGCGTGAGCCGTCCACCCCACCCGGCGGCGCCCGAGGCGCCGCTGCCGTCCCGTTCCCGCCCGAAGGAGTAGACGTGTATCACAGGATCGGAGTCGTCGGCCTCGGCTACGTCGGCGTGACCCTCGCCGCCGCGCTTGCCGACAAGGGCTACGAAGTGCACGGCGTGGACACCCAGCCCGCCGTGCGGGAGTCGTTGCGGGCGGGCCGTCCGCACCTCTTCGAGCCGGGCATCGAGGAGGTGCTCCGCCGGGAGACCGGCCGGTCGCTGTTCGTCACCGACCGCCTGCCGGCCGACCTCGACGCGGTGGTGCTGTGCGTCTCCACCCCGGTCGACCCCGCCGACCACCGGGCCCGGCTGGAGAACCTGGCCGAGGCCGCGGCGGCGGTGGCGGCGCGCTGCCGGCCGGGGACGCTGGTCGTGGTGCGCAGCACCGTGCCGGTGGGCGCCAGCCGCGACGTCGTGCTGCCCGCGCTCGCCGCCGCGTGGGGCGACGACGTCCGGCTGGTGATGGCGCCGGAGCGGACGATCCAGGGGCAGGCGCTGCGGGAACTCGTCGAGCTGCCGCAGGTCGTCGGCGGGCTCGACGCGGCGAGCCTGGAGGCGGGGCTGGAGTTCTTCGCCGGACTGGCCCGCCGGCTGGTGCCGGTGTCCAGCCTGGAGGCGGCGGAGCTGGTGAAGCTCGCCAACAACTGCCACACCGACCTGATCTACTCGTACGGCAACGAGGTGGCCCTGATCGCCGAGACGCACGGGCTGGACCCGCTGGAGGTCATCCGGGCCACCAACCTCGACTACCCCCGCCCCGACCTGAGCCGTCCCGGCTACGTCGGCGGCGGCTGCCTCTCCAAGGACCCCTACCTGATGATCGCCAGCGCCCGCGAGCGCCCGCCGTTCCTGGTCGGCGCGGCGCGGCGGCTCAACGAGCACCTGCCGGTGCACGTCGCCGAGCGGCTGCTGCGGCTGCTGCGGCAGGAACGCGGGGACGACCTGCGCGGCACCCGGCTGGCGGTGCTCGGTTGGGCGTACAAGGGCTGGCCGCCCACCGACGACATGCGGGGCACGCCGATCACCAGCATGCTGCCGGTCTTCGCGGCGGCGGGCCTGGTGGTGCTCGGTCACGACCCGATGGTCACCGACGAGGTGATCCGGCGGCACGGCGGCGAGCCGGTCAGCACGGACAGGGCGTTCGCGGAGTCGGACGCGGTGCTGCTGCTCAACGACCATCCGGACTACCGGGCGCTCCCGGTCGCCACGCTGCTGCCCGGCACCGGCGTGCGGCTGGTCTTCGACTCCTGGCGGATCCTGGACGAGGCGGCGGTGCGGGCGGCCGGGGTCGGCTACGCCGGCATCGGCTACCTGCCGGCGGGCGTCGCGCCGCCGGCGCCCCGGGCGTCGGCCGCGCGGGAGGTGACGGTCTGATGCGGGCGCTGGTGCTCGGCGGCGCCGGGTTCATCGGGTTGCACCTGGTCGAGCGGCTGGTCGCCGACGGCCACGACGTCGTGTTGGTGGACGACTTCTCGCGCGGGCGCGACGACGAGCGCATCGCCGCGCTGCGCAGGACGGGCGCGGTGGACGTGCGCTCGGCGGACCTGACCGCGCCGACGGCGTGGCCGGCGCTGCCCCGCGACGTCGACCACGTCTACCTGCTCGCCGCCGTGGTCGGCGTGCGCAACGTGGAGGCCGACCCGGCCCGGGTGCTGCGGGTCAACACGCTCACCGCGGCGCACCTGGTGGACTGGCTCCACCCCGGCCTGCGGGTCTTCTTCAGCTCCACCAGCGAGGTGTACGCGGGCGGGGTCGACGCCGGGCTGGTGCCCGTGCCCACGCCCGAGGACGTGCCGGTCATGATCGCCGACGTCGCCTCGCCCCGGCTGGCGTACGCCATCAGCAAGCTGACCGGCGAGGCGCTGCTCCTGCACGGCGCGCGGGCCCGGGGCTGCTCGACCGTGATCGGCCGGTTCCACAACGTCTACGGCCCCCGGATGGGCGCCGACCACGTGATCCCGGAGATGGCGCTGCGGGCGATGGCCGGAGAGGACCCGTTCCGGATCTGGGGGGCGGACCAGTTCCGCGCGTTCTGCCACGTCGACGATGCGGTGGAGGCGGTCGTCCGGCTGATGGCCACCCCGGCGGCCGACGGGCGGATCGTGCACATCGGCAACGACAGCGAGCAGACAAACATCGGCGACCTGGCGAAACTGGTGCTGCGCCTGACCGGCGTGGCCCCGGCCGTGCGGCACCTGCCGGCGCCGTCGCGCTCGGTGCACCGGCGGTGCCCGGACCTCGGCGCGCTGCGCCGGTTGACCGGCTTCGAGCCGAGCGTGCCGCTGGAGGAGGGGGTGCGCCGCACCCTCGACTGGTACCGGACCTGGCGGGGCCCCGCCGGCCCGCCCTCGACCGTCTCCGAAGACGTCGCCGGCGGACGATGACGGCGGCGCCGCGCTCGCCGGCCGGACCGACCGCCACCGCCCCGGCCGGCGGTCCACCGCCGGCCGGCGCCGGAGCGAACGAGATCCGCAGCCGGCGGCTGGCCGGGGGCATCGCCACCACCGCGCTCGCCCGGGCGGTGGCGCTGGCCGCGCCGATCCTGCTCATCCCGGTGTCCCTGGCCACGCTCGGACCCGCGCGGTACGGGCTGTGGATGTCGGTGCTGGCGCTGACCGGCATGGTCACCTTCGCCGACCTCGGGCTCGGCGCGGGGCTGATGACGAAGCTCGCGCCGTGTAGTGCCAGCGGCGACACGGTGCGGGCCCGCAGCTACATCTCCACCGCGTACGCGCTGCTCGCCGCCGTGGCGGCGGGCCTGTGCGTCCTGCTCTGGCTGGGCGCCGGCCTGGTGCCCTGGACGGCGGTGTTCAACGTCGCTGGACAGGTCGCGCCGGCGGAGACCAGGAGCATGGTCCTGATCTGCCTGACCGCGTTCCTGCTGAATATCCCGCTGGCCCTGATCGTCCGGGTGCAGTACGCCTACCAGCAGGTCGCGGCCTGCGCGATCTGGCAGGGGGCGGGGTCGCTGGCGACCGTACCGCTGGTGCTGCTCGCCGCACACGCCCCGCACGCCCCGCTCGGGGTGGTCACCGCGACGGCGCTGGGCCCGCTCGCCACCAACCTCGCGGCCAGCGTCTGGGTGTTCGGCCGGCGGATGCCCGAACTCCGGCCGAGGCTGGCCGCGGTCGACGGTCGGCTCAGCGTCACCCTGCTCCGGTTGAGCGGGATGTTCTTCGTGGTGGTCGTGCTCTACGCGATGGCGACGAACGCGGACAACCTGATCATCGCGCACGCGCTCGGGCCGCAGAGCGTCACCGCGTACGCGCTGCCGGTGAAGCTGGTCTCCCTGGTCGGCATGCTCGTCTCGATGATCAACATGCCGCTCTGGTCGGCGAACGGCGACGCCCTGGCCCGGGGCGACCTGGCCTGGGTGCGTCGCACGGTGCGGCGGATGGTGGTCCTGTCGCTCGTCGCCACCGCCGTCCCGACCGCCGTCCTCGCGCTGCTCGGCGACTGGCTGTTCGCGGTCTGGCTCCCGGTGCCGCTGGGCGACAGCAGGTGGCTGCTGGTGGGGCTCGGGCTCTACTTCGTGCTGGTCGGGACGTTCTCGGTGGTGCTCATGGTGCAGAACGCCGCCGGCGTGGTGCGCCCGCACCTGATCGGGCAGATCCTGTTCCTCGGGCTCTCGGTGCCGACCAAGTGGTACGTCGCCGGCCGGTACGGGCTGGTGGCCGTCCCGTACGCCGGCTGCGCCGCCTACGCGCTGGCGGTCGGCCCCACCCTGTGGTACGGCTATCGGCGCGTGCTCGCCGACCGGCGGCCGGCGTGGGCCGGGGCGGCCCCGGTCGTCAGCCGGTGAGCCCCGTCCCCGGCGGCGCCGGCGACCAGGGCCGTCAGGCTTGGCTGGCGTGCTCCGGCGCCGGGGCGGTCGTCGGGCGGCCGTACCGTTCGTCCGGGCGGCCCCGGTACAGGCGAACGTGGGCGTCGACGGCGGAGCGCAGCGAGAAGACGCTGGCCCGGAACGCGTCCCGGGCGGCCTCGCGGTCCGGTGCCGTGCGCCCCGTCCGGACCAGCGCGGCGACCGCCGCGGCCCACTGCGACGGTGGGGCGTCGCGGGGAACCAGGCTGACCCCGGGCAGCTCGGTGGCGATGAAGCGCACGCCGGGCAGGTCCGAGCCGACCACCGGGGTGCCGACCGCCAGCGCCTCCAGCACCACGCCGGGCAGGCCCTCCCGCGCCGACGGGAGCAGCACCACGTCCGCCTGCCGCATCACCGCGCCGACGTCGTCGCGGGGGCCGAGCAGGTGGACCCGGCCCGCCACGCCGACCGCGCGCGCCTCGGCCCGGACCCGTTCCTCGTCGTCTGCCTGGCGCAGGCCGACCAGGGCGGCGTGACCGTCCACGCCAACCGTCCGCAGCGCCGCCACGATCCGCGGCAGTAGCCACCGCCGCTTCGCCGGTGACGGGCGGCCGACGTGCAGGCAGACGATCTCGTCCGCGGCGGCGCCGACAGCGGCGCGGAGGTCGAACCCGGACGGGCGGTCGAGCCGGTCGACGTCGAGACCGTTGGGCACCACCCGGCACCGCGGGTCCGACGTCCAGTCGGGCCGGTAGCCGTGGGTCAGGGCGCCGGGCGCCACCCCCACGATGTCCGTGGCACACCAGCCGATCAGCCCGCGCATGACCCGCCGTTGCGCCCGCCGGCGCAGCGTGTTCCCGTGCTCGTCCCCGTCGCTGCGAAAGTGCGCGATGCGGACCGGCACCCGGGCCAGCCGGGCGAGCAGCAGCAGCGCGCCGGAGAACGTGGCGACGTGGGAGTGCACCACCCGCGGTCGCAGCCGGACGAGGAAGCGGACGAAGCGCAGCGGGAACCGGAGGTCCAGCGGCAGCGCCCGCACCCGCGCGCCGAGGCGCTCGACCGTGGGCGCCAGCACCCCGGGACGGTCGGCGAGCGTGACGAAGTGCACGTCCGCGCCGGCGGCGGCGAGGTGCGGCAGCAGCTCGACGGCCCGCAGCTCCGCGCCGCCGACGTCGAGGACGCCGAACACCTGCACCACCGCGTACCGGGTCGGCGCGGTGGACGTACGTCCAACCTCTGCACGGGTCATGTGTGGTCGCCCCCCGAGGACGTGCGGCGGCTAGTGCGGGACGCGCTGCCGGTCGACCGGGTCCGGTCGTGGCGGCCGGTGGGGCAGCGGTACGGCGGGGTCCGGGGCCGGTGGCCCGGCCGGGGACCGGGCACTGCTGAGCAGGACCAGCAGCACCACCGGCACGGTGAACTTCATGTTGAAGTCGATCAGGTTGCCGAGGTCGGCGTTGACGGCGATCGTCAGGCCCCAGGCCATCGCGGCGAAGATCTGGGGCACCAGCGCGGTGCCGGTCCGAGCGGTGCGGTACAGCCGCCCGATCAGGCGGATGATCAGGCCGTACACGGCGAAGGAGAGCACCCCGCCGAGCAGCCCGAAATTGATCATCCCCTCGCCGGCCATCCCGTAGACCTTGCTCGCGTTGCGTTCCCCCCGGCCGAAGAGCGGGTTGTAGAGCCAGCGCGAACCGACGTCGCGCTTGGTCTCGAAGTCGAGCGGGGCGATCGAGTTCGGCAACCAGAGCCGCACCGGCGCGAGATAGGTCGTGCCGAGCTCGGGCTCCATCTGGCCGGACAGCAGGCGGTGCAACACGAGCGCCTGCACGTCGGTGCGGCCCAGGTCGCCGGTCAACAGCAGAGGCAGGCTGCGCCCGGTCGCCGACTCGGCCTGGCTGACCGAACCGGTCTGCCGGATCTCCCGGATGCTGTCGACGCCGCCGGCCTTGAAGAAGCCGGCCCCGTAGAGGAACACCAGGATGAGCACCGCCGGCACGAGGAGCGCCCGCCGGCTCAGCCGCCGCACCACGAGGTGGGCCATCACCAGCGCGAGCAGCAGCGGCCAGAGCGTGCTGCTCCGGCTGCCGCCGAGGCCGGCCACGAAGAACTGGGCGACCACCAGGCCGGCCAGGAGCAGGGTCAACCGGACCGGCCCACGGGCGAACGCGTCCCGCCACCGCACCAGCGCCAACGTGTAGACGAGCAGCGGGAACGCCTGGCTGACCAGCAGGATCGAGCCCAACCTGGTGAGATCCGGCGGGTCCGCCCGGTTCGTCATCGCGGCCACGAACGCCGGGAAGCCACCGAACGAGCGGACCTGGTAGCCGAAGAAGAGCGCCATGCTGAGCGCCGCCGCCGCGGCGCCGACCAGGTAGAACGTTCGCAGGTGGAGGATCCGGCCCGGGCGTCGCTGCCGGGGCGGACCGCCCGGCGCGTCGAGCACCAGCCGGTAGACGCAGAGCCCGACGACGTTCAGCACCGACAGCGCGCCGATCGCCTCCGGCCAGTCGGGCGCGTTGTAGTAGTCCGTCCCCCACGTCCGGTTGGCGACCGTGAGCACCGGCACCAGGTAGAAGAAGTGGAAGCCGAACAGGCCCGCACAGGCGCGCGGTTCGAGCACGTCCGTGCCGCGCCGGAACCAGCGGACCGCCTCGGCCCCGATGAGGGCGCCGCCCACCGTGACCGGCGCCATGAACCAGTGCCGCAGCGACGGTACGCCGATGACGAGCGTGACCGAGAGCAACGTGGTGAGCGCGCCGGCCGCCAGCAGTTCCCAGGCCCGCGTGCGCCCGTCGCCCGGACCGACCGGCGCGTCGGCGCCGACGGGCCGGACGAGACCGGTCGGCGTGCTCATCGGCGTCCCACCGGCTGCTCCGTCGGCCGGACCGGGGCCGGGGGCGCGGGCACGCCCCAGACCCGGCACCACTGCCGGGACACGTGCTCCAGCGTGAACGGCGAGGAGCGCAGGGCCGCGCGCAACGCCTCGCGCTCGGCACCGCCCAGGGCGGCCTGGTCGAGTGCCGCCTCGGCCCACCGGTCGGCGCCCGCCGCGAGCGGCACCAGGGTCACCCCGGGCAACAGCGTGGCGAGTTCCCGCATGCAGGGCAGGTCGTTGGCGACCACCGGCAGCCCGCTGGCGAGGGCCTCCAGGACCACGCCCGGAAGCCCCTCCGTCAGCGACGGCAGCAGCAGCACGTCGGCGGCGGCCAGCACCGGCCCGATCTGCTCCACCTCGCCGGCGAGCACCACCTGCGGATCGTGGACGACGTCCGGATGGGCGTCGGTGATGTCGTCGGCGCCCCGGGCGCCGGCCACGAGCAGCCGCGCGTCGGGCCGCCTCAGGCGGGCCGCCCGGTGCACCTGCACCAGGAACGGCCGGTTCTTCACCGGCGCGCACCGGCCGAGGTAACCGAGGACCGGCGCGTCGGGCGGCAACCGCCACCGCTGCCGGGCGGTGTCCCGGTCACCCGCGGCGATCCGCTCCGCGGCGAAGCCGTTGTAGAGCACACGGTACCGCGCGTCCCGCCCGCGCCGGCCGGTGAAGTCCAGCGTCGCGCCGGTCACCCCGAGGACGTCGGTGGCGGCTCGTGGCAGCAACCAGCGGTACGCCGCCCGCTTCGCCAGGCGGACCGGGGTGTTCGGCGCGCCGTCGCCCTCGCTCCACATCCGGGCCACTCGCACCGGCACCCCGCAGAGCCGGGCCACGAGCAGGATCGGCGCGCTGGTGAGCCTGATGTGCCCGACGACCGCGTCGGGCCGCAGGCGGCGCAGCAGCCGCCACATCCGGAAGAGGAACGACCACCGGGGCGCGCCCGGGCACTGGGTGACGTCGGCGCCCGCCGCTCGGTAGTCGTCGGCGAGCGCGCCCAGCCAGCCGCCGGTGGTGACGAACGTCTGGTGCACCTCGTCCGGTGGGATGGACCGGCAGAGGTCGAGCGAGGCGGTCTCGATGCCGCCCCGGTCCAGGGAACCCAGGACGTGGACCACCCGGACCGGTCGACCGGTGTGCGTGGCAGGTGCGATGGGATGCGCCTTCGGCATCGTTGCGTACTCCTCGTCGGCGGGCCGTTGCTCGTGCTCCGTCAGGGCAGTGCCCGCGGCGGTGTGGTCGGTGTCGGGCCGGCGGCGGTCTCCGGGACCGGCCGGCGCTCGCCGACCGGCTCCCGCCGCCGCGGGCCGGGGGTGCCGTCGGCCGGCCGCTCCGCCGCCTCGCGGACCCAGCGGTAGAAGTCGGCCCGCCGGCCCGCCAGCGCCCGCTCGTCGAAGCCGGCGGCTCGGGCGTGGTTGCGGGCGCCGGCCCGCGCCATCCGGTCCGGGTCGCCGAGCATGGCCCGCAGCGCCCCGGCCAGCCGGTCCGGGTCGTCGGGCGGCACCAGATCCTCGGCCGCCAGCAGCTCCGGAATGCCGCCGACAGTGGTGCCGACCGCCGGCAGACCCCGCGCCATCGCCTCGACGAGTGCCTTCGGCAGCCCTTCGGTCCGCGACGGCATGACGAACAGGTCCGCCTGGTCGAGGTGGTGTCGCACGGCCGGCCCGGCCGGCAGCGTGCCGGCGAAGGTGACCCGACCGGCGAGGCCGAGGCGCCGGCAGAGGCGTTCCAGGTCGGGGCGGCAGCGGCCGTCCCCGACGTGGACGAGCCGGACCGGGAGGTCGGGGCCGAGCCGGGCGAGGGCGTGCAGCAGCGTGTCGATGCCCTTGTAGGGCTGCTCCAGCGCGCCGACGGAGACCAGCAGCGGCACGCCGGCGGCGCGCCGGACCGGCCGCGGTTCGGCCACGAACGCGGCCGGCGGCAGGTGGATGCTGGAGTAGTGGGTGCTGCGGGTTCGTGGGCCGGGCGGATAGCGCCGCTGGAGTTGGTGCTCGGTGACGTAGGCGACCGCCGCGGCGTGCCGGCAGAGCGTCCGCAGCCGGGCCGTCTCGCGGGCCCGCAGGAAGGGACGTGCCGGATGGCGTACGGCGCCGGGGGCGAAGACGTCGTACGGATCGCTGACCACCTCGAGGGCGTACGGCCGGCCGTGCCGCAGGCACCGCTGCGCCAGAGCGGCGCCGAAGACCGTGGGCGCCCGCAGGATCACCGCGTCCCGGTCCCCGGCGGACGCCCGGACGCTTGCCACCACCGCAGCGCGTCGCCGCAGGTACTGCGCCGGCCCGAGGTAGTGGGGTGCGGGCCACACCGAGATGCCGTCCGCGTCCACCCGGACGGCGTCCGGCGGCGGCGTGGCCACCTCGGCCACCCGGGCCACCACCCGCACCTCGTCGAACGCGGTGAGGTAGCGCGCGAAGAACGTGGCGCCGGGGCCGTGCACCGTCCAGATCGCGCCATCGCGGGTCCTGGCGAATCGGGATTCGCTGGTCACCACCACTCGCATCGCGCGCTCCGCATCCGATGCCGCCCGCGCCGAGCGTCCTGACGAGGGGCATCACCGTCGACTTCGTCCGAGAAGGTAAACGGATGAAGGCGACAAAAGTGATGGATCGTCCGGCTTGGTGGTCGGTGCCGGCGACGTCAGTCGGGCAACGGGGCCCGGTAGGCGGGGAAGAAGTCGGCCGCCGGCGACCAGGCCGGGTCCCGGCGGCGGCCCTCCCGCAGGTGCGCCTGTTCGAGCCGCCGGTACGCCTCGGCGTCGAGCACCCGCGTGCACACCTCGAACGGGGTCAGACCGCCGGGCGCGAAGGCCCGCTTGTAGCGGAAGATGCCGTCGTCCGGCCGGTAGCCACCGCCCAGCACGAACCAGTTCTTCCCCCGCTCCTGACCCCACCGGCAGATCTCGACCTTCAGCAGGTCGTTCGGACGGCTGTCGAAGGCGTCCCGGTCGGTCCCGCCGAGATAGGAGTAGAGGACGTCACCGGAGGCCAGCACCAACTCGGTGGAGACGACCCGGCCCTGGTGCCGGGCGTGGAAGAAGGCGAACTGCCCGCGCAGCTCGTCGACGATCGTCTCGAAGAACCGGCGTGGGAAGTAGAAGCCGGCCGCGGCCGACCGGCGGTCCATGGTCGCCTCGTAGATCCGCAGGAAATCGTCGAGCCCGTGCCCGTCGAGGTCCACCTCGACCGTCACGCCGCTGCGCCGCGCCTTGTTGACGTTCTTGCGCACCTTGTGGTCGAACTCGCGCCACATCTGCTCCAGCGGGGTCCGCAGGTCACGCCGCACGTTCGTCTGGCGCGCCTCGACCCGGCCCGGCTGGGTCAGCCGCTGCTCGGGGAAGAGGGAGAGGCGGGTGAACTCCGCAACCACCCGGCGGGCGGCGCAGAAGTCGTCGAAGGCCGCCCAGAACTCCTTGGCCTCGACGTCGCCCACCTCGTGTGCGAACGCGCCGCCGTAACCGTACGGGCTGGTCAGGTCCGTCCACGCGCCACCGGCCTCGCGCAGGTGCGGCGCGTGGACCGGCCGGAGCACGAACGGGTAGAGCACGAAGCCGCGTTCGGTGCGGGCGTACGCGGCGAGCGGCTGCTCCGCGGGGCCGGCGAACAGCCGCACGTACGCCGGGTGGGCGAAGACCTCGCGGTGCGCCCAGTCGTGGTGGACGGCCTGCCAGCGGGCCGCGTCGGCCGGGTCGCGGGCGTCCCAGATCTCCAGCCGGACCCGCCCGTCCCCGGTGCCGCTCACTTCGCCTCCACGAACGCGTCGATCGTCTCCAGCGTCCGGGCGATCTGGCTCTCGGTCATGCCGGAGCCGCTCGGCAGCGCGAGGCCGTCGGCGAAGAGTTGGTCGGCCGCCCCGCTGAGCAGTGCCCGCGCGCAGGCGTACACCGGTTGGCGGTGCATCGGCTGCCACACCGGCCGGGTCTCGATGTCCTGCCCGGCCAGGTGCGCGGCCAGCTCGCCGGCCCGCCAGCCGGCGGCGCCTGGATCGACCACCACGACCGTGAGCCAGCAGTTGGCGCCGGCGTCGTCGTCGGCGAGCAGCCGGACGCCGGGACGCGCGGCGAACAGCTTGGCGTACTTTTCCCGCAGCCGGCGCCGCCGGTCGACCATCAGGTCCAGCCGGTGCAGCTGGGCCCGGCCGATCGCGGCGAGCAGGTTGCTGAGCCGGTAGTTGTAGCCGACCTCGGCGTGCTCGTAGTGAACGGCGGGCTGACGGGCCTGGGTGGCGAGGTGCCGGCAGCGGGCGACCAGCTCGGTGTCGTCGGAGACGACCATCCCGCCACCGGACGTCGTGATGATCTTGTTGCCGTTGAACGACAGCACCCCGGCCCGGCCGAAGGAGCCGGCCGCCCGCCCGCGCCGCGTGGACCCCAGCGCCTCGGCCGCGTCCTCCACCACCGGCACGCCGAACTCCGCGCACACCGGCAGGATCCGGTCGTAGTCGGCGCAGGAGCCGAACATGTCGACCGGCACCACCGCGGCCACCGTCCGGCCCTCCCGGTCCAACTCGGCCAGGAGTTGGCGCAGCAGCGCCGGGTCGAGGTTGCCGGTCGCCGGGTCGCAGTCCACGAAGACCGGCTCGGCGCCGGTGTAGACCACGGCGTTCGCGGTGGCCACGAACGTCAGCGTCGGTACGACCACCACCTGCCCCGGCCCGGCACCCAGCGCCAGCAGCGCGAGGTGCAGGCCGGCGGTGCCGGAGGAGAGCGCGACCGCGTCCGCCACCCCGACCCGGCGGGCGAGTTCCCGCTCGAAGGCGTCGACCTCCGGGCCGAGCGGCGCCACCCAGCCGGACCGCAGTGCCGACAGCAGGTAGGACTCCTCCAGCGGCCCGACGTCGGGGGGAGAGAGCCAGATGCGTCCGCTCATCGCCGGACCGGATCCCGACCACAGGAAAAGCTCACCTGGTGCTCCCGTCTGCTCGCGCCGGCCCTCACCACTGGCTAACGAGACGGAGCACGTGCGGTGTCGCGGGAGCGGGCGCCGGCCGGTGGTAACCTGCTGCGCCGCCGCGCGGCGGCGCAGCAGCCGAGGGGAGACTGCCGTGCTGCACCTGCGGGTGATCACTCCGGCAGACCGTACGGGTGCGGTCGTCGACCTGCTCTCCGCCGACGCCGGTGTCACCCACCTGGCCGTCCTGGCCGGCGCCGCCCGCCGGCCGGCGGGTGACCTCGTCCTCTGCGACGTGGTCCGGGAACGGGCCGACGAGGTGCTGCGCGGCCTCCAGGAACTGGGCATCGAGGCGCGCGGCGGGATCTCCGCCGAGGACGTGGAGTTGAGCCTCTCCGCCGCCGCCGAACGGGCCGCCGAGGAGGCGCCCGGCAGCGGCGCGGACGCCGTGGTCTGGGACGAGGTGGCGGCCAAGACCGGCGAGCAGACCGAGTTGTCCGGCACCTACCTGGTGCTGATCGTGGTGGCCACCATGATCGCCGGCATCGGGGTGCTGCTCGACCAGCCCATCCTCATCGTCGGCGCGATGGTGGTCGGCCCGGAGTTCGGCCCGCTGGCGGCGCTTTGCGTGGCCCTGCTGCGTGGCGAGGGGCGGGTCGTCCTCCGGTCGGTGCAGGCGCTGGCCGTCGGTTTCGGTGCGGCGATGTTGGCCACGGTGGTCAGCACCTGGGCGCTGGACGCGGCCGGTCTGGTGGGCCGGGGGATGCTGCTGGCCCAGCGGCCGCTCACCGACTTCATCTGGCGCCCGGACGCGCTGTCCTGGGTGGTCGGCCTGCTCGCGGGTATCGCCGGGATGCTGTCGCTGACGTCGAAGAAGTCCGGCTCCCTGGTCGGCGTCCTGATCTCGGTGACCACCGTGCCGGCCGCGGCCAACGTCGCGGTCGCCACCGGGTACGGGGTGTGGCACGAGGCGGCCGGCTCCGCGCTCCAACTGGTCATCAACCTGACCGCCATCGTCCTGGCCGGACTGTTCACGCTGCTCGTGCAGCGGTGGTGGTGGCGACGGGTGGACCGGCGGGCCGCGCGCCCGGCTCCGCGGCAGCGGTCCGGTCGTGCTCCGACGCCGGTCAGGGCCAGTCGTCGCCCGCGTCGAGCCGGCGGTTGAGCAGCGCCGCCAGCGGCACCGACTCGCCGTCGCGACCACCCCGCCCGACCACCAGCGGCGGCGCGCTGGGCGGCGGCTCGGCGCCGAGCAGTCGCGACCGCAGGCCCGGCGGCACGGTCAGCAGGTAGAAGCGACCCTCGGTGTCCACCGCCCGGCTGAGCGCCCGGTCCACGTACCAGCCGGTGAGCCTGGTGCGGTAGCGTCCGCGCCCGTCGTGGCCGGTCGCCGCCAGCCGGACGGCGCGCAGCCCGCGCCGCGCCGCCTCGGCCGCGAACCGAGCCACCAGGTCCGCCGCCTCTGCCTGCTCCGCGGCGCGCTGCCGGGCGTCGGCCTCCGCGTGCGCCCGCACCGCGTGGCGTCGCCGTTCCCGCCACCGTGCGTCGTCGTCACCGCTCACCCGGCGAGGGTACGCCGACATCCGCGTCCGCTGCCCCGGCCCGCGCCCGCCGCCCCGGGCCCGCGTCCGCTGTCCCGGGCCCGCGCCCGCCGCCCCGGGCCCGCCGGGTCGTCCCGCGTCCCCGGCTCGCCCGGCGTCCGCGCTCCCGGGCGTTCCGGTCGCTCGGCGGCGTGCCACCGGGCTGCCTCGACGCGCTCGCCTCGCAGCGGCGCCGGACCGTACGGCCGTGAATCGGCCGTGGGCTCACCTCGGCCGGGCCTGTCGAGCTGAGTCGTTCCTGACGTCAGCTCGACAGGCCGTCGCGCGCGGTCTGGCCGGCTCGGGCTCGGGCTCGGCTCGGCCGGCTCGGCTCAGGCCAGGCCGGCCCGGCGCAGCGCCTCCGCCATCGCGTCGTTGACCGGTGCCGCAGAACCGCCGCCTCGCCCCGATCGCGGTGACTGGCCGCCCCGCGCGCCCTGACCACCGCCCGCGCCGCCCCGCTCGCCCGGCCCCCGCGCGCCGCCCCGCGTGCGCTGGCCGCCGCCGCCCTGGCCGCCGCCGCCCGGGCCGCGCCGGTCGTCGCGGTCCCGCCGGCCCTCGCGGCCCGGGCGCCCGCCGCCCGCCGGCGCCTCGTCGTCCAGCCGCAGCGTCAGCGAGATCCGCTTGCGCGGCACGTCCACGTCGAGCACCCGCACCTTCACCACGTCGCCCGACTTCACCACGTCGCGCGGGTCCTTCACGAACGTGTGTGACATGGCCGAGACGTGCACCAGGCCGTCCTGGTGCACCCCGACGTCGACGAACGCGCCGAACGCGGCCACGTTGGTGACCACGCCCTCCAACACCATCCCCGGGATCAGGTCGCCGATCTTCTCCACCCCCTCGACGAACGTCGCGGTGCGGAACTCCGGGCGCGGGTCGCGGCCGGGCTTCTCCAGTTCGGCCAGGATGTCGGTGACCGTGGGCAGGCCGAACGTGTCGTCGACGAAGTCGGTGGCGCGCAGGCCGCGCAGGATGGCCGAGCGCCCGATGAGCGTCCGCAGGTCCTGCCCGGCGCGGGCCAGGATGCGGCGCACCACCGGGTACGACTCGGGGTGCACGCTTGACGAATCGAGCGGGTCGTCGCCGCCGGGGATGCGCAGGAAGCCGGCGCACTGCTCGAACGCCTTCGGCCCGAGCCGCGACACCTTCTTCAGCTCGCCCCGGGTGCGGAACGGGCCGTTTGCGTCACGGTGCAGCACGATGTTCTCGGCCAGGCCCGCGCCGATGCCGGAGACCCGGGTGAGCAGCGGCGCGGAGGCGGTGTTGACGTCCACCCCGACCGCGTTGACGCAGTCCTCGACCACCGCGTCGAGGGAACGGGACAGCTTCACCTCGGACAGGTCGTGCTGGTACTGCCCGACCCCGATCGAGCGCGGGTCGATCTTCACCAGCTCGGCGAGCGGGTCCTGGAGGCGGCGGGCGATGGAGACCGCGCCGCGCAGCGACACGTCGAGGCCGGGCAGCTCCTGCGAGGCGTACGCGGACGCCGAGTAGACCGACGCGCCGGCCTCGGAGACCACCACCTTGGTCAGCGTCAGCTCGGGGTGCTGCTTGATCAGGTCACCGGCCAGCTTGTCGGTCTCCCGGCTGGCGGTGCCGTTGCCGATCGCGATCAACTCGACGCCGTGCGCCGCGGCCAGCGTGGCGAGGGTGTGCAGGGACGCGTCCCACTGCCGGCGCGGCTCGTGCGGATAGATGGTGTCGGTGGCGACCACCTTGCCGGTGGCGTCGACCACCGCGACCTTGACCCCGGTCCGCAGGCCCGGGTCGAGGCCCATGGTGGGCCGCGCGCCGGCCGGCGCGGCGAGCAGCAGGTCGCGCAGGTTGGTGGCGAAGACCCGCACGGCCTCCTCCTCGGCCGCCTGCCAGAGCCGCATCCGCAGGTCCGCGCCGAGATGGATGAGGATCCGGGTACGCCAGGCCCAGCGCACCGTGTCGGCCAGCCACCGGTCGGCCGGCCGCCCCCGGTCGGCGATGCCGAACCGGCCGGCCACGGCCGCCTCGTAGCGGCTGGGCCCGGTGGTCGCGTCGGCGTCATCGTCGGCCTCCGGGGCCATGGTCAGCTCCAGCACGCCCTCCTTCTCGCCCCGGAACATGGCGAGGATGCGGTGCGAGGGAAGCTTCGGGTACGGCTCGGCGAAGTCGAAGTAGTCGGCGAACTTGGCGCCGGCGGCCGCCTGGCCGTCGCGTACCCGGGAGACCAGCCGGCCCCGCGACCACATCTGCTCGCGCAGCGTGCCGATCAGGTCGGCGTCCTCGGCGAAGCGTTCGATCAGGATGGCCCGCGCGCCGTCCAGCGCGGCGGCGGCGTCGGCCACGCCCTTGTCCGCGTCGGCGAAGCCGGCCGCGGTGGCGCGCGGGTCCTGCGCCGGGTCGGCGAGCAGCGTGTCGGCGAGCGGTTCCAGCCCGGCCTCGCGGGCGATCTGCGCGCGGGTGCGCCGCTTGGGTTTGTAGGGCAGGTAGATGTCCTCCAGGCGGGACTTGGAGTCGGCCGCGAGGATCTGCGCCTCCAGCGCCTCGTCGAGCTTGCCCTGGCTCCGGATCGACTCCAGCACCGCGGCGCGCCGCTCGTCCAGCTCCCGCAGGTAGCGCAGCCGCTCCTCGAGTGTGCGCAGCTGCGCGTCGTCGAGCAGGCCGGTGGCCTCCTTGCGGTAGCGGGCGATGAACGGCACGGTGGCGCCGCCGTCGAGCAGCTCCACGGCCGCCCGGACCTGACGCTCGGCGACGCCGAGTTCCTCGGCGATCCGCTGGTGCACAGACTGAGTCACGATCTTGATCCGCCTTCTCGGGTGGGTTCGTCGTGCATTCTGCCCGCCGGCGCGCGGCGCGTCGCACCCCGGCGCGGCCCTCGGCGGCGCGGAAACCGACGGATATCACGAAACCTCCCTTACGCGGTCAGATGCCCCTCTAGCCTCCAACCAGGTATTTCTACGCCTGTCTGGAGAACCGGGTGAGCGCTGAGAAAGTGGTCGTCATCGGCCAGGGATACGTCGGTCTTCCGCTGGCCATGCGCGCCGTCGAAGCCGGCTTCGACGTGGTGGGCCTGGACGTGGACGCCGACCGGATCAAACGGCTCGCCTCCGGTGAGTCGTTCGTGGAGGACATCCCGGCGGACCGCCTCGGTCGGGCGCTGGGCAGCGGTCGCTACCTGCCGAGCACCGAGTACACCGACGCCCGGGACTTCGACGTCTGCGTGATCACGGTGCCGACCCCGCTGCGCAACGGCACGCCGGACCTGAGCTACGTGGAGCAGGCCGGCAGCGGCATCGGCCCGTACGTGCGGCCCGGCAGCACCGTGGTGCTGGAGTCGACGACCTATCCCGGCACGACCGAGGAACTCCTCGGCCCGATCCTCGAAGCGGCAAGCGGGTTGCACACGCCGGGTGACTTCCACCTCGGATACAGCCCGGAGCGCATCGACCCCGGCAACCCGACCTGGCGGTTGGAGAACACGCCGAAGGTGGTCTCCGGCGTCGACGAGCCCTCGCTGGAGCGGGTGGACGGGTTCTACCGCCGGATCGTGGCCCGGACCGTGCCGGTGCCCTCCACCCGGGTCGCGGAGCTGACCAAGCTGATCGAGAACACCTTCCGCCAGGTCAACCTGGGTCTGATCAACGAACTCACCATGCTCTCCCACCACCTGGGCATCGACGTCTGGCAGGCGATCGACGCCGCGGCGACGAAGCCGTTCGGGTTCATGCCGTTCCGGCCCGGCCCGGGCGTCGGCGGGCACTGCCTCCCGATCGACCCCTGCTATCTGTCCTGGCAGGTGAAGCGGCGCCTGGGCCGGCAGTTCCGGTTCATCGAGCTGGCCAACGACGTCAACCACGAGATGCCCGAACACGTGACGCAGCGGATCATGGCCGGGTTGAACCGGAGCGGTCGGGCGGTCAGCGGCGCCCGCCTGCTGCTGCTCGGTCTCGCCTACAAGCGCAACACCGGCGACATGCGCGACTCGCCCGCCGTGGACGTCGCCCAGCGGCTGTGCGACCTCGGCGCGGACGTGCGGGCCGTCGAGCCGTACGCCGAGCCGCACCACATCCCGGCCGGGGTGCTGGTGGTGCCGCTGACCGAGCAGGAGGTCGACGCCGCCGACGCGGTGATCGTCACGACCGACCACGACGTCTTCGACTACGAGATGGTCGCCCGCCGGGCCCGCTACGTGTTCGACGCCCGCAACCGGTGCTCCGGGCCGGTGGTGGAGCGGCTCTAGACACACCCGGCGCCGTGGGCCGGCCGGCTGCGCTAGCGTGGCGATCATGGAGGCACCTGCGGATCCGCGGGCCCGGCGGCTCTTCGGGGGCAGCGCCCGGGCGCTCGGCGATCTGGCCGCCGGCCCGTTCCGGGCCGACCGGGACCGGATCGTCTCGTCGCCGTTCTTCGCCCGGCTGAACGGCGTCACCCAGGTCATCAGCCCGGGTGGCTCGGGGCTGCTGGTGCACAACCGGCTCACCCACAGCCTCAAGGTGGCCCAGGTGGGCCGGGCGATCGCCGAGCGGCTCACCGCCGACCCGGCCCACCGGGACCTGCTGGAGAAGTTGGGCGGCTGCGACCCGGACGTGGTGGAGGCCGCCGCGCTCGCCCACGACCTCGGCCACCCGCCGTTCGGGCACCTGGGGGAGCGGGTCCTGGACCGGCTGGCCCGGCAGCGGCTCGGGCTGCCCGACGGCTTCGAGGGCAACGCCCAGTCGTACCGGATCGTCACCAGCACCGAGATCCGCGGCGCGGCGACCACCGGGCTGGACCTGACCGCGGCGGTCCGGGCGGCGATGCTGAAATACCCGTGGACCCGGCTGGACCACCCCGACCCGCACCCGCGGCACCTCGACCCCGCGCCGCGCGGTGCCGCGGTGCCCCCGGAGGACCCGGCGAGCGGGTCGGTGAAGTTCGGCGCCTACCGCACCGAACTGGACGACCTGCGGCAGGCCCGGGAGCCGTTCGCCGGGCGGATCCCGGACTGGCAGCAGACCCCCGAGGCGTCCGTGATGGACACCGCCGACGACATCGCCTACGCCATCCACGACGTGGAGGACTTCTATCGCGTCGGGGTGCTCCAGCAGGGCGCGGTGGCCGCCGAACTGATGGCCTGGCAGCGCGAGTGCGGGCACCTGCGGTCGATCACCGGCCCGGCGCTGGAGGCGGCCGGCCGGCGGCCCGGGGCGGCGATCGAGCGGCTGCGCCGGCAGGTGCACCGCAAGGACGGGTGGATCGCCGACGACGAGGCGTTCGCCGCCGCGGTCGAGCACGTCCGCGAGGAACTGGTGGAGGGGTTGCTGGCGCTGCCCTTCGACGGCTCGATCGAGGCGGAGCAGTACGTCGCCCGGTTCTCCGCCCGCTGGTCCACCCGCTTCGTGGACGCCATCACGGTGACCCCGGAGCCGGACGTGCGCTCCGGGTACGTGCTGCTCGGCAAGGCGCAGTGGCACGAGGTGCAGGTGCTCAAGTTCGTCCACCACCGGTTCGTGCTGGCCCGCCCCGACCTGGCGCTGCACCAGCGCGGCCAGGCCCGGCTGCTGGACACCCTGGTCGAGGCGCTGTGGGAGTGGCTGCTGGACCCGGAGGAGGAGTCCCGGCTGCCCCGTCGGCTGCACGACCTCGGCGAGCTGGCCGAGGCGGAGCTGCACCCGCGTACCCCGGACCGGATCGGACGGGCCCGGGGCCGGGCGATCGTCGACTTCGTCGCGCAGCTCACCGACGGTCAGGCGGTGGCGATGCTGGACGCCCTGTCCGGGCGCTCGGGCGCGCTGTGGACGGACGCGTTCGTGCTCTGACCGGGCTCAGGCGACCGCCTGCCACCAGCCGTCCACCGCCGGCGGCTCGTCGACGACCACCCGCTCGCCGGGACGCGGCACGGCCAGCCGGACGTCGCGGGCCTTCGCCTCGGCCCAGAGCCGGTCCACCGGCTCGGACCAATCGTGCAGGGCCAGGTTGAACGTGCCCCAGTGCACCGGCACCAGCAGTTCGCCGCGCACGTCGAGGTGGGCGGCGACCGCCTCCTCCGGGAACATGTGGATGTTCGGCCAGGCCCGGTCGTACGCGCCGATCTGCATGAGCGTGACGTCGAACGGGCCGTGCTCGGCGCCGATGCCCCGGTAGCCGGCGAAGTAGCCGGAGTCGCCGGTGTAGAAGACCTTGCGCGTCGCGCCGGCCACCACCCAGGAACTCCAGAGCGTGCCGTCGCGGCGCAGCCCGCGCCCGGAGAAGTGCTGCGCGGCGGTGGCGGTGAGGGTCAGCCCGCCGACCCGGTGGCACTCCGACCAGTCCAGCTCGACGACGCGGTCCGCCGGCACGCCCCAGCGGTCGAGGTGCGCCCCGACGCCGAGCGGCACCACGAACGGCGCGGACTGGTGGGTGAGGAGCCCACGGACCGTCGCCATGTCCAGGTGGTCGTAGTGGTCGTGCGAGATCAGGACGGCGTCGAGCCGGGGCAACTCGTCCAGGCGGACCGGCGGCTGGTGGATACGTCGCGGGCCGACCAGGGCCGACGGCGAGCACCTGTCGCTCCACACCGGGTCGAGCAGCACCCGGTGCCCCTCGATCTCGACCAGCGTGGAGGCGTGGCCGTACCAGATCACGTTCAGCTCGCGGGCCGGGTCGGCCGGCGCGGCGGCGGCCGGGCGCAGCAGCGGCACCGCGCTGCCCGGCCGCCGCTTCTGCTTGCCGAAGATCAGCTCCCGGACCAGGTTGCGGCCCGGGTCGGCGGCCATGCTGGCATCGGTGCCGGTCGGATTGTGGAACGTGCCGTCGCGGAACCGCGGCGACCGGGCGGCCCGTTCCGCCCGCGCGCCGGTGAGCCGGCCGCCGAGTTGCGCCGGCACGTCCCGCGCCGCCCATGCCAGCCCGGCGGCGGCGGCCAACCCGGCGATCCGCCACCCCCGGCCGCCGCCGGCCCGTTCGACGTCCCGCTCCACCGGTTCCCGCATGCTTCCGCCCTCCGCCGTGTCCTGCGCTCTACACGGTAGTCACGCATCCCACCACCCGCCCAGGTGAGCCCCGCCGTCGCCGCTCGTCCGGGATTCGCATGGGCCGGCGGGTTCACTTCCCGGTCGGCCCGTCGTGGACCGGCGGTAGCGATCGACCTAGCCTGCGCCCCAGGGTCGAGATCGCCGAGTCGCCGACCGACCGGGCCAGCCCGGCCAGGTCGGGCAGCCACCCGCCGCGTACCGCCTCGCCCGCCGGGTTCGGGGCGAACACCACGCCCGGGCCGGGTGGTGCCGGCCGGTTCGTCAGGCCGCCGAGGCGCATCAGCGGGCCGACCAGCACGTCGTAGACGGCCGGCAGCGCGGTGAAGCCGACCCGCATGATCAGATTGACCCTCCCCACCGAGGTCTCCCGGCGGGGCCGGTCGGCGCGGTGCGCGATGGCCCGGGCCACCCGCTCCGGGCTGGTGATCGGCAGCGGCGGCCGGCCGATCCGGCCGAGATAGTTCGCCGCCTGCTGGTAGACCGGGGTGTCCACGCTGCCCGGGGTGACCAGGCAGACGTGCACCCCGGACAGGTCCCGCGACTCCTGCTGCAACGCCCGCGCCAGACCGTGCAACCCCCACTTGCTGGTCACGTAGCCGCTCATGTAGGGCGCGGTGATGTGGCCCAGCACCGAACCGGTGAGGATCAGCGTGCCGCCGCCAGCCGCCCGGAAGTGCCGCAGCGCCACCCGCGCCACCCCGGCGGCGGCCAGCAGGTCGGTGCGCACCACCTGGTCGAAGACCTCCGCCGGGATGTCCTCGAAGCGCCCGTACGCCATCACCGCCGCGGTGTGCACCCAGACGTCGATCCGCCCGAACTCGGCGAGCGCGGTGCCCGCCAGCGCGTCGAGGGCGTCCGGACCGGTGACGTCGGTGGGCACGGCCAGGACGCCCGCCGCGCCGGCCGCCCGGCACTCGTCGCGTACCTCGTCGAGCGTGGCAGGGGAGCGGGCCGCGAGGACCAGCCGGTCCCCACGGCCCGCGAACTCCCGGGCCGCCGCCCGGCCGATCCCGCTGGTCGCGCCGGTGACGACCACCGTCCGGGTCACGGTGCGAGCACGACCTTGACGCAGCCGTCGGACTTCTTCTGGAACATCTCGTACGCCTGCGGCGCCTGCGCCAGCGGCAACCGGTGGGTGCGCAGGTCCTCCACGCCCAGCGGGTCGTCGTCGCCCGCCAACAGCGGAATGATCTCGTCCACCCAACGCCGCACGTGGCACTGCCCCATCCGCAGCTGGATGCCCCGGTCGAACATCTCCATCAGCGGCATCGGGTCCTGCTCGCCGCCGTAAACGCCGGAGATCGAGACGGTGCCGCCGCGCCGGACCGCCTTGAGCGCGGCGTGCAGCACCACGAGCCGGTCCACCCCGGCCGCGTCGATCATCGGCTGGGCCAGCTTGTCCGGCAGCAGCCCGGCGGCGGCCTGGGCGATCTTGCCGACCGGCGCGCCGTGCGCCTCCATGCCGACCGCGTCGATCACCGCGTCCGGGCCGCGCCCGTCGACCAGGTCGATGAGCGCGCCGGGCACGTCGTCGAGCTGGCTGACGTCGAGCACCTCGATGCCGTGCCGGCGGGCCATCTCCAGCCGCTCCGGCACCAGGTCCAGGCCGATCACCCGGCCGGCGCCGAGGTGCCGGCCGATCCGGGCGCAGAACTGCCCGACCGGGCCGAGCCCGAACACGGCAAGCGTGCCACCGGGCGGGGTGTCCGCGTACTTCACCGCCTGCCAGGCGGTGGGCAGGATGTCGGAGAGGTAGAGCCAGCGCTCGTCCGCCCCGGCCTCCGGGATCTTGATCGGCCCGAACTGGGCCTGCGGGACGCGCAGGTACTCGGCCTGGCCGCCCGGGACCGAGCCGTAGAGCGAGGTGTAGCCGAACAGCGACGCGCCCTTGCCCTCGGCGGTGACCTGCGTGGTCTCGCACTGGGCGTAGAGCTGCCGCTCGCACATCCAGCAGTGCCCGCAGGAGATGTTGAACGGGACGACCACCCGGTCGCCCTTCTTCAGCCGGGTCACCCCCGACCCGACCTCCTCGACGATGCCCATCGGCTCGTGCCCGAGCACGTCGCCGGGCTTGAGGTACGGGCCGAGCACCTCGTACAGGTGCAGGTCGGAACCGCAGATGGCGGTCGAGGTGATCCGGACGATCGCGTCGGTCGGCTCCTCGATCCGGGGGTCCGGGACGTCCTCGACCCGGACGTCACGCTTGCCTTGCCAGGTCAGTGCCTTCATGCCTGAATGTCCCCTCCTCGGTTCCGTCCATGGGACTGCTACCCGCGAAAAGTGACTTGAACCGGCGCCGTCGCGCCGGGCGTGCCGCGTCGGACCCGTGGACCGGGGCACGGGCCGGGGCGGCCTTCCGCGCCGATGCCAGGCGACGTCGCGCCGGGCTGGCCGTGGTGGGGCACGCGGACCGGGACACGGGCTGGCGCCGCCTTTCGAGCTGATATCAGGAACGACTCAGCTCGAAAGGCAGCCGAAGAGGTACTGCCAGGGAACCGGAAACCTCGACCGCCGCGCTCCTGGGTGCGGGGCGCGGCGGTCGCGTGGTTCGGCGGGGAAGGCTCAGGAACCGGGGGTGCCGGCGCGCTTGGTGGTGGCCTTGAGGTAGTCGCGGTTGAGCCGGCCGATGGTGTTCAGCGGGATGCCCTTCGGGCAGGCCGACGCGCACTCGCCGATGTTGGTGCAGCCGCCGAAGCCGGCCTCGTCGTGCGCGTCGACCATGCCGATCACCCGGGTGTAGCGCTCGGGCTGGCCCTGGGGGAGCAGCGAGAGCTGGGTGACCTTGGCGGCGGTGAACAGCATGCCGGAGCCGTTCGGGCAGGCCGCCACGCAGGCGCCGCAGCCGATGCAGGCGGCCGAGGAGAAGGCGGCGTCCGCGTCGTCCTTGGCCACCGGGGTGGAGTGGGCCTCCGGTGCGCTGCCGGTCGGCGCGGTGATGTAGCCACCGGCGGCGATGATCTTGTCGAAGGCGTTCCGGTTCACCACCAGGTCCTTGACGACCGGGAAGGCGCGGGCCCGCCAGGGCTCGATGTCGATCGTCTCGCCGTCGGAGAACTGCCGCATGTGCAGTTGGCAGGCGGTGGTGCCGCGCTGCGGTCCGTGCGCCTCGCCATTGATCATGAGGCTGCACGTGCCGCAGATGCCCTCGCGGCAGTCGTGGTCGAAGGCGACCGGCTCCTCGCCGTCGAGGATCAGCCGCTCGTTGAGGACGTCGAGCATCTCCAGGAAGGACATGTCCGGGGACACGTCCGGCACCGGGTAGGTCACCATCCGACCCTTGTCCTCGGGGCCGGACTGGCGCCAGATGCGCAGGGTCAGGTTCACTTGTAACTCCGCTGCGAGGGGTGGACGTATTCGAAGGTCAGGTCTTCCTTGTGCAGTACGGGCTCACCGGTGCCGGTGTACTCCCAGGCCGCCACGTAGGCGAACCGGTCGTCGTCGCGCTGCGCCTCGCCGTCCGGGGTCTGGTACTCGGCCCGGAAGTGGCCGCCGCAGGACTCCTCGCGGTGCAGGGCGTCGACGCACATCAGCTCGGCCAGCTCGAAGAAGTCGGCCACCCGGCCGGCCTTCTCCAATGACTGGTTGAGCCCCTCGCCGTCGCCGGGGACCCGCACCCGCTGCCAGAACTGCTCGCGCAGGGCGCGGATCTCGTCGATCGCCTTGCGCAGCCCGGCCTCGGAGCGCTCCATGCCGCAGTGCTCCCACATGATCTGGCCCAGCTCGCGGTGGAACGAGTCCACCGTACGGTCGCCGTTGATCGAGAGCAGCCGTTGCAGCCGCTGCTCGACCTCGGTGCGCGCCGCGACCGCCTCGGGGTGGCTGGCGTCGACGTTCTCCATCGGGTTCGCGGCCAGGTAGTTGGCCAGCGTGCTGGGCAGCACGAAGTAGCCGTCGGCCAGGCCCTGCATGAGTGCCGAGGCGCCGAGCCGGTTCGCGCCGTGGTCGGAGAAGTTGGCCTCACCGATCACGAACAGGCCCGGGATGGTGGACTGGAGGTCGTAGTCGACCCAGAGGCCGCCCATCGTGTAGTGCACGGCGGGGTAGATCCGCATCGGCACCTGGTACGGGTCCTCGCCGGTGATCCGCTCGTACATCTCGAAGAGGTTGCCGTACTTGGCCTCGATGGCCTTGCGGCCGAGGCGGCCGATCGCGTCGGCGAAGTCGAGGTAGACGCCGAGGCCGGTCGGGCCGACGCCGCGCCCCTCGTCGCACACGTTCTTCGCGGCGCGGGAGGCGATGTCGCGGGGGACCAGGTTGCCGAAGGAGGGGTAGATCCGCTCCAGGTAGTAGTCCCGCTCGTCCTCGGGAATGTCCCGGGGGCCGCGGTCGTCGCCCTTCGCCTTCGGCACCCACACCCGGCCGTCGTTGCGCAGCGACTCGCTCATCAGAGTCAACTTCGACTGGTGGTCGCCGGAGACCGGGATGCAGGTCGGGTGGATCTGGGTGTAGCAGGGGTTGGCGAAGTAGGCGCCCTTGCGGTGCGCCCGCCAGGAGGCGGTGACGTTGCAGCCCTTGGCGTTGGTGGAGAGGTAGAAGACGTTGCCGTAGCCGCCGGAGGCGAGCACCACCGCGTCGGCCATCTCGGTGCTGATCTCGCCGGTGACCATGTCCCGGACCACGATGCCGCGGGCCCGGCCGTCGACGGTGACCAGTTCCAACATCTCGTGGCGGGCGTTCATCTCCACGTTGCCCAGGCCGATCTGCCGCTCCAACGCCTGGTACGCGCCGAGCAGCAACTGCTGGCCGGTCTGGCCCCGGGCGTAGAAGGTGCGCTGCACCTGCGCGCCGCCGAAGGAGCGGGTGTCGAGCAGCCCGCCGTACTCGCGGGCGAACGGGACGCCCTGGGCGACGCACTGGTCGATGATGTTGACCGAGACCTCGGCGAGCCGGTGCACGTTCGACTCGCGGGAGCGGAAGTCGCCGCCCTTGACCGTGTCGTAGAAGAGGCGGTGCACCGAGTCGCCGTCGTTGCGGTAGTTCTTGGCGGCGTTGATGCCGCCCTGGGCGGCGATCGAGTGGGCCCGGCGCGGGCTGTCCTGGTAGCAGTAGGACTTCACGTGGTAGCCCTGCTCGGCCAGGGTGGCCGCGGCGGAGCCGCCGGCCAGGCCGGTGCCGACCACGATCACGGTCAGCTTGCGGCGGTTGGCCGGGTTGACCAGCTTCATGTCGAAGCGGTGGCGGTCCCACCGGGTCTCGATCGGGCCGTCCGGGGCCCGGGTGTCGGCGATCGGGTCGCCTTCGAGGTAGAGCTCCATGTCAGGCCACCAATCCGGTGAGTACGGCGAACGGGACCACCAGGTAGCCGCCGACGAGCAGGACGGCGAAGACGAGCGCGGCGGTGCGGGCCCGGCGCTCACCCTTCGGCGTCTGCTGGCCGAGGCTGCGGAACGCGCTGAACGCACCGTGCCGCAGGTGGAAGCCGAGGGTCACCAGCGCGAGGGTGTAGAAGAGCGTGACGTACCAGCGTTCCGGGGCGAAGTCGGCGACCACGTTGCCGTACGGGTTGGCCGGGTCGCCCTGCGGGTTCAGGTGACCGGTGGTCAGGTCCAGGATGTGATAGATCACGAAGAGCAGGATGATCACCCCACCCCAGCGCATGGTGCGGGCCGCGTAGTTCACGTGGATCTTCCGGCGGTGCGCGTACGCGACCGGGCGGGCGGCCCGCGCGCGCCTGGCGAGCACGACGGCCGCGCCGATGTGGGCCAGCACCGCCACGGTGAGCACGGTGCGTTGGATCCACAGGTACCAGGTGGCCGGCAGCAGTGGCGTGCCGATGTCCCGCAACCAGTGCGCGTAGTGGTCGAAGGACGTCTCGCCGGTGAAGATCTTCAGGTTGCCGAGCATGTGCGCGATCAGGAACAGCACCAGGACGATGCCCGTCACCGCCATGACGGCCTTGAGGCCGACGTTCGAGCGGATGGGCGACCGAGTTTTCGTGATTACCACACGACCGACGCTAGGAGCAGTTCGATCAGGCGTCCAATGCATCGAAATCACAGTCTTGATAGCCGTAGGCTATAGAGATGCAGCTCCATCAGCTCCGGTACTTCGTCGCGGTCGCAGAAGTACGACATTTCACCCAAGCGGCCGACGTGGTCGGCATAACCCAGCCGTCGTTGAGTAAGCAAATTCACGCCCTGGAGACCGACCTGGGGGCCCCGCTGTTCGAGCGGGTAAGGGGCAACATCACGCTCACCGCAGCCGGCGAGGTGCTGCTGCCGCTGGCCAAACGGATCCTCGCCGACGTGGACACCGCCACCCGCGAGGTGCAGGAACTGGTCGGGCTGCGCCGCGGCCGGGTCCGGCTGGGCGCGACGCCCAGCCTGGCCACCTCGCTGGCGCCCCCGGTGCTGCGCCGGTTCCGCGACGCGCACCCCACCGTCGACCTGCGGGTCGAGGAGGGCGGCTCGCAGGACTTGGTCCGCGACCTGCTCCGTGGCGACCTCGACCTGGCGCTGATCATCATGCCGGGCGGCGGCGCGGACCCGGGGCTGCGCGTCGACCCGATCCTGGCCGAGAGCCTGGTGGTCGCGTCGGTGGACCCGCTGCCCGGCGCCTCGGCCGACGGCGAGCTGCGCATCACCGACCTGCGCGACCAGCCGCTGGTGATGTTCCGGGAGGGCTACGACCTGCGTGACGCCACCCTGCAGGCGTGCCGGGCGGCCGGCTTCGAGCCGAGCCTGTCGGTCGACGGCGGGGAGATGGACGCCGTGCTCAGCTTCGTCGAGGCCGGCCTCGGCGTCGCGCTGGTGCCGGGCATCGTGGTGGCCCGCCGGGCGGGCATCCGGGTCACCCGGCTCGTGCCGCCCGGCGTCCGCCGGACCATCGCGGTGGCCCGCCGCCGCGACGTGGTGCCGACCCACGCCGGCCGCGAGCTGCGCCGCATCCTCCTGGAGTACGTCCACGACGCCACCGCCGCCGCCCAGCTCCCCGCCGGCGTCGAACCGCTGTAGCGCGGCAACTGCGCACGGCCGGAGAAGCACCGGCGCCCGGTGTCTCCCTACGGTGAGCGCCATGACAGCTGTGGGACGGGCCGTGGTGGTCGGGGCGAGCATCGGCGGCCTGCTCGCCGCCCGGGCGTTGAGCGAGACGTTCGCCGAGGTGGTCCTGCTGGACCGCGACGGCCTCCCGGCCGGGCCCGCGGCCCGCCGCGGCGTCCCGCAGGGTCGCCAGCTGCACGTGTTGCTGGCCCGCGGCCGGCAGGTGCTGGAGGACCTGTTCCCCGGGCTCGGCGCGGAGCTGTCCCGCCGGGGAGCGCCGACCGTCGACCTGCACGGCGAGGTGCACTGGTACAACGACGGGCACCGGATGCGCCGGGCGCCGTCGACGTTGCACGCGTTCGGCATGAGCCGACCGTTGCTGGAGGACGCCGTCCGGGAGCGGGTCGCCGCGCTGCCCGGGGTGCGGATCGTCACCGAGGTCGAGGTGACCGGCCTGACCACCACCGAGGACCGCCGCCGGGTCACCGGCGTGCGCACCCGCGCCGGCGACGGCAGGGTCGGCGCGCTCGCCGCCGACCTGGTGGTGGAGGCCGGCGGCCGGGGCAGCCGCAGCCCCCACTGGCTCGCCGACCTGGGCTACCGGCCCGCCCCCGAGGAGCGCGTCGACGTCGGGATCACCTATGTGACCCGCGCCTACCGGCGTGAGCCGGGTCAACTCGACGGGCTGCTCGGCGCGCTGGCGAACGCGATGCCCGGCCAGCCCCGGGGCGGGATCGTCGCCCCGCAGGAGGGCGACCGGTTCGCGGTGGCGCTCAGCGGCATGCTCGGCGAGCAACCGCCCACCGACGACCACGGGATGGCCGCCTTCGCCGCGACGCTCCCCGCCCCGCAGATCGCCGAGCTGCTGCGCACTGCCACCCCGGCCGGCGAGCCGGCCCGGATGCGCTATCCGGCGAGTGTGCGTCGCCGGTACGAACGGCTGCGCCGGTTCCCGGCCGGCTTCCTGGTCATCGGCGACGCGCTGTGCAGCTTCAACCCGGTGTACGGCCAGGGCATGACCGTCGCCGCGCTGGAGGCGCAGCTCCTGCGTACGCTGCTGCGCCGTGGCCCGGACCGGCTGGCCCGGCGGTTCTTCCGCCGCGCGGCCCGGGTCATCGACGGGCCCTGGTCCATCTCCGTCGGGACCGACCTACGGTTCGCCGAGGTGGCCGGCCGGCGCACCCCGACCGTCCGGCTCGTCAACGCGTACGTCCACCGGCTGCACGCCGCGGCCACCGACGATCCGGTGCTCGGGGCCGCGTTTCTGCGGGTGCTCAACCTGATCGACCCGCCCACCCGGCTGCTCGCGCCCCGGATCGGATGGCGGGTGCTGCGTGGCGCCCGGCCCGCCCCGGCGGTCGCGTCGGCGGGCGACGGCGGCGGTCAGCGACCCTCGGCGTCGTCCATGGCGCGGTAGATGCGCTGCTCCGACACCGGGTAGGGGGTGCCGAGGGCCTGCGCGAACACGTTCACTCGCAGCTCCTCGATCATCCAGCGGATCTGCCGCGCCGCCGTCGACTGCCGCTTCGCCGCGGGCAGCGCGGCCAGCATGTCCCGGTATTCCTTCTGCACCACCGCGACCCGGTCCTGCTGGGACTTGTCCCGCTGCGGGTTGCCGGGCAGCCGGTCCAGCCGGCGCTCGATCGCGGTCAGGTAGCGCAGCAGGTCGGGCAACCGGGCGTAGCCGGCCTCGGTGATGAATCCGGCGTGCACCAGGCCGCCGAGCTGGGCGCGGACGTCGGCCAGGGCGGCCACCACGGCCAGGTCACGGGTCGCGCCGAGTCGCTGCTCCACCGCGTACGCGGCGGCCAGCACCTGCCGCACCCGGCCCATCACCTCGACCACGGTGTCGACCAGGTCGGCGCGGACCCGCTCCCGCAGCGCCGCGAACCCGTCGGCGTCCCAGGCCGGGCCGCCCGCGTCCGCCACCAGTTTGTCGATGGCGGCCCCGGTGGCGTCCTCGATCAGCGCCGGCACCCCGCCGTGCGGGTTGCGCGACAGCGCCAGCTTCGCCTCGTTGCTCAGCCGGCCCTGCAGGAACTTCGCCGGTGACGGCAGGGTCAGCCGCAGCAGCCGGCGGGTGCCCGCCCAGTGCGCGGCCTCCTGCTCCCCGGCCGAGTCGAACACCTTCACCCCGACGGTGGCGCCCTCGTCGACAAGCGCCGGGTAGGCGGTCACCGCGAAACCGGCGCGGATCTGCTCGATGGTGCGTGGCAGCGTGCCGATCGACCATCCGGTCAGCCCGCTGCGGGCCACGTCCGGCGCGGCGGCGGCGACGACCTGGCGTACCTCCTGGCGCAGCTCGCGTTGCAGCGCCGGCAGGTCCTTGCCCTCGGCGACCGGTTTGTCGTCGTCGCCGAGCACCCGGAAGGTGACCCGCAGGTGCGGCGGGAGCTTGCCCGGTTCCCAGGCGTCGGGCGGCACCGTCACGCCGGTCATCCGGCGTAGCTGGCGGGTCAGCGCGGCCAGCAGCGGCTCCTCGCCCGGCGTCATCGCGGCCAGCGCCGCGCGCGCGTAGTCGGGCACCGGGACGAAGTTGCGCCGTACGGGCTTGGGCAGCGACCGGATCAGCGCGATCACCAGATCCTCGCGCAGGCCGGGCACCTGCCAGTCGAAGCTCTCCGCCGGCACCTGGTTGAGCAGCGGCAGCGGGATGTCCACGGTGACGCCGTCGGTGGAAGCGGTCGGGTCGAAGGTGTAGGTCAGCGGCAGCGTGACGCCGTCGGCCCGCCACTCGTCCGGGTAGTCCTCCTCGGTCAACCCGCCCCGGCCGGCGTTGACCAGCAGCTCCCGGGTGAAGGTGAGCAGGTCCGGCCGCTCCCGCCGGGTCTTCTTCCACCAGGCGTCGAAGTGCCGGCCGGAGACCACGTCGGCGGGGATCCGCTGGTCGTAGAAGGCGAAGATGGTCTCGTCGTCGACCAGGATGTCGCGCCGGCGGACCCGGTTCTCCAGCTCCTCGATCTCGGCGAGCAGCTTCTGGTTGTCCCGCCAGAACTGGTGGTGGGTCTGCCAGTCGCCCTCGACCAGGGCGTGCCGGATGAACAGCTCCCGGCTCAACGCCGGCTCGATCCGCCCGAAGGTGACCTTGCGGGAGGTGACCAGCGGGATGCCGTAGAGCGTGACCTTCTCGTAGGCCATCACCGCGGCCTGCTTCTTCTCCCAGTGCGGTTCGCTGTAGCTGCGCTTGACCAGATGCTGCGCCAGCGGCTCGACCCATTCCGGCTCGACCCGCCCGGCCACCCGGCCGAAGAGGCGGGAGGTCTCCACCAGCTCGGCGGCCATCACCCAACGGGGCGGCTTCTTGAACAACGCGGACCCGGGGAAGATCACGAACTTCGCGCCCCGCGCGCCCAGGTATTCGTGTTTCTGCGCGTCCTTGAGCCCGAGGTGCGACAGCAGGCCGGGCAGCAGCGACTGGTGCACCTTCGGGGTGTCGATCTCCTCCGGCAGGTCGGCGCCGGCGCCGCGCCGGCCGTCACCCTGGTCCGGGGTACGCAGGACCTGGCGCAACTGGCCGACGATGTCCTGCCACTCGCGTACGCGAAGGTAGTTGAGGTATTCGGCCTTGCACATCCGGCGGAAGGCGCCGGACGACAGCTCCCGCTGCTTCTCCCGCAGGTGACGCCACAGGTTCAGGTACGCGACGAAGTCGGACTCGGAGTCGGCGAACCGGGCGTGCGCCTGGTCGGCCTGGGCCTGCTTGTCGGCCGGGCGTTCGCGCGGGTCCTGGATGGACAGCGCGGCGGCGATCACCACGACGTCGGTCGCGCAGCCGTTGCGTTCCCCTTCGAGGACCATCCGGGCCAGCCGGGGGTCGACCGGGAGCTGGGCCAGCCGCCGGCCCAGCGCGGTGAGCCGTTTCGCCGGGTCCGTCTCGGCCGGGTCGAGCGCGCCCAGCTCGTGCAGCAGGTTCACGCCGTCGGTGACGTTGCGCCGGTCCGGCGGGTCGATGAACGGGAACGCGGCCACGTCGCCGAGCCCGATGGCTGTCATCTGGAGGATGACCGACGCCAGGTTGGTGCGCAGGATCTCCGGGTCGGTGAACTCCGGCCGCGAGTCGAAGTCGGCCTCGTCGTAGAGGCGGACGCAGATGCCGTCGGAGGTGCGCCCGCAGCGGCCCTTGCGCTGGTTGGCGCTGGCCTGGGAGACCGGCTCGATGGGCAGCCGCTGCACCTTGAGCCGGCTGGAGTAGCGGGAGATCCTCGCGGTGCCCGGGTCCACCACGTACTTGATGCCGGGCACGGTCAGCGAGGTCTCCGCGACGTTCGTGGCGAGCACCACCCGGCGGTTGTCGTGCGCGGCGAAGACCCGGTGCTGCTCGGCGGTGGAGAGCCGGGCGAACAGCGGCAGGATCTCGGTGCCGAGCAGGGACCGCTTGTTCTGCACCAGCTTGCCCAGCGCGTCGGCGGTGTCCCGGATCTCCCGTTCGCCGCTGAGGAAGACCAGGATGTCGCCGGGACCCTCGGCGGCCAGTTCCTCGACCGCGTCGCCGATGGCCTGGATCTGGTCCCGGACGTTCTCCTCGTCGGCCTCGTCCTCCTCGTCGGCCTCGGTGACCTCGACCAGCGGCCGGTAGCGGACCTCCACCGGGTAGGTGCGCCCGGACACCTCGACCACCGGCGCCGGGTTGCCGTCGGCGTCGGCGAAGTGCCGCGCGAACCGGTCGGTCTCGATGGTCGCCGAGGTGATGACCACCTTGAGGTCGGGCCGGCGGGGGAGCAACTGCCGCAGGTAGCCGAGGATGAAGTCGATGTTGAGGCTGCGCTCGTGCGCCTCGTCGATGATCAATGTGTCGTACTGCCGGAGCATCCGGTCGGTCTGCAACTCGGCCAGCAGGATGCCGTCGGTCATCAGCTTGACCAGGCTGGTGTCGCCCACCTGGTCGCTGAAGCGCACCTTGTAGCCGACCACGCCGCCCAGCTCGGTGCCGAGTTCCTCAGCGATCCGGTCGGCGACCGTCCGGGCGGCCAGCCGCCGGGGCTGGGTGTGCCCGATCAGACCGGAGACGCCACGGCCCAGCTCCAGGCAGATCTTGGGTAGCTGGGTGGTCTTGCCGGAGCCGGTCTCGCCGGCCACGATCACCACCTGGTGCTCGCGGATCGCGGCGGCGATGTCGTCCTTGCGCTCGCTGACCGGCAGTTGCGCCGGATAGGTGATCGCCGGCACGGCGGCCCGCCGGGCCGCCAGCCGCGCCTCGGCACGGGTGACCTCGGTCGCGACCTCGGCCAGCGCCGCATCCCGCCGCTGCGGGTCGCGCAGCCGCCGCACGCCGTCGAGCTGCCGCCGGAGGCGGCGCTGGTCGCGGAACATCAGGGCGGCGAGGCGGTGGTGCAGGTCGCGGGCGGTGTCGGCAGCGGCGGGTACGGCTGGATTCTGCATGTCGTCGCCAAGGATAGGCAGCCGCGCGGCGGACCGCCCCCGGGTTACCGTCCGTTGGCGTGCCGTCCCAGGTCGGAGCGTCCGGCCCGGATAGGGTTGCCGCCGACGAGGTCGACGAGGACGGGGATGATCATGCGGGACACCGACCGGGCGCTCGTGCAGGCCGCCACCGCCGTCGCCAAGCTCCGCTGCCGCAGCGACAACCACACCGTGGCGGCCGCCGTGCGCAGCACCGACGGCCGGGTGTTCAGCGGCGTCAACGTCTATCACTTCACCGGTGGTCCGTGCGCCGAGGTGGTGGCGCTCGGCGCGGCGGCCACCCAGGGCGCCGGCGAGTTGGAGTCGATCGTCGCGGTGGGGGACCGGGGCCGGGGGGTGATCCCGCCCTGCGGGCGCTGCCGGCAGGTGCTGCTCGACTACTTCCCGTCGATCCGGGTGATCGTCGGGCCGCCGGACGGGTTGCGCACGGTGCCGGTGGCCGACCTGCTGCCCGAGACGTACGTCTGGTCGGACCACCAGGTCGAGGTGCCGGCCGTCCCGCGCACCGGGGTGTGGCCGCAGCCGGTGGTGCCCGGGAGCCGCCAGTCCGCGGAGGACTGACGCGCGTCGCTCCCCCGGTGGAGGCGCAAGCCCATCGACATCGCCGAGTTAGGTGTGCCTTACCTGATCAGCTAAGGTAAGGCGAACCTAATCGGAAGGCGAACACCCCCGTGACCACCGTCGCCGTCCGGCCCGCCCGGGCCGACGCCCCCGCCCGTCGCGGCGCGCCCCGCCGCGTGGCGGTCACCCTGGCGGCGGCGCTCCTGCTCCTGCTCGCGCTGCTGGCCAGCCTGGCGCTCGGCAGCCGCCACCTCCCGGTCGACGAGGTGTGGCACGCCCTGGTCGCGCCGGACGCCGGCGACGCCACCACGGTCGTCCGCGAGCTGCGGGTGCCGCGTACCGCCCTCGGGCTGGTCGTCGGCCTCGCGCTGGCGCTGGCCGGGGTGCTCTTCCAGGCGGTCACCCGCAACCCGCTGGCCGAGCCGCGCATCCTCGGCGTCAGCGCCGGCGCGTCCTTCGGCGTGGTGCTGGCCATCGCCGTGTTCGGCGTGAGCACGCTCGCCGGGTACGTCTGGTTCGGCATCGCCGGCGCGCTGTTCGCCGGGCTGCTGGCGTTCGCCGTGGCCAACCGCACCCGCGAGGGCGCCAGCCCGGTCACCCTCGCGCTGGTCGGCGCCGCCCTCGACGCCGGTCTCGGCGCGATCGTGTACGCGCTGCTCAGCATCGACACCCGCACGTTCGAGGAGTACCGCTTCTGGGTGGTCGGCGGGCTCACCGGCCGGGACGTGGGCGTGGCCGGGCAGGTGCTCCCGTTCGTGCTGGCCGGGGTGCTGCTGGCCACGCTCGCCGCCCGGGGCCTGGACGCGCTCGCCCTCGGCGACGACCTCGCCCGCGGGCTGGGGCACCGGGTCACCCTGATCCGGCTGGCCGCCGGCGGCGGGGGCGTGCTGCTCACCGGCGCCGCGGTGGCCGCCGCCGGCCCGATCGCCTTCGTCGGGCTGGCCGTGCCGCACCTGGCCCGGGCGCTGGTCGGCGCCGACCACCGGTGGAGCATGCTGGTCGCCGCGCTGCTCGGCCCCGCCCTGGTGCTCGCCGCCGACGTGACCGGCCGCCTGGTCGCCCCGCCCGGCGAGATCCCCGCCGGCATCGTCACCGCCCTGCTCGGTGCCCCCCTGCTCGCCGTCCTGGTCCACCGAGCCAAGGTGGTCACCGCATGACCACCCCCACCCCCTCCTCCCGTGATCGTGCAGTTGCTGCCCTGGCGAACCGGGCAGATACCCCGTTCGAGGGGCCATCCGTGCACGATCGCGGCAGCCGGGAGCGGGGTGGGGCACTGGCGGGGAGGGCGCTGCTGCGCGTGGGGGCGGTGGCGGTGCCGTTCCGGTGGCGGCCGGTGGTCGCGGCGGGGGTGCTGCTGGTGCTGCTGCTCGCGGCGGTGGTGGTCAGCCTGTCGTTGGGGACGCCCTACGTGGCGCCGGTCGACGTGCTGCGGTCGCTCTCCGGCGCCGGCACGCCGTACGACCTCGTGGTGCGCGACCTGCGCCTGCCCCGCGCGGTGCTCGCGGCGCTGGCCGGGGCGGCGTTCGGCGTGGCCGGCACGCTGGTCCAGAGCGTGGCCCGCAACCCGCTGGCCAGCCCCGACGTCATCGGCGTCACCCAGGGCGCCGGGCTGGCCGCCACCATCGCGTTGACCGGCGGCGCGGCGGTCGTGCTGGTGGCGCCGGCGGCGCTGCTCGGCGGCCTGGCCGCCGCCGTGCTGGTGTTCGCGCTCGGCGCCCGCCACGGACTGGCCGCGCAGCGGTTCGTGCTGGCCGGCGTGGCGGTGGCGTTCGCGTTCCGGGCGCTGATCGAGGTGGTCATGCTCACCGCCGACCCGATCGACGGCCTGCGCGCCCAGCTCTGGCTGATCGGCACGCTCGCCGGCAAGGGGTGGACCGAGGCGGCCTGGATCGCCGGCACCCTCGTCGCGCTGCTGCCGGTGCTGCTCTGGGCCGGCTGGGCGCTGCGCAGTTCCGCCCTGGACGACGACACCGCGCGGGGGATCGGGCTGCGCCCGGTGGCCCGCCGGATCGCCCTGGCCGGCACCGGCGTGCTCGCCGCCGCCGCGGTCACCGCCCAGGTCGGCGCCGTGGACTTCGTGGCGCTCGTCGCCCCGCAGGTGGCCCGCCGGCTGGTCCGCGCCGAGCGCCCACCGATGCTCTGCGCCGCGCTGCTGGGCGCGCTGCTGCTGGTGCTCGCCGACCTGGCCGGTCGCCGCCTGTTCGCGCCCACCCAACTGCCGGCCGGCGTGCTGACCGCGGCCATCGGCGGCCCGTACCTGATCTTCGTGCTGCTGCGCACCCGAGGGAGGCGGTCGTGACCGCACTGCTGTCCACCCGCGACCTGGTCGTCGGCTACGAGAGCCGGACCGTGCTGGACGGGTTGGCGCTCGACCTGCCGGCCGACGCGTTCACCGTGATCGTCGGCCCGAACGCCTGCGGCAAGTCCACCCTGCTGCGCACCATGGCCCGGCTGCTCACCCCGCGCCGCGGCGCGGTGCTGCTCGACGGCGCGCAGATCCGCGACCTGCCCACCCGGGACGTGGCCCGGCGGCTCGGCGTGCTGCCGCAGAGCCCGCTGGTGCCGGAGGGGATCACCGTGGCCGACCTGGTCGGCCGCGGCCGGCAGCCTTACCAGCGGTGGTGGCGGCAGTGGTCGGCCGAGGACGGCCGGGCGGTCGACGAGGCGCTGCGGCTGGCCGACGTGACCGGGCTGGCCGACCGCGCGGTGGACACGCTCTCCGGCGGGCAGCGCCAGCGGGTGTGGATCGCGATGACCCTCGCCCAGGACACCGACGCGCTGCTGCTCGACGAGCCGACCACCTTCCTCGACCTGGCCCACCAGGTGGAGGTGCTGGACCTGCTGCACCGGCTGCGCGCCGAGCGGGGCCGGACCGTGGTGGCCGTGCTGCACGACCTCAACCAGGCCGCCCGGTACGCCGACCACCTCGTCGCCATGCGCGACGGCGCGGTGGTCGCCGCCGGACCGCCGCGCGCGATCCTCGATGCCGGCCTGGTCCGCGACGTCTTCGGGCTCGACTGCGTGGTCGTGCCCTGCCCGGTCACCGGCGCCCCGCTGGTGGTGCCCGCCCGCACCCAGAGCCCGGCCCCGGCCGGCAAGACCCAGACCTCGGCCGCTCCGGCCGACACGCCGGCTCCGGCCGGCGCACCCGTCGGCGACGCCTGAGCGCGCCGACCCGCACCCGCACCACCGAAAGGAACCCGATGCGTCGCCTCGCCGCCGTACTCACCACCGCCCTCGCCCTCGGCGTCGGCCTCACCGCCTGCGGGGAGAGCGACCCGGTCGCCGGCGCCGGCACCGGGGAGACCCGGGAGGTCACCCACGCCATGGGCGCCACCAGGGTGCCCGCCGAGCCGAAGCGTGTGGTGGTGCTCGACACCGACAAGATCGACACCGCGCTGTCGCTGGGCGTCACCCCGGTCGGCGCGGCCACCGCAGGTGAGGCGCGGAGCTGGCCCACCTATTTCGGCGCGGACAGGCTCGCCGGCATCACCGAGGTCGGGGTGCTCACCGAGCCCGACCTGGAGGCGATCAACGCGCTCAAGCCGGACCTGATCCTCGGCAGCAAGTTCCGCCAGGAGAAGTTCTACGACGAGCTGTCCGCCATCGCGCCGACCGTGTTCACCGAGAAGGTGGGCGTCACCTGGAAGGAGAACTTCCTCCTCGACGGCGCGGCGCTCGGCAAGGAGCAGCAGGCCAAGGACCTGCTGGCCGGGTACGAGAAGCGGGCGAAGGACTTCGGCGCGACGCTCGGCGACGCCTCCGCGCGGAAGATCTCCATCGTGCGCTTCATCCCGGGCAACATCCGGGTGTACGGCCCGGAGTCGTTCTCCGGCATCGTCGTGGGCGACACCGGCCTGGGGCGCCCCGAGCGGCAGCGCCTCGCCGAGCAGGAGGACAAGCGGTTCGACCTGGTCAGCGCCGAGCGGGTGAACGAGGTCGACGGCGACGTGGTGTTCGTGACCGCGTACGGCGAGAAGGCCGCCGGCGAGCAGGCGAAGGTCACCGCCGGGCGCCTCTGGCAGGGCCTGTCCGCGGTCAAGGCGGGCAAGGCGCACGTGGTCTCCGACGAGACGTGGATGACCGGCATCGGCGTCACCGCCGCCAACAAGATCCTCGACGACCTGAAAAAGCACGTAACCCCCTGACCCCCACCCCCCACCCCCCCCACCCCCTGGCGTGCTGATTCACGGAAAGAGTGGCTGTTCTGCCCTGGATAGCCACTCTTTCCGTGAACGCGCGCATGGTGTGTGTCAGCGGGGACGACGAGTGATCAGGGCGGTTCGTATCTCGGACAGGATGCCGTCGAAGTCCTCGGCCAGGCGGCGGCTGGTCACGTGCAGGACGATCCAGTCGTCGCCCAGGATTTGATTGAGGCGACGGCGGTCCCGGTGGAACTGATCGATGTCGTGATGCCAGAGCCCGTCATATTCGACGGCCACCTTCAGCGCCGGCCACGCGAGGTCCACCCGCGCCACGAAACGCCCGTTTCGCGAGATGACGTGTTGGGTCACCGGCCGGGGAAGACCCGCGCGGACCAGCCGCACTCGGAGGCGGGACTCCGGCAGGGACTCCGCACCGCCGTCGACGAGGTGCAGCGCCTCCTCGAAACGCCGGGCACCACGTGCTCTGCCACGTCGTGCCAGAAATGCCTGCAACGCTGCCTGATCGGCGGCCCCGCGGTGGACCAGTGCGTCGACGTGTGCCACCGCCTCCACCACGTCCAACCATCGGGCGAGATCCCAGCAGGTGCGCGTCGGGGTCGTCACCGGCATCCGATCGACCCGAAGCACCTCACCTTCTTCCCACCGAGCCACGTGGATGCGGAGGCCAGCGACCGGTCCGAAGCGGGCCGACGGCTCCACCAGAACTTCGACGGGTTCGTCGGGGCGCGGCTGTGGCCCGCCGAGCAGCGCGACCGCTGACCGGCCAGCGAGGGCACAGCCTGGCGGCAACAGCCACGAAGCGGCGGCCCAGCAGCGGGTGACGTGCGAAATCTCCAGGCCCGCATCGGCGTAGACGTTGTGGAAGACGTGTTGCCAGGCGCTGCTACGCAGGTCGTTCCTGGTCAGCAGCCCTCGATTGACCGCGTCACGCGCGAAGAACACCTTGCCGATGAGTTCGGCCGGCCGACGAGGATCACGAGACACCCCCGTACCCTCTCCCGCTCCCTCCCACCCCCGCACCCCCTGTGGAAAACCCTCCCTCACCGGCCTACGCATTCACGGAAAGAGTGGCTATCCGGGCCCGGATAGCCACTCTTTCCGTGCATCAGCGCGCTCGGGATGAGCTCGGGTGGGGGTTAGGCGGCGGTGGACCAGATGGCGCGGAAGGCGGCGGCCTCGCCGGCCAGCCATTGCTCGATCTGCTCGGGTTTGGCGTCGGCCGGCATCCGGTGCGCCTCGCCCCGGCGCACGTCGACCAGCACCGGCTCGGCATGCGGCAGCACCGCGTCCATGTGCCGGGCCATCAGGTGCAGGGTGGCCAGGGTGGCCTCCACACTGGGCGGCGTCTCGTCGAAGTGCAGCCGGATCGCCTCGGCCCGCCCGTCGGCGTAGCGCACCCCGAACTGGGGGTTGACCTTGACGGGCAGGTCGCCCAGCATCGCGAGGGCGTCGCGGGTCTGGGCCAGGTCGACGCCGGCCGGCTCGCCGAGCGAACGCAGCCAGCGGGTCGCGCCCGGCACCAGCGCCTCGTAGAGCGGTCGCCAGCGCGGCTTGACCACGTCGGCCACCTGGGCCAGGTGGGTGCCTCCGGTGTGGAACGCGACGTCGGCCTTGAGTGCCTTGACGAACTGGCCGTGCGGGTTGAAGCCGTGCCGACTGGCCCGCTGGCGGCGCAGGCCGCCGACGAACGTGGCCTTCGTGGGGCCGGTGCGGTCCACGTAGCGGGTGAACCCGAGAAGGGTGGCGTAGGGGGTGACAGGGGCGGCGGAGGTGGGCGCAGTCACGAGCATCCTCCCAGGTCAACAGCTCGATTAGTACATACATTCTAATCGACGGGTCTGACATCGCCCAGGGTGTCGGCGGACTTGCGCGTGCGGATGGCGCACGTTCCCGGCGACACCGCCCGGAACGTGGGAACCGGCCGGCCCTACTGCTGGTGACCCACCAGCGCCGGGCGGGACGCGTACACGTAGTAGGGCACCCACGGCCGGGGATCGTCGGGACGGGTGCGGATCGTGAAACCGGCCTCGCGCAGCACCTCGGTGACGCCCTCGAAGGTGCGCTGCCACTCCCGGCCCGGCCCGTCGGCCAGGAAGTCGTGACAGGAGACGGCAAGGTTACGGACGTGCCGCAGGGCGTCCGACGAACCGCGCAGCGCCGGCAGTTCCGCACCCTCGATGTTCATCTTGAGCAGGTCGACACGATCCAGGTCGAGCGTCGACATGATCTCGGCCAGGGTGCGCCCCGGCACCTCGACCCCGCCCCTCCCGTCACGGGTCAGCGCGTTGCGCAGGTGCGTCTGGTCGTGCTCGTCCAGGCGCACCGTCCCCGGCTCGTCGACGACCGCGCACGGCACGAGCGTGACGTTCGCCAGCCCGTTCAGCGCGACCGCGCGGCGCAGGCAGCGGAACGTGCGGGGATGGCCCTCCACCGCCACCACCCGCCCGTGCGGACCCACCAGGCGGGAGAACAGGCGCACCTCACCGCCGACGCCGGCACCGAGGTCCAGCACCGTGTCCCCCGGGCGGGGGCGGTAGCCGTGCAGGAAGAGGTCCGCCACGATCCGGTCCTCGGCGGCGGGCGGGGTGTGCATGAGCGACGTGTTGACCACCGTCCCCTCCGGGTAGCGGAAGATCCAGTCGCCGTGGTCGTACCGGACCCGGCAGCGGGTCCGGTGCCGCATGCTCAGGCGCACCGACCCGGCCAGGGCGACGAGACGCGGGCCACGCCGGATCAGCAGATCCGTCAACTGCCGTCTGACTCGCACCTGGCTCGCTCCTCACCGACCGACGGGCACGCCCCCGTCGGCGGCGCCTTCGCTCCTGGGACAACGAGACAGCCGGGCGAACGTCACGACTGTCCGGGTCAGAGCTGGCCGACGTCGGTGACCCGGACGACCGCCGCGCCCACCTCGTCCGACGCGGCGAGGTCCACCTCGGCGCTGATGCCCCAGTCGTGGTCGCCGTCCGGGTCGTCGAAGATCTGGCGTACGGTCCACCGCTGTCGGCCCTGCTCGATCATCAGCAGCGCCGGCCCGCGCGCGTCCGGCCCCACCCCGATCGAGTCGTACGCGTCGAAGTACGGCTCCAGCGCGTCCGCCCACGCGTCGGCGTGCCAGCCGTCGGCGGCGTCCAGCTCGCCGAGCAGGTCCCAGCGGCGCAGGGCGGCCAGCTCGACCCGGCGGAACAGCGCGTTGCGCACCAGCACCCGGAACGCCCGCGCGTTGCGGGTGACCGCCGGCGGCCGGTCGTCCAGCGAGGCGGCGACCTCGGCCACGTCGGACGGGTTGCGTAGCCGCTCCCACTCGTCGATCAGGCTGGAGTCGACCTGGCGGACCAGCTCACCCAGCCACTCGATGAGGTCCACCAACTCCTCGGTCTTGGCGTCCTCCGGCACGGTCTGCCGCAGCGTCTTGTACGCGTCGGCGAGATAACGCAGCACCAGGCCCTCGGACCGGGACAGCCCGTAGAACTGGACGTACTCCGGGAAGGTCATGGCCCGCTCGTACATGTCCCGGACCACGGACTTCGGGGCCAACTCGTGGTCGGCGACCCACGGGTGGCCCTGCCGGTACATCTCGTACGCCCCGGCCAGCAGCTCGGCGAGCGGCTGCGGCCAGGTCACCTCGTCGAGCAGCTCCAGCCGCGCCTCGTACTCGATGCCCTCGGCCTTCATCGCGGCGACCGCCTCGCCGCGCGCCTTGAACTGCTGCGCGGACAGGATCTGCCGCGGGTTGTCCAGGATCGCCTCGATCACGCTGAGCACGTCCAGCGCGTACGACGGGGACTCCCGGTCGAGCAGCTCGATCGCGGCCAGCGCGAGCGGCGACAGCGGCTGGTTGAGCGCGAAGTCGAGCTGGAGGTCGACGGTGAGGCGGACCCGCCGGCCGGCCTCGTCCGGCTCGGGCAGCTCCTCGACCACGCCGCCGGCGCGCAGCGCCCGGTAGATGGCGATGGCCCGGCGGATGTGCCGGCGCTGGGCGGCCGGGTCCTCGTGGTTGTCGGTGAGCAGGTGCCGCATCGAGGCGAACGCGTCGCCGGGCCGGCCGATCACGTTGAGCAGCATCGAGTGGCTGACCTGGAAGCTGGAGGTGAGCGGCTCCGGCTCCGCCTCGACGAGACGCTGGAACGTCGGCTCGCCCCAGCCGATGGAGCCCTCCGGCGGCTTCTTCTTCACCACCTTGCGGCGCTTCTTCGGGTCGTCGCCGGCCTTGGCCAGCGCCTTCTCGTTCTCGATCACGTGCTCGGGGGCCTGCACCACGACCCGGCCGATGGTGTCGAACCCGGCCCGCCCGGCCCGGCCGGCGATCTGGTGGAACTCGCGGGCCTTCAGCAGGCGCGTCCGCACCCCGTCGTACTTCGAGAGGCCGGTGAACAGCACGGTGCGGATGGGCACGTTGATGCCGACGCCGAGCGTGTCGGTGCCGCAGATGACCTTGAGCAGGCCGGCCTGGGCGAGTGTCTCCACCAGTCGGCGGTATTTCGGGAGCATGCCGGCGTGGTGCACGCCGATGCCGTGCCGCACGAGCCGGGACAGCGTCTTGCCGAAGCCCGAGGTGAACCGGAAGTTGCCGATCGCGGTGGCAATCATGTCCTTCTCGGCCCGGGTGCAGACGTTCACGCTCATCAGCGCCTGCGCCCGCTCCAGCGCCGCCGCCTGGGTGAAGTGCACCACGTACACCGGGGCCTGCTTCGTCTCCAGCAGCTCTTCGAGCGTCTCGTGCAGCGGCGTGGTCACGTACGAGAAGAGGAGCGGGACCGGCCGCTCGGCCGAGCGGACGACGGCGGTCGCCCGCCCGGTGCGCCGGGTCAGGTCGCCGACGAAGCGGGTGGTGTCGCCGAGCGTCGCGGACATCAGCACGAACTGGGCCTGCGGCAGCTCGATCAGCGGCACCTGCCAGGCCCAGCCGCGGTCCGGCTCGGCATAGAAGTGGAACTCGTCCATGATCACCTGGCCGACGTCGGCCCGGCGACCCTCCCGCAGCGCCAGGTTGGCCAGGATCTCGGCGGTGCAGCAGATGATCGGGGCGTCGGCGTTGACGCTGGCGTCACCGGTCAGCATGCCGACGTTCTCCGCGCCGAAGACCTCGCAGAGCGCGAAGAACTTCTCCGACACCAGCGCCTTGATCGGCGCGGTGTAGAAGCTCGTCCGGTCATCGGCCAGCGCCGCGAAGTGCGCCGCGATCGCCACCAGGCTCTTGCCCGAACCGGTCGGCGTATTCATGATCACGTTCGCGCCGGAGACGATCTCGATGACCGCCTCCTCCTGGTGGGGATAGAGGTCGAGACCGCGGTCGGACGCCCAGGAGGCGAACGCGTCGTAGAGGGTGTCGGGGTCGGCGGTCTTGGGCAGCGCGGCGGTGAGAGTCATGGCGGCTCCCATCGTGCCTGGATCACTCCCCGCCGCGCCAACCGGGTTCAGCGCCGCCGGTGGATCAGGTCGAACACCTCCCGGCCGGCGGTCCGCGCCCGGCGTTCGAACTTGGTCACCGGCCGGTGCGCCGGCCGCGGCGCGTAGCCCTCGTGCACGTCGACCAGTTCCGGGTCGGCGGTGAGCGTCCGGCGCATCGACTCCGCGTACTCGGCCCAGTCGGTGGCGCAGTGCAGCGTGCCGCCGGGCGCCAGCCGGGAGCGCAGCAGCGCCACGTGCGCCGGTTGGATGATCCGCCGCTTGTGGTGGCGGGTCTTCGGCCACGGGTCCGGGAAGTAGACGTGCACCGCGTCCAGGCAGCCCTCCGGCATGGCCCGGACCAGGTCCAGCGCGTCGCCCTCGGCCACCCGCACGTTGTCCAGCCGGTGCCGCTGCACCAGCTCCAGCAGGTTGGCGATTCCCGGCGTGTGCACCTCGACCGCCAGATAGTGTCGGCTCGGGTCGGCCGCCGCCATGGCGGCGGTGGCGTCGCCCATGCCGGAGCCGATCTCCAGCACCAGCGGCGCCCGCCGTCCGAACAGCGCCGTCGGATCGCACGGCCCGTCGAGGGCGGCGATCTCCAGGCCGTACGCGGGCCAGAGCCGGGTCAGCGCGTCGCGCTGCCGCTCGCTCATCCGCCCGCGACGCGGATGGAAGGTGCGGATGCGGGCGGTGGGGACGTCGGTGGTGGTCACAGCGACCCGAGCCTACGCGACCGACGCGCCGATCGGATGTGCGGTGCGGCCGGGGGTGAGAGGATTCATCCCGTACGCCGGGAGGGGTCATGGGGTCAGTCAGGGGACGTGCGGCGCTGCTGGCGGCGGTTGCCGCGGGTGCCGCCCCGCTGCTCGGCGCCGTGCCGGCCGGGGCCGAGCCGGCACCGGCGCAGCCCCCCGCCGACGTGATCTTCGTGGAGGTCACCCCGAGCACCGTGGAGCCCGGCTACCTGGTCGGCATCCGGGCCAGTTGCCGCGACAACTCGGTGCCGGCGATCGTGGGCTCGGACGCCTTCGGCAAGATCCAGGTGCAGCCGCAACGCGGCCTGCTCACCGCCTCGCCGATGGTCAACGAACGCACCCGGCCCGGCAACTACCGGGTCAAGCTCGAATGCCCGGGCGGTGAGACGGCGTCCACCATGCTCCAGGTGGTCAAACAGGGGCAGCACACCCGGCCGCCGAGCCACTTTCCCAGCCGGGGTCCGGCCACCGGCTTCGGCGGCACCGCCGGGCCCGGCCTCGGCGGCCTGCTGGTGCCGGTCGGGCTGGCGTTGACCGTGGTCGGCGCCGGGCTCGGCGTGGCCGCGTCCCGCCGCAACTCCGGCGCCGCCCGGCCCTGAGACACGCCATGGCCGACTACTCCGCCCCGCCGCCGGCCGGCTCCCGGCGCTCCGGCTGGCCCTTCCTCGCGCTGCCCCCGGCCGCCTCCCCACCCTCCCGCTCTCGACCGGCCGTCTCCCCGCCTGCCGACGCGCCGCCGCCCGCCGGCTCGGCTCCGTGGAGTCCGCCCGCCGACTCGCGGTCGGCGCACGCCCCGCCGTCCGGCTCGCGGCCCTGGTTGCCGCCGCCGGCCGCGTCGCGTCCCTGGCAACTGCCGCCGGCGGGTGCGCCGGCCGTCCGGGCCCGGCCCGCCGGCCCGCCGCCCGCCGGTCCCGTCCCGGCGCCGCCTCCGGCTGGGCCGCCGGGACGGGACCGGCGGCGGGGCCCCTGGTCGAAACCGATGGCCGTGGTGCTGGTGCTGCTCGGCGTGTTCGCCGTCGGGGCCGGACTCGGCCGCACCGCCGGGCCGTTCGACGTCGCCGACGCGTCGGCCGGGTCGAGCGCGGTGGCGCCCCCGCCGGCCTCGTCCGCCGCCCCGGCCCGGAAGCCGGCCAGCCTGCCGGTCCGCCTGTCGGTGCCGGCCATCAAGGTGGCCGCGCCGGTCACCCCGGTCGGTCGGGCGCGGGACGGTTCGGTGGACGTGCCGCCGCTGACCGAGACCGACCAGACCGGCTGGTACGACCGGGGTGCGGTGCCGGGGGAGCCCGGCCGGGCGATCATCGTGGGGCACGTCGACACCAAGAGCGGGCCGGCGGTGTTCTACCGGCTGCGCGAACTCAAGCCGGGGGCGCGGATCCAGGTGACCCGCGCGGACCGCAGCGTGGTGAGCTTCAAGGTCGACAGCGTCGAGTACTTCGACAAGGCGAACCTGCCCGCCGCCCGGGTCTACGGCGACTCAGGCCCGGCGGAGCTGCGGCTGATCACCTGCGGCGGCACGTGGCTCGGCGGTCGCACCGGCTACGAGGACAATGTGATCGTCTTCGCCTCTCTCGCCGAGACGCCCACGCGCTGACCGCCATCACGGGGAGGTGGTGTGGTCCGGGTGGGGGTGCTGCCGCCACGTCGGCACCGTGGTGTCGATCATGGAGCGGTGGGGACCTGGAGGGCCACCTCGAACTCCAGGAGCGTCGCGCCGGTGGCCACCGGCTGGCGCTGCTCGCCGCCGGCGTGCGCGGCGCGGGACGGGCCCTGCGCCCACGCCTGGTAGTCCTCTTCGGTCTCCCACCTGGTGTAGACGAAGTAGCGGGTCTCTCCGGCGACCGGGCGCAGCAGCTCGAAGCCGAGGAAGCCGGGCGAGTTCTCCACCGCGCCGGCCCGGGCGGCGAACCGCTTCTCCAACTCCTCGCCGGCGCCGGGTGGGACGTCGATCGCGTTGATCTTCACGACTGCCATGCCGTCCACCCTACGGGGACTCAGAGCGCCTCGACGGTCGGCACCAGATCGGCGTCGACCACGATCGGGGCGTGGTCGGAGGGCCCCTTGCCCTTGCGGGCCTCCCGATCCACGTACGCGGCGCGGACCGCGTCCGCGAACGGCGCGGTGGCGTACACCAGGTCGATCCGCATGCCCTTGTTCTGGTGGAACATCCCGGCCCGGTAGTCCCAGTAGGTGTACGGGTGCGGCCCCTTCATCGGGGTCGGCACCACGTCGGTGAGCCCCAGGTCGCGCAGCGCGGCCAGGGCGACCCGTTCGGCCGGCGTGACGTGGGTGGAGGTGGCGAACAACGCCGGATCCCAGACGTCGGCGTCGGTCGGCGCCACGTTGAAGTCGCCGCAGACCGCGAGCGGGAGGGCGGCGGTCGCCTCGGGCTCCAGCGCGTCGCGCAGCGCCGCCAACCAGGCCAGCTTGTAGGCGTAGTGCGGGTCGTCCGGGGCGCGGCCGTTCGGCACGTACACCGACCAGACCCGCAGGCCGTCGCAGGTGGCGGAGATGGCCCGGGCCTCCGGCGCGGGGAACCCGGGTTCGCCGGGGAAGCCGACCACCACGTCGGCCAGCCCGACCCGGGACAGCACCGCCACGCCGTTCCACCGGCCGTCGCTGTGGCTGGCCACCGCGTAGCCCAGCTCGCCCACCTCGGCGACGGGGAACGCCCCGTCCGGGCACTTCGTCTCCTGCAGGCAGACGACGTCGGGCCGCGTGCTGGCCAGCCAGTCGAGCAGTCGGGGCAGGCGGGCCTTCACCGAGTTGACGTTCCAGGTCGCCAGGCGCATGCCTCCAGCCTGCCGCATCCCGGTCGGCCCCGCCCGCTCAGCGTTCCGGGGTGTCGCCCGGGTGGCTCTGCTCGGCGAGGAAGCGCTCCAGTTCGGCGCCCAGCTCGTCGGCGGTGGGCAGCGGGCCGGTCTCGGCGGCGAGCAGATTCTTCTCGCCACGCCCGCGGGCGAACGCGTCGTACTGCTCCTCCAGCGCCTGGACCAGCGTGGCGGCCTCCTCGGTCTGGGCCACCTGACGGTCGATCTCCACCCGGATCGCCTCGGCCGCGGTGCGCAGGCCGTCGCGCGGCAGCAGCAACCCGGTGCCCTTGGACACGGCGGCGAGCAGCGCCTCCGCGGCGGCCGGGTATTCGGTCTGGGCGACGTAGTGCGGCACGTGCGCGGCGAAGCCCAGGGCGTCGTGCCCCTGCTCGCCGAGCCGGTATTCCAGCAGGTGCCCGACGCTGGCCGGCACCTGGACCTTCTGCAGCCACGGCTCGTGCCCGGCGATCAGCTCCGGCCGGGTGGCGTGCGCGGTGACGCCGCTGGGCCGGGTGTGCGGCACGGCCATCGGGATCGAGTTGAGCCCGACCGTGAGCCGGACGTCGAGGCGGGCCGACAGCCCGGCGACCGCGGCCACGAAGCGTTCCCACTGCAGGTCCGGCTCGGGGCCGGTGAGCAGGAGGAACGGCGTCTCGTCGTCGTCGTGCAGCAGGTGCAGCGCGAGTTCCGGCGCGTCGTACTCGGCCCAGTGGTCCTCGACGAAGGTCATCACCGGCCGGCGGGAGCGGTAGTCGAACATCTGGTCGACGTCGAACCGGGCGATCGTCCGGGCGTCCAACGAGGTGAGCAGCTGCTCCCGGGCTAGCCGGGTGGCGCTGCCCGCGTCGACGAAGCCGGTGAGCGCCTGGATCAGCACCGGCTGACCGAGGTCGGGCAGCTCGTCGGTGAGTTCGTAGAGCTCGTGTGGGTCGAGCACCGGTGGGTCCTCCCTGTCGACGCGTACGGGGAGCGTCGCGCGGCGGCGTCCCCGATTCGGCAAACGTACCGGGGGACGTGGTCCATTCCGTTACGGACCCGTCCGGTGCCCGGATGGTGATCACGATTCGGCCACGCCCCGGGTCGTTCGGTCCAACGCACGTCGACCGAAAGGGCGAGTTAGTGGATCAACGGTCGCGCCTGGCGCGGCTGCGACGTTCCTGCCCGGGTGGACCGGCCGCGCGGCGGACCGGAGGTTCGACCGTTCCGCGAGGTCGACGCCCGGTTGGGGGGCCGCCTCCCGCGATGTCCGCCTGATCCGGGGCGAAGTGTGGCGAGGGCCACCCTTTGGGCCTGGGTGATCCCGGTTTGCCCTGCCTAGCCTCGTCGAATGCGTGACGACGGCACCCTCGACGACCCGAACGCCCCCGGCCGCCCAGCTGACCGTTCGGACGATGCCCCCTCCATCGACCAGACAAACGGTACCCGCTCCACCGACCGGACGACCGCTTCCGCGCCGGGGGCCGCCGGCCCCCGACGTACCCGCCCGTGGGGTTCGGTGAACCGCCGCACCAGGCTGGTGGTCGCCGCCGGCACGGCCTGCTGCCTCGGCCTGGTCGGCGTCAGCCAGGTCGGCTCCGGTGCCACCGACCGTGCCGCCCGGCCGGCCCCCGCGGCGGAGGTCGCCGAGCGCGCGGCGCTCGACGCCGCCTCGCGCAGCCTGGCCCGATCCACCACCGCGCCGGCCACCCCGAGCGCCAGCCCGTCCCCGACCGCCACGCCGGAGCCGAAGCCGAAGGCCACGGTCAAGCCGAAGCCGAAGCCGCGCCGGATCGTCCCGGTCGCCGGCCTGAACCGCACCCAGATGGACAACGCCACCAGGATCGTGCGGGCCGGCAAGGAGATGGGCGTGCCGCGCCGCGCGCTGGTCATCGCGGTGGCCACCGCGATGCAGGAGAGCACCCTGCTCAACTACGCCAGCGGCGTGCTGCCCGAGTCGCAGAACTACCCGCACCAGGCCGTCGGCTGGGACCACGACTCGGTCGGCCTGTTCCAGCAGCGGCCCAGCAGCGGCTGGGGCACCGTCGAGGAGCTGATGGACCCGGAGTATGCGACCAGGGCGTTCCTGTCCGCGCTGGAGCAGATCCCCGGCTGGCAGGACCTGCCGCTGTCCGTCGCCGCCCAGGCGGTGCAGATCTCGGCGTTCCCGGACGCCTACGCGCAGCACGAGTGGAACGCGGGGCAGGTGGTGGCCGAGATCCTCGGCTGACCGCAGTGGACGGTTGCCGGGACGCCGGTTCGGGTACCAGGAGGTTGCCGGTTCCAGGTACACATGACGGGGAACCGCGGACTGGAGGACGCCATGTCGCTGATGCAACGGATCACCACCTTCCTGCGGTCGCCGCGCGGCCAGCAGCTGGTCGACCGGGGCCGGCGCGAGATGGCCAAGCCGCAGAACCAGGAGCGGCTGCGGCAGCTCGCCACCCGCCTGTCCTCGACGCGCCGCCGCTGACCGGCCCGTCCACCCCCGCACGAACCCGGAGCGTCCCGTGACCGACCCCGCCCCCGCCGACGGGGAGTCCACCGTCCCCGCCGCCCCGGTCCCGCCGGTCGAGACGCCGGAAGGCCCCCCGGCCACGCTGTGGGACCGGATGCGCGACGACCCGCAGTACGCGCCGGAGCACCTGGCCCTGGAGGCGGTGCGCCGGCTCGGCCCGGAGGCCGCGCAGTGGGCGGCCCGGGAACGGGCCCAGCGACCGGACGCGGCGCCCGAGCAGCTTGCCGACACCGCGGTTCGCAAGTTCGTCAACCACGCCCGGCTCTCCGGCGCGGTCTCCGGGGCGGCCGGGCTGCCCGGTGCGGTGATCGACGTGGGCGTGCTGGCCTGGACCCAGGCCCGGTTGGTGCTGCACGTGGCGGCCGCCTACGGCGCCGACCCGACCCACCCCGACCGGGCCACCGACCTGCTGGTGTTGCAGCGGGTGCACAAGGCGGCCGAGACCGCCCGGCTGGCGCTGGGTGTGGCCGCCGGCCGGGAGCGGGCCGGCGCGCTGTTCGGCTCCGCCGGCGACCGCGCGCTCGGTCGGGTGATGCTCCAGCTCGGCGTCCGGCTGGCCCGGATGGCCGGGGTGCGCGCGGCGAAGCGGATGTTCGCCAAGGTCGTCCCCGGCGCCGCGATCATCCTCGGCACCTGGGCCAACTCCTCGGCCACGAAGGAGCTGGCCGACCGGGCCCGGGCGCTCTACCGCAGCCCCCGCCAGCTCCCCGGCCCGCGCCGGCCCTGACCGGTCGCCGCCGGCGCCGACCGGCCCGCGGCAACCCTGACTGCCGGGCTCAGTCGCGGGCCCAGCCGGAGGCACGCCAGGCCACCTCGGCGAGCCGGCTCTGACCGGCCGCGTTCGGGTGGAACCAGTCCAGCGCGTTCACCTGGTCCAGCGTGAACCGGTGGCGGTGCACCGCGCCGCCGTCCCAGCGGCAGCGCGACCCGTACGCCCGGCAGGCGGCGCGCAGCTGGTCGTCGTACGCCTCGATGCGGTCCTGCACGCGGGCCCGGCGGGCCGTCGCGGCGGGCGCGGTCGACGTGGCGTCGGCCAGCAGCGCCGGGCAGACGCCCCGCTTCCAGGCCCGCACGGCGCGCGGCTCGGTGTGCCCGATCTCCCAGAGCCGGTGCAGGTCCGGGATGCTGACCACCAGCACCCGCGCCTTGGGCCGGCCCTTGCGCAGCACGGCGAGCGCGGCGTCGACCTGGTCCCGGAACGTGGCCACCGGCGTCATCGCGTCGACGTCGTCACGGCACACGTCGTTCGCCCCGATCAGCACGGTGACCAGGTCGGCCCGGTCGCGCACGGCGGCCCGGGCCTGGTCGGCGAGCCCGGCCGCGCGGGCGCCGGGCACCGCCCGGTTGTCCGCCCGCAGCGTCGGCGCGTCCGCGCGCAGCCGCCGGTAGAGGCTCTCCACCCGCAGGCCGTCCCCGGTCGACCAGGAGTTGCGCTCGCAGCTCACCAGCACCAGGCAGGAGCCGAAGCCGGTGCTGACCGAGTCGCCGAGCGCGGTCAGCACCCGCGGCGCGCCCGGACGGGACGACTCGGTGGGGCGGGGCGAGGCCGAGCCGGAGCCGTCGCACGCGAGCGCGACCAGCGCGGCGAGGCAGGCGAGCGCGGCGATCCACCGTCGCGGCATGCGGTCCTCACCTCCGGCGGCACGCAGGGGCGGATCGACCCTATGCGCCTCGACCGCCGGCACGGAAGGTGTGTCGGTCTTCTTGCATCGAAACCTGTCGTTCACATGGGTGGGTGATGAACGGCCTCAGCGGCGCCAGGGCGCCGGCCGACCGTGCAGCCACCAGTGCAGCGCCCGGGTGATCCGGGGCAGCACCAGATAGGTCATCAGCGGGGTGAGGACGAGCGTCATCAGCAGCGTCCGGCCGGCGAGCGGCACCCCGGCGGCGAACCGGGCGGTCAGCAGCGTGGCGGTGAGACTGAGCGGGAAGAACGCCAGCCAGATGGTGACCGCCTGCTTCCAGCGCGGCGGCGTCGCCGGCGGCACCGGATCGGACTCGCCGAACGTCTCCACCACGTGGTCCACCGGCGCGTCGAACCAGCCCTCGATGCCGGTGCGGCGCTCGACGCGGGTGTGCTCCACGATGCCCTGCGCGGAACCTAGCCACCAGTGCCGCTGCGGGGAGTCCTCCCAGCCGTGCAACGTGTCCGCGTCGGCGAAGCGGTACATCACGTGCCATTCGCCGGAACCGGGCGCGCTGCGCACGAAGCCGGCGCCCAGGAATCCGGGGAAGCTCTCCGCGAGCGCCGTGCCGGCCCGCATCCACGCCACCACCTCCCCGGTACGCGCCGGGTCTGCGCGCCGGGACACGGCGACGGTCACGGGTCCGGCCTGCATCGTGGTCATGCCTTCCTCTCCACCGCCGCGGGATCTCCGCCGGGTCCGGCAGCACGATCCAACGCGCCCGGCCGGTGGTCGCATCCGCCACGTACCCGTTCCGTGTCCGGGATCACCGGCCTCGCCGGGTCACCCGGGTGCTCCCGGTTAGCCCCGGCCGAGCCGGGGTAGCCGGGAGGAATGACCCGATCACAGCCCCGCCGTGCCCGAGGCACGGTCGGCCACGCGAACAGCGCGCTCAACCTGCGCCTCGTGCTGGCCCTGTTCGGCTTGGTCGTGATGACCGTCCTCGCGGTGTTAGCGTTCGCTGCCGACCTGGCCTGGCTGGGCGTCGTCTGCGCGATCCTGGCCGCGGTGGCCGTGGTCGACCTGGTCGTCATCCAGCGCCGTCGTGCCGCCCGCCGCCGGGAGGAGCCGGGCGTGCGGCACTCGCTGTTCGAGTGACAGGAGTACGAGATGCCCATCGCCACCACCAATCCCGCCACCGGACAGGTGCTCAAGACGTACGACGCGATGTCGGACGAGCAGATCGACGCCGCGATCGAGCGCGCCCACCTCGCCTTCCGGCAGTTGCACGACACCACGATCGCGCAGCGCGCCGGGTGGCTCACCACCGCGGCCGACCTGTTGGACGCCGAGCGGGACGAGACGGCCCGGCTGATGACCACCGAGATGGGCAAGACCTACGCGGCAGCCAAGGCCGAGGTCACCAAGTGCGCCACCGCCTGCCGCTTCTACGCCGACAAGGCGCCGGAGATGCTCGCCGACGAGCCCGCCGACGCCGCCGCGGTGAAGGCGAAGCGGGCGTACGTCCGCTACCAGCCGATCGGCCCGGTGCTCGCGGTGATGCCGTGGAACTTCCCGCTCTGGCAGGTGATGCGCTTCGCCGCGCCGGCCCTGATGGCCGGCAACACCGGCCTGCTCAAGCACGCCTCCAACGTCCCGCAGACCGCCCTCTACCTGGAGGACGTGTTCCGCCGCGCCGGATTTCCGGAGGGCGCGTTCACCACGCTGCTGGTCGGCTCCGACGCGGTCGAGCGGATCCTCAGCGACCCGCGGGTACGCGCGGCCACGCTCACCGGCAGCGAGCCGGCCGGCCGGTCCATCGCCGAGATCGCCGGCCGGGAGATCAAGAAGACAGTGCTGGAACTGGGCGGCAGCGACCCGTTCGTGGTGATGCCCTCGGCCGACCTGGACCGGGCCGCCGAGGTCGCCACCACCGCCCGCTGCCAGAACAACGGCCAGTCCTGCATCGCCGCGAAGCGGTTCATCGTGCACACCGACGTCTTCGACGCGTTCGCCGAGAAGTTCGCCGCCCGGATGTCGGCGCTGCGCGTCGGCGACCCGATGGACGAGAACACCGACGTCGGACCGCTGGCCAGCGAGCGCGGCCGGGACGAGGTGCACGACCAGGTGACCGACGCCGTCGACCAGGGCGCCACCGTGCTCTGCGGGGGCGAGAAGCCGGCCGGCGACGGCTGGTTCTATCCGCCGACGGTGGTCACCGACCTGCGCCCGGAGATGCGGATGTGGCACGAGGAGGTGTTCGGCCCGGTCGCCGGGCTCTACCGGGTCGGCTCGTACGACGAGGCGATCGAGGTGGCCAACGGCACCAGCTTCGGCCTCGGCTCCAACGCCTGGACCACCGACCCGGCCGAGCAGGAGCGCTTCGCCGCCGACCTGGACGCCGGCAACGTGTTCATCAACGGCATGACCACGTCCTACCCGGAGCTTCCCTTCGGCGGGGTGAAGAACTCCGGGTACGGCCGCGAGCTGTCCGCCCTCGGCATGCGCGAGTTCTGCAACACCAAGACGGTGTGGATCGGCGCGGGCGAGGCCGGCGCGGGCGCCGGCGCGCACGCCGAGTAGCCACGGTTGGCCGGACGCCGTCATGGGTAGAAGTGCTGCCCATGACGGCGTTCGGCTTCCACGCATCCCATGAGCAGATCCACCCGGCCACGTTGCTGGAGGCGGTGATCCACGCCGAACGGGCCGGCTTCGACGCGGCCATGTGCTCCGACCACTTCTCGCCCTGGAGCGAGCGGCAGGGCCAGTCCGCATTCGCCTGGTCCTGGCTCGGCGCCGCGCTCCAGGCCACCAACCTGTCCTTCGGCGTGGTCAACGCTCCCGGCCAGCGCTACCACCCGGCGATCATCGCGCAGGCCATCGGCACGCTCGGCGCCATGTATCCGGGGCGGTTCTGGGCGGCGCTGGGCACCGGCGAGGCGAGCAACGAGCACATCACCGGCGACCGCTGGCCCCGCAAGGACGTCCGCAACGCCCGGCTGCGCGAGTGCGTCGACGTGATCCGCGCGCTGCTGGCCGGTGAAGAGGTCACCCACGACGGGCTGGTCACCGTGGACCGGGCGAAGCTGTGGACCCGCCCCGAGGAGCCGCCCGCGCTGGTCGGCGCCGCGGTCAGCGTCGCCACCGCCCGTTGGTGCGCCGAGTGGGCCGACGGGCTGATCACGGTCAACGCGCCGGTCGAGCACCTCCGGCAGATGATCGACGCCTACCGGGACGCGGGCGGTCGCGGGCCGCTGCACCTACAGGTGCACGTGAGCTGGGCGCCCGAGCAGGCCGAGGCCGAGGCGATCGCGTACGAGCAGTGGCGCAGCAACGTCTTCGCCCCGCCGATCTGCTGGGACCTGGAGACCGCCGAGCACTTCGACGTGGCCAGCGCCGACCTGCCGATGTCGAGGGTCACCGACACGGTGAACGTCTCCGCCGACCTGGGCCGGCACGTCGGCTGGCTGGCGGAGTACGTCGAGCTGGGCTTCGACCAGATCGCCCTGCACCACGTCGGGCAGGAGCAGCGGGCGTTCCTCGACGCGTTCGGCGCCGAGGTGCTGCCGAAGGTGCGGCCGACCGCGTGATCACACGCGGGCCCGGTGCCGCCTAGGCTTCGGTCTCATGGAAGCTCTGTTCGAGGTGGTGGTGTTCCTCGCCATCGCCACCTTCGGCGCGGCGCTGGCCCGCCGGCTCGGCCTGCTCGCCCCGATCCTGCTGGTCGTGCTCGGCCTCGCGCTGTCCTTCCTGCCGTTCTTCCCGCACGTGCGGCTGGAACCGGACCTGGTGCTCGTCGGCATCCTGCCGCCGCTGCTCTACGTGGCGGCGGTGAACACCTCGGTGCCGGCGTTCCGGCTCAACCTGCGGCCGATCCTGCTGCTCGCCGTCGGGTTGGTCATCTTCACCGCGTTCGTGGTGGGCACCGTCGTGCACCTGTTCCTGCCCGACCTGCCGTACGCGATCTGCGTGGCGCTGGGCGCGGTGGTGGCGCCGCCCGACGCGGTCGCCGCCACCGCGGTGGCCCGCCGGGTCGGCCTGCCCCGGCGGGTCGTCACCATCCTGGAGGGCGAAAGCCTGGTCAACGACGCCACCGCGCTGGTGCTGCTGCGGGTGGCGATCGTCGCCGCCACCGCCTCCACCGGCGGCGTCGGCGTCGGCTACGTGGCCCGGGAGGTGCTGGTCGCCACCGGCGGCGGCATCCTGGTCGGGCTGCTCGGCGTGGTGGTCTTCGGCTACCTGCACAAGCGGGTCAGCGACCCGGTGCTCGACAACGCGCTGTCGCTGATCGTGCCGTTCGCGGTGGTCTACGCCGCCGAGGAGATCCACGCCTCCGGGGTGGTCGCGGTGGTGGTGACCGGCCTCGGCATCGGGCACCAGCTGCCGATGCTCATGTCGGCCGCGTCCCGTCTCCAGGTGACCGCGTTCTGGCGGCTGATCCAGTTCCTGCTGGAGGGGCTGGTGTTCCTGCTGGTCGGCCTGCAACTGCCCGAGGTGCTGCGCGACCTCGACGAGCCGTTCGGCTCGCTGGTCGGGATCACCGCCGCGGTGCTGGCCGCCGTCTTCCTGGCCCGGTTCGTCTGGCTGTTCCCGGCCACCTACCTGGCCCGACTGGTGCCCCGGGTGCGACAGCGCGACCCCGCGCCGCCGGTGCGGTTCCCGATCGTCATCGGCTGGGCCGGCATGCGCGGCGTGGTGACGCTGGCCGCCGCGCTGGGCCTGCCGCTCACCCTCGCCGACGACCGGCCCTACCCACGCGGGCTGCTGATCTGGCTGGCGTTCGCGGTGATCGTGGCGACCCTGGTCGGGCAGGGCGCCACGCTGCCGTGGGTGGCCCGGCGGCTGCGGCTGCCCCCGGACGACCCGGTGCAGGACGCGCTGTCGGCCGCCGGGGTGCAGCAGCGGGCCAGCCGCGCCGCCCGGGAACGGCTCGACGCGCTGGCCGAGGGCGCGCCGGTCGCGGTGGTGGAACGGCTGCGCGGAATCACCACGTCCCGCGCCAACGTGGCCTGGGAGCGGCTCGGCGGCACCGACCGGGAAACCCCCTCCCAGGCGTACGCGCGGCTGCGACAGGAGATGATCGACGCCGAGCGGGAGGTGTTCCGGGCCGCCCGCGACTCCGGCCAGATCCCGGAGGAGGTGCTCACCCGCGCCTACCGTGATCTGGACCTGGAGGAGTCGCTGCTACGACAGGAGGTTCTCGAATGAGCTGCCAGCACCTCACCGGGGCGGGCGACGCCGAGCCGGCCACGACCACCGAGTGCCCCGACTGCGTCGCCGTCGGCAACCGGGACTGGGTCCACCTGCGTGCCTGCCTGGACTGCGGGCACGTGGGCTGCTGCGACTCCTCGCCCTACCAGCACGCCACGAAGCACTTCGAGTCCACCGGGCACCCGGTGATGCGCTCGATCGAGGCGGGGGAGTCGTGGCGCTGGTGCTTCGTCGACGAGGAGATCGGCTGACGCCCGCCGTCGTTCAGTCGAGCCGGCGGGCCAGCACCTGCCCCGGCCACGGCGGCCGACCCGGTCGGGTCACCGTGAACGGCTCGGTGGCGGTGTAGCCGCAGCCCTCGTAGAAGCGCACCAGCGCCCGGTCCGGGCTGCGGTAGCAGTCCACCCGCAGCAGACCCAGGCCACGCTCCCGGGCCAGGCCCGCCGCGTGCGCCAGCAGCCGCGCCCCGATCCCGCGACCCGCGTACGCCCGGTCCGTGACCAGCAGATTGACGTACAGCTCCGGCTCGGTGGCCGGCGGCACGTACTCCGTCGCCGCGCCGACCACCAGTGCGCCCACCGCGGCGCCGTCGACCTCGGCGAACCACAGGCCGTCACCGTGGGCGTAGCCGTCGGCCTGGGCGATCCGGCGCGGGTCGGTCGAGGCCGCGCCGGTGCCCCACTGGTCGGGTCGGCCGCGCTCGGTCAGCCACGCGATGGCACTGTCGAACAGCCGCAGCACGATCGGCGCGTCCGCCGGCCCGCCGGGCCGGATGGTGATGCTCTCCTGCTCGGTCATCACGCCATGCTGCTACACGTCCCCGACCGGCGGGGTGCCGGCCGCGACGCCGGCCGGACGCGCGACGGGGACCGGCGCCGGCTGGCTCGCCACCGCCCGACGAGCCAGCGCCGGGGCGGCCAGCCCGACGACGGCGAACAACCCGCCGAGCACCAGCCAGCCCGTCCCGCCCCCGCCCAGCACCAGCAGCGTGAGCAGCCCTCGGCCGAGCGCCTGCGCCAGCCCGGCGAGCAGTCCGTCCGCGCCCTGGTAGGCCCCGATCGCCCCCGGCGGGGCCAGGTCGTAGGCGAGGCCCGCGCCGGCCGCGCCGTGCCACAGGTCGCCCACCGTCCACACCGCCGTCGCCACCAGCAGCAGCGCCACCGCCGGAAGCACCGGCAGACCGGCGGTCACCGCGTACAGCGGGCACGCGGCAGCCAGCACCAGCCCGGCGCGGCGCAGCTTCGCCGCGGCCGGCGCGGCGGTGTCCGCGCCCCGGCTCAGCCGCACCGCCGCCGCGAGCGCCTGGCCCACCTGGAGGGCGGCGCGCAGCGTCCGCGGGTCCCACCGGTCCGCCAGCCCGCCCAGCGGCACGCTGGCGGTGAGCCCGACCAGGCCGGCGACGGTCAGTCCGGCGCCCACCGAGGTGGCGGAGAGGCCGACGTCCCGGGTCAGGTAGAGCGCGCCGCCGGCCAGCCAGAGCCCGGTGCCGACGGTGTTGGCCAGGGTGGCGAGCGCCAGGGTGCGCAGCGGGCCGGGCGGCGGCACACCCCTCATCGGCGACGGACCGGCCCGGTCGCGGAGCCCTCGGTCACGACGTCCCCATCGGCGGTCATGGCACCGACGCTAGGCGTGGGCGGTCCCTTGTCGTGGCCCGGGACGGCGCGACGCCTGTCACACCGGTCGGCATCGGCGTCCTCCGGCGTCGCGTCCGCTCGGGCGTGTCGCCGACGGCAAGACAGTGCCGTGGAGAGCACCATGACTCAGAGTCATAATTATGACTGTCAGTCATGACGCTCGAAAGCGCACTCTTCTGGCGGGAGCAACACGCTGCGTGTTCGTCCCCCGCCCGCGGACTGCCGCGCGGACGCCGGGGACGGTCAGCGGCTGGCCGCGCGCTCCCGGGGGTGCGGCCAGCCGAACCGACGCCATGCCCGCCGTGTCCCGGTCAGCCGGGCGGTCCAGTCGGTGAAGCCGCCGTCGCCGACCTCGTCAACGCCGTCGGACAGGGTGAGACGCAGCGCGGCGGCCCGGTAGTAGCCGGGTCCGCGTTGCCGCTGCGGCTCGTCACGCAGCGGAACCGGGCCGTGGCCGAGCGCCGGGCGGACCGTGTCGGCGAGCCGTTCGCCGACCACGGGGTCGAGTGCCGTGATGTGCATCCGGGGCGCGGCGGTCGGAGCCAGGTCGGCCAGGACCGTACGCCAGGAGGGGAGATGTCGGGTCAGCAACCGGGCCTCGGTGCGACCCGATCCGGTGTCCCGCGCGGTGGAGACCAGCGCGCAGAGCCGGAAGTGCGCGGGCCGGCCGGGGCCGAAGTCCTGTGCGCGGAGCACCCGGTGCCTCGACGCATGTCCATCGGGTTACGGCGATCCCGCCACGCCAGGTTCAGTGGGCGCCGCCCAGGTTGAGTACCACCACCCCGGCGATGACCAGGGCGGCGCCGACCACCTTGGTCACGCTCAGCGGCTCGCCCAGGAACACCGCCCCGACCGCCATGATGGCGGCGGTGCCCAGCCCGGACCAGATCGCGTACGCGACGCCGACCGGGACGTCCCGAACCACGAGGGCGAGCAGCCCGAACGCGGCCAGGTAACACGCCACCAGGCCGACCGTCGGCCAGAGCCGGGTGAAGCCGTCGCTCGCCTTGAGCAGGCTGGTGCCGATCACCTCGGCGGTGATCGCGAGCGCCAGGAGCAGATACGCCATCTGCGGACCGTACCCGGCTCCGACGAGGGCGCGCCGCAGTCGGCCCGATACGACGATCGTGGAGCCGTGGCACCGGATGCGGGGTGCCACGACTCCACGATCGGAGGGACGGAACGCTCAGGAGACGGTGCAGGCCCTGCCGTTCAGGGTGATCAGGTTGGGGTCGGGGTTGGGGGCGGTGGAGCCGGTCCCGTTCAGGCCGAACGTGGTGGACGCGCCGGGAGCGAGCTTGGCGTTCCAGGGCAGGTTCTTCGCGGTGACCGTGGCGCCGGTCTGACTGACCTGCGCCGACCAGGCGTGGCTCACCTTCTGGTCGGCGAGGAACGCCCAGCGCAGGCTCCAGCCGTTCACCGCCGTCGCGCCGGTGTTGCGCACCGTCACCTGGGTGGTGAAGCCGGCCGGCCAGCTCCCGTGCGTGGCGTACGTGACCGCGCAGGTGGGCGCCGGCACGGCCGCCGCGTCACCCTGGTCGGCCAGGAACGACGCCAGCCAGGCCAGCGCCGAGTTCCAGTTGATCGCCACCTCGTTCGTCGCGTACGAGTTGATGTTGTCGACGTAGCAGAACATCGGCGCGCAACCGGCGAGCAGGTTCGCCGCGTACGGGTCCTGGAGCGCGGCGTTCGGGCCACCGGCGAGCGAGCCGTCCGGCGGGTTCGGCAGGTCCGGGTTCAACTGGTTGCCGAAGATGCGGCTGTGCTGGTTGTGCGCGTTCTGCTCGCCCCAACCGGTCACGTAGGACATGTTCAGCGCGTTGCGGCCGAACAGGTAGTCGGCGCTCTGCACCGCACCGTCGCGGTACTTCGCGTCCCGGCTCAGGTCGAACGCGGTGGCCAGCACGATCGCGTTGTTCACCAGGTTGCTGTTGCTGCCCCAGACGTACGCGTCGGCGGTGCCCGGCATGGGCAGCCCGTACGCCTGATCGCGGACCGTGGCCAGGTAGTCGTCCGCGGCGGCGGTGACCGAGGCGCGGATCCGGGTCTTCTCCGCCGCCGGCAGCGTGTTCGGCACGGTGGCCAGGTCGAGCCGGCCCAGCGCGGCCACGCTCTGCCAGCCGAACGCCCCGTTGGCGGCGAACACGTCGGCGGTGTGCAGCGGCGAGCCGGTGACGTCGGCCAGGTACGCCTTGTCGCCGGTGGTCAGCCACAACTCGACCGCCGCCCAGTAGAACTCGTCGGTGACGTTCGTGTCGTCGTACGCGCCGCCGCCGGTGCCGTCGGTGGCCGAGGCGTAGATCGCCGGGTGCGCCTTCGCCGCCGCGTACGCGGTCTTCGCGGCCTCGCCGCAGCGGGCCGCGAAGGCGGCGTCGTACGGGGCGAAGAGCCGGGCGCACTGGGCGGCGACGGCGGCCAGGTTGAGCGTGGCGGCGGTGGACGGCGGGTGCAGCTCGCGCACCTCCGGGTCGTCCTGCGGGGCCAGCGGCAGGCCGGTCCAGTTCTTGTCGTGGATCTTGTGGTGGACCATCCCGGCCAGCGGCTTGCCGGCCGGCACCTGCATCCGCATCAGGAAGTCCAGCTCCCAGCGGGCCTCGTCGAGGACGTCCGGCACGTCGTTGCCGCGCTCGGGCACCCGCAGCGTGGCGTCGCCGAGCGCCGCGCCGCCGTCGGCGGTCTCCGCGGTCTTGGTCCGCTCGAACGCGTTCAGCAGCTGGTAGGTGGCGATGCCGCCGTTGACCACGTACTTGCCGTGGTCGCCGGCGTCGTACCAGCCGCCGCGCACGTCGAGCGTGTAGTCGCAGACGCCGGGCTGGCAGGGCACGTCGGTGTCGCCCTGGTTGGGGGCGACGTCGAGGTGCCCGGCGGGGCGCGCGTACTCGTCGCCGATCAGGTCGCCGTCGATCGCGATGCCGCTGCGCTGGGCGTAGAAGAACTGCATCGAGTCGGCGCGCAGCCGGTCGTAGAGCGCGCCGGAGATGTCGAACGGGTGGCTGGTCTCGCCGTCCACGGTCAGCGTGTAGCCGGTGCCCGGCTTGCGGTAGGCGGAGAAGTCGACGGTCTGCACGTTCTGCGCGGACGCCTCGTCCACGCCGCGCGGGCTCGTCTCACCGCTGGCGACCACCGTCCCGGCGGCCGACTTCAGCTGCCAGGGCAGCGGGTCGGTGGCGTCGGTGACCACCGTGGCGTGCTTCGGCCCGCCGGGCAGGTAGCCGACCTGGTTGACCCGGACCCGGGGCCCGGTGTCCGGCTCGTATGGCGGGGCCGCCTCGCCGCCGCGCAGCGACACGTTGTCGAGGCAGAACGTCTGCGCCTCGGCGCTGCCGCCGATCTGGAAGATCAGTTGGGCGCCGGCGTTGTCGGCCGGCGAGGTGAACGTGGTGGTGACGTGCTTGGTGGCGGCGGTGGCGGTGGCGTCGACGCTCGCGTACGTCGTGTAGGGGGCGCTGCCGAGCTGGAGCACCGCCTTCAGGGCCGCGCCGGGGGTGGCGGTGACGTCGAAGGACAGCTCGTACTCGGCGCCGGAGATCAACGGCACCGCGTCCTGGCCGATGCCGGCGTCCCACGGGTTGGCCGTGCCGGCGGCGACAGTGGTGCAGAGCCGGCCGTCGGTGACCGCCAGTTCGCCGGTGCCGTAGGAGAACCAGGGGGAGACGCCGGCGCTGAAGTCGCCGTTGCGCAGTTGCTCGGGTGCGTCCGGGGGTACTTCGGCAAGGGCCGGACCGGCGGTGGCGCCGGTGAGGGCCAGCGCGGCGGTCGCGGTGAGCGCGACCAGCCGACGACGGGATCGGGTCACGGAGGTTCCTTCCGTGCTCGGGGGTGGTGGGGGAGAGCACGGGAGCTGGGAGCGCTCCCAATATCAGGGCGATGTTTCCACCACGTTCCGCCGCTGTCAATCGATCCGACCCGATGGCGCTCCCGTGCCCGTGCGCAGCGAGATTCGCCGCGCCACGTACGATGATGCTGATCTCCTAGAGACAACCGAGTCCCCGACCTGGCAGGCTGCGTCCCATGACCCTGAAGCTTCGTGCCGTCGGAGCGAGCGACCGTGGGCTGATCCGCAGCGGCAACCAGGATGCGCAGCACGCGGGCCCCTGGTTGGTCGCGGTCGCCGACGGCATGGGTGGCATGGCGGCCGGCGACCTGGCCAGCCGCATCGCGATCGACGCGATCGCCCCGCTGGACGTGGAGACGCCGGAGGACGCGCTGGTCGCCGCACTGCAAGGGGCCATCGAGCGGGCCACCGTGGGGATCCGCCAGGCGGTCGAGGAGGACCCGGAACGTCAGGGCATGGGCACCACGCTCACCGCGCTGCTGTTCGCCCGCACCGGAAGCTGCCTGGCGCTGGCGCACGTCGGCGACTCCCGGGCCTACCTGTTCCGGGAGGGCGTGCTCAAGCAGGTCACCCGCGACGACACCTTCGTGCAGATGCTCGTCGACCAGGGGCTGATCACCCCCGACCAGGCGAGCAGCCACCCCCGCCGCGCCGTGGTGACCCAGGCGTTGCAGGGCGACGAGGTCTCACCGGCGTACGCGACGATGGTGCCCCGGGCCGGCGACCGCTGGCTGCTGTGCAGCGACGGCCTCTCCAACGTGGTCCGCGCCGACACCCTCACCGAGGTGCTGGGCGAGGGCCTGGCGCGCGACGCCTGCGCGGCCCGGCTGATCGACCTCGCGCTGCGGGCCGGCGGCCCGGACAACATCACCGTGGTGATCGCCGACGTCGTCGAGGAGTGAGGGTCAGCGCCGGCGCGGGCTGGCCCGGCGGGTCGGCTCGGCAGTGGTCGGGTCCTCCGGCCACGGGTGGCGCGGGTAACGCCCGCGCAGCTCCGCGCGCACCTGCGGGTAGCCGCCGCGCCAGAACGAGGCCAGGTCCGCGGTGACCGCCACCGGTCGTCCGGCCGGGGAGAGCAGGTGCAGCAGCACCGGCACCCGCCCGTCGGCGATCCGCGGCACGTCCCGCCAGCCGAACGTCTCCTGGAGCTTCACCGCGAGCACCGGGGCGGCCGGGTCGGTGTAGTCCACCCGGACCCGGGAGCCGCTGGGCACGGCCAGCCGCTCCGGCGCCAGCTCGTCGAGGCGTGCCGCCTGCCGCCAGTTGAGCAGCCGGCGCAACGCCGGGCCCACGTCCAGCCGGGCCAGGTCGGCCCGGCGGCGGGCCCGGGCCAGCTCCGGGCCGAGCCAGGTCGGTGCGGCGTCGAGCAGCGCCGCGTCGGACACGTCGGGCCAGTCGTCGCCGAGCGCCTGCCGGCAGAACGCCAGCCGGCGGCGCAGCGCGGTCGCCTCCGGCGTCCACCGCAGCAGCCCCGGGCCCTCCTGCCGCAGCCCGTGCAGCACCGCCGCGGCGACCAGCTCCGGGTCGGGCGCGGCGAGCGGCCGGTCGAGCAGCGCGACGGCGCCGAGGCGGACCACCTCCCGGGCCACCACGTCCCCGCCGGACCAGGCGACCTCCCGGCCGGCGCGCAGCAGCGCCGCCCCGGCCTCGCGCGCGGTGGCCTCGTCGACCGGCGCGGCCAGCCGCACCCGGGCGGCCGGCGCGCCGGGGGAGCGGTCGGCCACCGCGACCGCCAGCCACGTCGACCCGGCCAGGCCCGACCCGGCCGCCAGCTCCGCCTCGGTCCCGCCCGCCATCAGGTACGCGGACCCGCCGGCCCGCCGCACCCGGGCCAGCCGTTCCGGGTACGCCAACCCGGCCAGCAACCCGGCGGCCAGATCGTCGGGCAGCCGCTCCGGATGCCCGCCGTCCTCCGCCACCCGCTGCCCCCGCCGGCCGCCTGTCGTACCGTCGGGCCGGTTGCCGGTGCTGGCGGCGGTCCGCTGCCGGTCGTCCGCGGGCAGGGCGGCGCGCAGTCGGCGTACCTCGCTTCGCCAGCGGGCGGTGGCGGCCGGTTCGGCGCCGGCCCGCAGCCGGCGCCACCGGGCCGGCAGGTCGTCCCCGGCGCCGCCCAGCGTCTCCTCGGCGAGCATCGCCACCACCTCGGCGGCCCGGTCGGCGCCCACCCGCGGCGCGCCGTCGAGCAGCGCCCTGGCCAGCCGGGGGTGCGCGCCGACGGCCGCGATCGCCCGTCCCCGCGCGGTGATCCGGCCGTCGGCGTCGACCGCGCCGAGCGTGGCCAGCGTCTCCCGGGCGACGGTCAACGCGGCCGGCGGCGGCGGGTCGGGCAGGGCCAGGCCGGCGCCGTCGGGCGCACCCCAGGCGGCCAGCTCCAACGCGAACCCGGTCAGGTCGGCGGTGGCGATCTCCGGCTCGGGCTGCGGAGCGAGCCGGGCGTGCGTCGCCTCCGACCAGCAGCGGTATACCGCCCCCGGCGCCTCCCGCCCGGCCCGGCCGGCCCGTTGGGTCGCCGCAGCCCGGGAAACCGGCACGGTGACCAGCGCGCCCAGCCCGCGGGCCAGGTCGGTGCGCGGCACCCGGCTCAGCCCGGCATCCACCACCACCCGCACCCCGGGCACGGTCAGGCTGCTCTCCGCTACCGCGGTGGCCAGCACGACCCGCCGGTCGACGCCCGGGCCGCCAATCCGCGCGTCGCCGGTCTGCGTGCCGTCGGGTGCCGCGCCGCCGGGTGCGGCGTGTGCGTGCGCGGGCGGCGGGGCCAGCGCCGCGTCCTGGGCGGCGGCGGAGAGCCGGCCGTGCAACGGCAGCACGGCGACCGTGTCGCGCAGGTCCGCCAGCCGCCCGGCGACGGCCGCGATCTCACCGGCGCCGGGCAGGAAGACCAGCACGTCCCCGTCGCGTTCGCACAGCGCCCGGCGGACCGTGGCGGCCACGTGGTCCAGCAGCGCCGGGTCGACCCGGCCCGGGCCGGGCGGGGCGAACCGGCGCGGCGGCGGCGCCCACACCCGCTCGACCGGGTGCCGGGCGGCCTCGGCCCGCACGACCGGCGCGGGGTCGTCGCCGCCGAGCAGCGCGGCGAACCGGTCCGCCTGCGGGGTCGCCGACATCGCGAGCAACCAGAGATCAGGGCGCAGCGTGGCCCTGGCCTCCACGCCGAAGGCCAGCGCCAGGTCGGCGTCGAGCTGGCGCTCGTGGCACTCGTCGAGCAGCACCGCGGCCACCCCGGGCAGTTCGGGGTCGTGGTGCAGCCGGCGTACCAGCAGGCCGGTGGTGACCACCTCGACCCGGGTGCGCGACCCGGCTCGCCGTTCGCCGCGCACCGCGTAGCCGATCCGTTCGCCGACCCGCTCGCCGAGCAGGGCGGCCATCCGGTGCGCCGCGGCCCGGGCGGCCACCCGGCGGGGCTGGGCGATCACCACCCGCCCGGCGACCGCGTCGGCGACCGCGAGCGGCGCGGTCGTGGTCTTGCCGGTGCCCGGCGGCGCCACCAGGACGCCGGTTCCCCGCCAGCGCAGCGCGGCGACCAACGTGGGCAGCACCGGCCGGACCGGCAGGTCGAGGGACACGTCGGCGAGCACGCACCCACTCTCGCACCCGCCCCTCCTGACATCCCTAGTAGGTGCCGTGGAGCTGGCCGCGCAGCTTGGTCAGCGCGCGGGCCAGCAGGCGGGACACGTGCATCTGCGAGACGCCGATCTGCTCGGCGATCTGCGACTGGGTCAGGTTGCCGTAGAAGCGCAGGGTGAGGATCTTCTGCTCGCGCTGGTCGAGCGTGGCCAGCGCCGGGCCGAGGGCGACCCGCATCTCGGCCAGCTCGAACTCGCCGTCCTCGCCACCGAGCAGGTCGCCCAGCTCGGTGGCGCGCTCGCCGTCCCCGGTCGGGGTGGACAGCGACACCGCGTTGTAGGCGCGGGCGCCCTCCAGGCCCTCCAGCACCTCTTCCTCGGTGACCTTGAGGTGGGCGGCGATGTCGGCGACCGTCGGCGAGCGGCCGAGCGTCTGCAGCAGGGTGCTGTTGGCGTCGGAGATGGCCAGGCGCAGCTCCTGGAGCCGGCGCGGCACCCGGATGTCCCAGGTGCGGTCGCGGAAGTGCCGCTTCAGCTCGCCGATGATGGTCGGGATGGCGTAGCCGGCGAAGTCGACGCCACGGGACGGGTCGAACTTGTCGATCGCCTTGATCAGGCCGATCGCGGCGGTCTGCACCAGGTCGTCGTTGGGCTCGCCGCGACCGCTGTAGCGGTGGGCGAGGTGGTTGGCCAGCGGCAGCCAGGCCTCGATGGCGCGGTCGCGCAGGGCGGCCCGCGAGGGGTGGTTCGCCGGCAGCGCGGCCATCGCGTCGAGCAGGTCGGCGGCGCTGTCGGTGAGCGAGCGGCTGTCGAGCTTCGCGGAGCCGGCCGGCCTGGTCGTGGCCGGGGCGCTCATCGGGTGGGCGGTCATGGTGGGTCCTCCCTGCACCTCGTCCGCGGAGAAAAAGAAGAGACGCTTCGGTTTAGGTTTAACTAGTCCGTTCGGGAGCAACCGTAACCTGATCAGCCGGCAAAAATCTAGCCGAAAGTATGATGCAGTTAAGGGGTGTCAGGGTAAAAGCAGCCCGGATGAGGGCATAGCCGACGAGGGTCGTCCACCGATCGGTCAAGGAAGAACCCGACAGTCGAGGGACACTGTCGACTTTCTGTCGTTGTCCCGCCAGCGAGACCGCCCGTAGCGTCCGTAGGGACACGTCTACGGAGGCACCGTGCTGGATCCCGCCGCGCCGCAACTCGTCATCAACGCCCGCACGCTGCTGTTCAGCTGGCTCCCGGCGGATCCCGGCGCGGCCGGGGCGCTTGTTCCCGCCACCCTCCGACCGCACCCGGAGGGACAGGTCTTCCTCAGCCAGTACGTCGTCGACGACGAGACGCAGACCTCCGGCTTCGGCGCCTACTCGCTCACCTATCTCGGCGTCTCACTGGCCGACATGGAGCCGCCGGACCGCCAGACCCCGGGCGGATGGTGGACGCACTACCTGGCCTCCAGCGCCCGGGTCCGGCAGTACGCCGCCGCGCGCGGCGCGCCGGCCGAGGCCGGCGTGACCCGGATCGAGCTGCGCGGCGGGCGTCTCACCGCCGAGACGTGGACCGACCGGCCGCTGATCCGGGTGACCGCCCACGCCGGTCACACCGGCACCGAGGCGCACAGCGGCCACCACCGCTACCTCACCCGCCGCGACGGGGAGCTGATCGTCACCGACTATCCGTACGTGGCCGAGCCGGTCTCGCCGTTCGAGGTGGAGTCGGTGGAGTTCCTCGCGCCCGAGCACCCGGCCTATGCGCTGCGTCCGGCCAACCCGCTGCGCGTCTGCTGGGGGTTCTACTCGCCGCGGGTGTCCTTCGCCTACCCGGCCCGACCGAACCCGTCGGACGAGCCGACGCCGCCTCACCAGGTGCCGGCGCGTCGGGCCCGCAGCGGCCTGCCGTCCGGGTCGTAGACCAGCCGGTACGCCGGCAGCGCCCAGACCCGCGTACGCCAGGGCAGGCGCTGCGGCCGGTGCGGTCGCAACCGGCCCGGCGGACGGGGACCGACCCGGCCGCCGGTGTGCCAGCGGTCCAGTTCCTCCGCCGCCGCGTCGATCGCCGCCACCGCGTCCGCCGGGTCGAGCAGGTCGTCGTCCTGCGTGCCGTCCGGATCGCGGTCCAGGTGCTCGCGCCACAGCCGCAGCCGCAGGTCGCGGGCGAAGGCCCGGGCGCCGTCGCCCAGCCCGGCCGGATCGGCGGGCTGGCGTTCGTCGCGGGTGTCGTCGAGCACCGCGCAGGACAGCTCGCTGTCGTGGGTCCAGGAGCGGCGGTTGAAGTTGTCGCTGCCCACGCTGGCCCAGACGTCGTCCACCACGCAGACCTTGGCGTGCACGTAGACCGGGGTGCCCCCGTGGTTCTCCACGTCGAACACGTGCACCCGTTCCGGCGCGGCCCGGTGGCAGAGCGAGAGCGCCTGCTCGCGGCCGACCATGTTCGGCGGCAGCGCCAACTTGCCGTCCACGTCGGGATGGCGGGGCACCACCGCCACCAGGTGCAGCTCCGGATGCTCGCGCAGCGACTGGGCGAACAGCTCGGCCACCTCGGTCGACCAGAGGTACTGGTCCTCCAGGTAGATCAGCCGCCGGGCCCGGCGTACCGCCTTGGTGTAGCCCCGGGCCACGGTGCGCTCGCCGTCCGGGGCGAAGGAGTAGCGCGGGCGGACCGCCGGATAGGTGCGCAGCACCTGCACGTGGTGCGGGCCGAGCGGCGGCGGGTCGGCCGGCTGCTCCGGCAGCGGGTCCGGGGTGAGGTCCGAACCGCGCAGCCGGTCCCGTAGGTAGGCCAGCGGGTTCTCCGAGTTCAGCGGCATCGGGTCGGTCCACCGCTCGCGGAACGTGGTGTCGAGCGCGCCGACCACCGGGCCGCGCAGCGCGAGCTGCACGTCGTGCCAGGGCGGATTCGGGCCGTAGCGGGGGGACATGTCCACCGGCTGCGGGTCGCCGGCGTGGGTGTGGTCGTCGCGCCGGCTGTGGCACAGGTCGATGCCGCCGGCGAAGGCGACGTCGCGGCTCGGGTCGGCGGGGTGGCGCAGCACCACCAGCTTCTGGTGGTGCGAGCCGCCGCGTCGGACCCGCTGGTCGAGCAGCACCTCACCGCCGGCCGCGCGGACGGTCTCGCTGAGGTTGCGGTTCTCCGCCTCGCTGTAGGAGAGCGTGTCGAGGTGGGAGCGCCAGAGCAGGCCCTTGACGATCACCCCGCGCTGGGCCGCCCGGGCGAACAACTGCGCCACGGTCGGGCCGTCCGGGCGCATCCGCTCGTCGGGGTCGCCCCGCCAGTCGGTGAAGAACAGGTGGTCGCCGGCGCGCAGCGCCTCCACCTCGTCGACCAGCCGGTCGAAGTAGGCCGCACCGTGAATGAGCGGCTCGGCGAGGTTTCCCTCGGTCCAGACGGGTAACTCAGACCGCGGGTTGGCGCGTTCCTGTGCGCTGAGGAACCAGTCCCGCAGGGTCACGTTCCATCCTCCCGAGGTCGACGACGTCCTCACACGGTAGGGCCCCCGGCAGGGCGTCGCACGTCGACGCAGCAGGTGGGTGACGGTGCCACGCCTCAGGAGCGGGCGCCGGAGCACCGGATCGCGAAACTCAAGGAGGCACCGACATGCCCGCCGAGACGACGAACACCGTGACCGACGGCCGCGACCAGGCGGTGGAGGGGGAGCGGGGTGCGCTGGTGGCGGTCCTGTTGATGGTGATCCTCGGGGTGGCCGGGATCTTCGCCGTCTCCTGAGCCGCCCGGGCGCCCCGGCGGACCGGAGCGTCCGAGCGCGCCCGCACCCGGTCAGGGGCGGTCGCCCTGACCGTCGCTGTGCGGCAGCCGCCCGGTCGGGACGACCCCGAGCCGGCCGGCCTGGAAGTCCTCGACCGCCTGGATCAGCTCGGCCCGGGTGTTCATCACGAACGGGCCGTAGTGCGCCACCGGCTCGCGGATCGGCTGCCCACCCATCAGATAGAGCTCCAGCGCCGGGGTGTTGCCGTCCTGCGCGCGGTCGGCGGCGATCCGCAGCGCGTCGCCGGGCCCGTGCACGGCGAGCTGGCCGAGGCGGATCGGCTGCCGGTCGGTGCCCACCGTGCCCCGTCCGGCCAGCACGTAGACCAGCGCGTTGAATTCCGCCCGCCAGGGCAGGCTCAGCTCCGCGCCGGGCTGCAACGTCACGTGGGCGATGGTGATCGGGGTGTGGGTCGAGCCCGGACCCCGGTGCCCGGCGATCTCGCCGGCGATCACCCGGATCAGGCCGCCGCCGTCCGGCGTGGTCAGCAGCGCCGACTCCCGGCCGCGGATGTCCTGGTAGCGCGGCGGGCTCATCTTGGCCACCCGGGGCAGGTTGACCCAGAGTTGCAGGCCGTGGAACAGGCCGCCGCTGCGCACCAGGTGCTCCGGCGGGGCCTCGATGTGCAGCAGGCCGCTGCCGGCGGTCATCCATTGCGTGTCGCCGTCGGTGATGGTGCCGCCGCCACCAGTCGAGTCCTGGTGGTCCATGATCCCGTCGATCATGTAGGTCACCGTCTCGAAGCCGCGGTGCGGGTGCCACGAGGTGCCCCTCGGCTCGCCCGGCGCGTAGTCCACCTCGCCCATCTGGTCCAGGTGGATGAACGGGTCGAGATCGGTCATCGAGACCCCGGCGAAGGCCCGACGGACCGGGAAGCCCTCGCCCTCGTAGCCGCTCGGCGCGGTGGTGACCCGGCGGACCGGGCGGTAGCTGGTGGACTCGTCGAGCTTCGGCAGGCGGGGCAGGACGAGGACGTCGTCGACGGTGATCGCGGGCATCGCGGGCTCCTTTACTCGTCGGTCGGGGGGGGACGAGGCGGCGCGGTCGGCGCGCAGGCGCCGGCCGAGTCGCTCGAAGACCCGGGTGAGGCAGGCGACCTCGGCGTCGTCGAGATCGTCGATCAGGTGGGTGCGCACGGAGCGCCTGTGGTGCGGTGCGGCCTCGCGCAGGGCCAGCAGGCCGGCCGCGGTGAGCACGGCCTCGCTGCCGCGCCGGTCCGCCGGGCAGGACTCCTTGGCCACCAGGCCGCGCTTCTGCATGGTGGTGATCTGGTAGGTCAGCCGGCTCGGTGAGAACACCAGCCGGTCGGCCAGCTCGCCCATGCGCAGCCGCTGCCCGGGCGCCTCGGAGAGCAGCACCAGCACGTGGTAGTCGGCGAAGCTCAGCTCGCTGTCGGCGCGCAGGTCGTCCTCCAGTTGGGTGAACAGCCGCTGGCTCGACTCGATGTAGGCCCGCCAGCACGCCGTGCGCTCCGCGTCCAGGCTCTCCGTCATGCCACCAGAGTAGCACTAGTTAAAATTTAAACGACGTCGTGCTGTGTGGCCCCGCTCACGCAGATGAGCGCCAAGGGAAGATGGCTTGAAATTTGAAGCGAGCGGGCGGCTAGGGTCGGGGGATGGATGACCTCGACGTGCTGGACTGGCGGGCGCGGGTGGCCGGGCTCTACCTGTCCGACCTCGACCTGGGCGGGTTCCGCACGGCGCGCGACGCGCTGTTCGGCACCCACCCGAGCAGCCCGGTCCCGGCCGCCGAGCGGGCCGGCTTCACCGGGCTGCGCTGGTATCCACCCGACCCGGCGGCCGTGGTCGAGGCGCCGCTGCGGCCCGCCTCCGGCGAGCTGAGCATCGACACCGGCGGCCCGGACGGAGTGGTCGGCTACCGCCGGGTGGCGGTCGCGGAGACGCCCTGGGGGCCACTGACGCTCTGGTGGATCGACGCGTACGGCGGTGGGCTGTTCGTGCCGGTGTGCGACGCGAGCTGCGGGTACGGCTCGTACGGCGGCGGGCGCTACCTCACCGACACGGTCAAGGGCACGTTCGGGCGAGGGCTGACCGTGCTGCCCGGCGACCGGGTCCGGCTGGACGCCAACTACCTCTACAACCCGAGCTGCGCCTACGACGACAGGTGGGCCTGCCCGCTCGCCCCGCCGGAGAACCGCCTCGACGTGCCGCTGCGCGCCGGTGAGCGGGCCTGGCACGACTGACCCGCGAGGGAGGGCCCCGGGTGGGACCCTCCCTCGCGCCGGCGCCGACCGCCTCAGCGGGCGGTGGCCCCGGTGGGCGTCAGGTGCATCCGGCCCAGCATCTGTCGGGCCTGCTCGGCCAGCTCCGCGTCCACGGTCACCGCGTACTGGCCGGCCCGCAGCGAGCTGGCCGAGGTGAAGTCGCGCTGCCCGCCGGTCATGGCGTGCGCGACCGCACCGAACACGGCGCCCCAGATCGCGCCGATCACCAGGCCGACCAGGATCACCGCCAGCCAGTTGCCCGCGGTGAAGATGCCGAAGAGCAACCCGATGAACAGGCCGAACCAGGCGCCGGTGCCGGCGCCCAACAGGGCCGCCCGGCCGGTGGTCAGCCGCCCCATCACGGTCTCCACCAACGTCAGGTCGGTGCCGACGATCGAGGTGCGTTCCACCGGGAACCGGTTGTCGGCCAGGTAGTCCACCACGCGCTGCGCGGACGGATAGTCCGGATACGAGCCGATCGTGACGGTCGGCGGGGCGGCCTGCGCCCCGTGCCCGTCCCCGCTCGGCGGCATCGGGCGACCGCCCGGGCCGGACGGGAGGTTGTCGCCGCCCGGCATCCCGGGTCGCCAGGCCGCGGTCGGAGTCGAGGGTCTGGTCATGAGCATCCTCCTTCGTCGACCCGCCGCGTTCCCGTCGCCGGCGAGCGGTAACGCGGCGGCCCGCGCCGATCCGGGCAGGCATGGCCACGCCGTGGCCGGGTAGCCACCACCGTGCGGACCGGACGGATCAGCGAGCACGGCTTCCTCGCCGACGGGCGCAGCGCCGCCCTGGTGGACACCGCCGGCGCGGTGAACTGGTGGTGTCCCGCCCGGTTCGACGGGCCGTCGGTGTTCGGGCGGCTGCTCGACGACGACGCCGGGCACTGGGCGATCCACCCGGCGGGCGAGTTCACCAGCACCCGGTCCTACCTCGACGACGCGCTGGTGCTGCGTACCGTCTTCCGCACCGCGACCGGGGCGGTGGCCGTCACCGACGCCCTGGCGCTGGAGCCCGGCGCGCGCGGCCACGACATCGGCCTGCGCTCACCGCGGGTGCTGGCCCGGGTGGTCCAGGGCCTCGACGGCGAGGTGCCGATGCGGGTGCACTACGCGCCGCGGTTCGAGTACGGGCGGGTCGGCGCCTACCTCACCGACCACGACGGGGTGATCGGGGCCACCGCCGGCGCCTGCCGGCTGGAGTTGCGCACCGACGTCCCGCTGACGTTCGCCGGTGACGCCGCCGCGGGGCGGTTCACCGCCCGCGCCGGCAGCGTCCACCACTTCACCCTCGGGTACGCCCCGACGTACGCCGGTGGCGCGCCGGTGCTGCCCGACGCCGGCGACGTGGTGGCCGGCGCGGTCGCCGGCTGGCGTTCCTGGGCGGACCTGCACGACTACCGGGGTGAGTACCGGGACCTGGTCCGGCGCAGCGCGCTCGTGGTGCAGGGGATGACCTACGGGCCGAGCGGCGCGGTCGTCGCGGCGGCCACCACCGGGTTGCCGGAGCTGCTCGGCGGGGACCGGAACTACGACTACCGGTTCGTCTGGCTGCGCGACTTCAGCCTCACCCTCCAGGCGCTCTGGCGGGCCGCCTGCCCGGACGAGGCGGACCGGCAGTTCACCTGGGTGGCCCGGGCGATGGGCCGACTCGGCGACGCCCCCGCCCCGATCATGTACGGCGTGGAGGGGGAGCGGGACCTGACCGAGCACGACCTCGACCACCTGGCCGGTTACGCGGGCAGCCGGCCGGTGCTGGTCGGCAACGACGCCTGGCGGCAGCGGCAGAACGACGTGCTGGGCGAGGTGCTCGACGCGGCGTGGCTGATGCGGCACTACCTGGACCCGATGTCGCCCGAGGTGCGCCACCTGCTGCGCACGCTCGCCGACCAGGCGGTGCGCGACTGGCACCGGCCGGACTCCGGGATGTGGGAGGCGCGCGACGCGCAACGGCACTACGTGTCGTCGAAGGTGCAGTGCTGGACCGCGCTGGACCGGGCGGTCCGCTTCGGGCCGCGGATCGGTGCGCCGGCCGACGTGGCCCGCTGGGCGGCGGCCCGCGACGAGGTCCGCGCGGCGGTGCTCACCCGGGGCTGGAGCGAGCGGGTCGGCGCGTACACCGGGGCCTTCGACTCCGACGACCTGGACGCCTCGGTGCTGATCATGCCGCTGGTCGGCTTCCTGCCCGCCGACGATCCGCGGATGCGCGCCACCGTGGGCGTCGTCGAGCGCCGGCTGTCCCGCGACGGGCTGCTGCGCCGCTGGGACGGCGACCCGGCGGGCTTCGTGATCTGTTCGTTCTGGCTGGCCGGCTGCCTGGCCGAGGCCGGCGAGGTGGACCGGGCCCGGCGGCTGTTCGCGCAGCTCGCCGCCCGCACCAACGACCTCGGCCTCTATGCCGAGCAGATCGACCAGGCCACCGGCGAGCAACTGGGCAACTTCCCGCAGGCGTTCTCGCACATCGGCCTGATCAACGCCGCGGGCCGCATCACCGACGCGGCGGCACGGTTCGAGCACGACCGACCGGCCGTGCCGATGGGCGCGGTCCGCACGGAGGGAGCAACCGGATGAGCGGACGGCTGGCGGGGAAGACCGCCCTGATCACCGGCTCGGACTCGGGCATCGGCCAGGCCACGGCCATCGAGTTCGGCCGGGAGGGTGCCGACGTGGTGGTGCACTACCTGCACGACCACGCCGGGGCGAACCACACCCGGGCCGAGATCGAGGCCGCCGGCTCGCGGGCCGTGGTGGTGCAGGGCGACATCAGCGTCGAGCATCAGGTGGAGGCGATGTTCGACGAGGCGCTGGCCGAGTTCGACCGGCTGGACGTGCTGATGAACGACGCCGGCGTGGACGCCTCCGGCATCCCGGTGGCCGACCTGGACACCGAGACCTGGGACCGGTGCATCCGGACCAACCTCTACGGCATGTTCTTCTGCTGCCGGCGGTTCGTCCGGCACCGCCGGGACGCCGGCGGCGGCGGCAAGATCATCAACATCACCTCGATCCACCAGGAGGTGGCCCGGGCCGGCGGCGCGGACTACGACTCCAGCAAGGGCGGCATGCTGGAGCTGGCCAAGAGCCTGGCGCTGGAGGTCGCCCCGATGCGGATGAACGTGAACAACATCGGGCCCGGCATGGTGCTCACCCCGTTCAACCAGGAGGCGATCGACAATCCGGACTACCTGCACGAGCAGGTGCAGAGCATTCCGTGGAAGCGGGCCGCCGAGCCGGCCGAGATCGCCAAGCTGGCCGTCTTCCTGGCCAGCGCGGACGCCGACTACGTGACCGGGTCGACCTACTTCATGGACGGCGGCCTGATGCAGAACCAGGGCCAGGGCGCGTGAACGACGCCGCCGCGCCCGGTGCGGGAGGATGGCGCGGTGGAGTTGCTCATCATGGCGGACACCCACGTGCCGAAGCGGGCGCGGGACCTGCCCGCCCCGCTGTGGGCGGCGGTGGCCGACGCCGACGTGGTCGTGCACGCCGGCGACTGGGTGGACGTGGCGCTGCTGGACGCGCTGGCGGCGCGCGCCCGCCGGCTGATCGGGGTGTACGGCAACAACGACGGACCCGCGCTGCGCGCCCGGCTGCCCGAGGTCGCCCGGGTCGAACTGGCCGGGCTGCGGGTGGCGGTGGTGCACGAGACCGGGCCGAAGACCCGCCGCGAGGAGCGTTGCGCCGCCACCTACGGCGACTGCGACCTGCTCGTCTTCGGGCACTCGCACATCCCGTGGGACACCGTCGCCCCGGGCGGGCTGCGGCTGCTCAACCCCGGCTCGCCCACCGACCGCCGGGCCCAGCCGCACGCCACCTACCTGACCGCCCGGGTGGCGGCGGGACGGCTCGACCGGGTCGAGCTGCACCGCCTGCCCCCGCGCTGACGCCCGCTCAGCGCCCCCGGCCGGTCTCCGCCTGCAACTCGTCGATCCGCCGGGACGCCTCGGCCTTGGTCAACCCGTCCGGCACCGTCTCGCCCGCCTCCTGGGCCAGCGTGTGCAGGTAGGACTCCTGCGCCGCGGTCGGCGGCTCGTCGCCGGTCACCCAGTCGTCCGGATCCTTGACGGCGGCGTCCGGGTTCACGTTGCTGTTGTCGTTGGCGCGGTCGGCCATGCTGATCACCTCTCCTCGAACAGGTGTGCCAGTACCCCCGTGCCGGCGGGTTCATGCCGGCCGGCACCTACGATCGAGCGATGACGGCGGACCGGGCGGGTGTGGTGGTGGTCGGCGCGGGAATCGCCGGGGTGGCGTGCGCGTCCGAGCTGGCCCGCGCGGGTATCCCGGTCGAGGTGCGCGAGCGCGCCCGGGTGACCGGCGGCCGGATGGCCAGCAAGCGCTTCGACGGCCGCCCCGCCGACCTGGGCGCCGCCTACTTCACCGTGGACGACCCGGACTTCGCCGCCGTGGTCGCCGGTTGGCAGGCCGCCGGGCTGGCCCGGGAGTGGACCGACACGCTCGTCGCGTACGGGCCGCGCGGGCGGGAACGGGTGATCGGGCCGGTGCGCTGGGCCGCACCGCGCGGGCTGCGCTCGCTCGTCGAACACCTGGCCGCCGAGGTCGCGGTGACGCACGATCGGCTGGTCATGACCGTCGAGCCGGGGCCCCGGGTGGACGGGCGGGGGGCCGAGGCGGTGGTGCTCGCCATGCCCGGCCCGCAGGCCGCCCTGCTGCTGGACCCGGCGCTGGCCGAAGCCACCCGCGCGGTGGCGGCCCAACGCTGGTCCTCCGCGCTGACCGGGGTGCTGCGCTTCCCGTCCCGCCGCTGGGCCGACTTCCGGGGCGCGTTCGTCAACGACCACCCGGTGCTGAGCCTCGTCTGCGACGACGGCGACCGCCGCGGCGACGGCGCACCGGTGCTGGTCGCGCACACCACACCGGAGTTCGCCGCCGGGCACCTGCGCCAACCCACCGCCGCCCGGCCGGAGATCGAGCAGGCCGTCCGGGACCTGCTCGGCCTGCCCGAGCCGGCCGAGGCGACCCACGTGCACCGCTGGACGTACGCCCGGCCGGCGGGGACGGTCGCCGGGGCCGCCACCCACCATCTGGACGCCGACGGGATCGGCCTGGCCGGCGACGCGTTCGGCCGGCCGAGGGTGCAGAGCGCCTGGCGTTCCGGCCGTGACCTGGGCCGCGCCCTCGCCGCCCGGCTCGGCTGAACCCGCCGGCCGGTCCGGCGCGGTCAGCCGGCCGGCACCGGCTCCTCGGCCCGGCCCACCTCGGCGCTGTCCCGGGTGCGTTCGCCCGCCCGGTCCAGCAACCGCATGATCGGGGTCGCGGCGACCCCGTGCGCCACCACCGAGACCACCACCACCAGGCCGACGGTGGCCCACAGCAGGTCCGACTGCGGGAAGTCGGTCTCGCTGGTGGCGTACGCCAGGTAGTAGAACGAGCCGACACCGCGGATGCCGAACAGTGAGATCACCCAGTGTTCGGCCGGCCGGCCCGGCGCGCCGCGCAGCGCCAGCCAACCGGCCAGCGGCCGGATCACCAACACCAGCGCCAGGCCGACCAGCGCTGCCCGCCAGGTGAGCGGCACGAGCAGGCCGCTGATCACCGCGCCACCGAACAACAGCAGCAACAGCACGGTGAGCAGGCGCTCCACCTGCTCGGCGAAGTCGTGCAGCACGGCGTGGAACTCGTGGGTCCGTTCAGCGGCCCGGATCGCCCGGGCGGCCACGAAGACGGCCAGGAAGCCGTACCCGCCGATCACCTCGACCAGCCCGTACGCGAGAAACGTCGCGGCCAGCGCGAGGAAGCCCTCGGAGTGCCGGGCCAACCGCAGCGTGCTCGGGGCCCGGAAGAACAGCTTGCCGAGCAGCCAGCCGACCAGCAGGCCGCCGCCGACCCCGGCGGCGAGCTTGTAGACCACGTCGACGGCCAGCCACTCGGCCAGCCAGGCCGACGGCGCGAGGCTGGTGCTGGCGATCGCGATGGCGGCGTAGACGAACGGGAAGGCCAGCCCGTCGTTCAGGCCGGCCTCCGAGGTGAGCGCGAAGCGCACCTCGTCCTCCGCGTCCTCGTCGTCGTTCGGCTCGCCCACCTGCACGTCGGCGGCGAGCACCGGGTCGGTCGGGGCGAGCGCGGCGCCGAGCAGCAGCGCCGCCGCCGGTACCAGACCGGCCCACCACCAGCCGAGCAGCGCCACCGCGGCGATGCACAGCGGCATGGCGATGGCCAGCAGCCGCCAGGTGGACGACCAGCGAGCCCAGCTCAACGGCCGGTCGATCTTGAGGCCGGCGCCCATCAGGGCGACGATCACCCCGATCTCGGTCAGGTGCGTGGCCAGCTTCGACCAGTGCAGCGGGTCCGGCGTCGGCAGGCCGGTCGGCAGCGCGAAGACCAGCATGCCGAGACCGAGGAACGCGATCGGCATGGACAGCGGTCGCTTCTCCAACAACCGGGGCAGGATCCCCGCCAGCAGCGCACCGACGCCAAGCAGAGCGAACGCGACATCGACCGGTTCCACGACCCCACCCTCCCGCCGCCCGTCGGCCGGGCGGAGGTGCTCAGCAGTGCCCCGAACCGGTGCCGGCTAAGCCTTTCGACGCAGCCCGGTGACCAGCGGCTCAGCCGAGCGACCCGATCGCGCTCGCCGGCAGGGCGTCCAGCAGCTCGGCCGGGTCCTCGTATACCGCCACCGCCCCCGCGCCCGCCAGTTCCGCCCGGCCGGTGCCGCCGCAGGTCAGCCCGATGCACGGGATGTCCAGCTTGCCGGCGGCGGCCACGTCCCACACCGAGTCGCCGACGAAGACCACCCGCTCGGCGGCCAGCCCCGACTGCTCCAGCGCGGCGGCCAGGATGTCCGGCGCGGGCTTGCTCTCCTGCGCGTCCGCGGAGGAGGTGACGGTGTCGATCACGTCGTCGGCGTCGAGCGCGGCGCGCAGCGCGGCCACCTCGTGCTCGGCGGCCGAGGTGGCCAGCACCACCCGCAGGCCGCGATCCGCGCAGGCGCGCAGCAGCTCCCGCGCCCGGGGCAGCGGCGCGAGCCGCTCCCAGTACTCGGCGTAGAGCGCGTCGTGCGCGTCGCGCAGGCGCCCGTCGGCGTCGGTGTCCCGCTCGGCGCCCAACAGATGGTCGAGGAGCTTGTCCGAGCCCATGCCGATGGCGCGGTGGATCCGTGCCATCGGCACCCGGTGGTCGGCCTGGCGCAGCGCCTCCCACCAGCTCACCGCGTGCAGGTAGGTGGAGTCGACCAGGGTGCCGTCCACGTCGAAGAGGACGCCGTGTCGCGTGTCGTGGGTCATGGCTGCCTTCTACCCGGGCGGGACGCCGCCGACTCTCGGCTCACTCGGGGGGAATGAGGATCTCGAACCAGACCGTCGAGCCGCGTACCGTCGGATCGGTGCCCCAGGCGTCGCTCAGCTCCTCGATCAGGCCGAGCCCGCGCCCCCGGCTGCTCAGCGTGTCGGTCTGGGCCCGGGTGACCTGCCCCCGGGTGCCCGAGTCGGCGACCGAGACGAGCAGCCGCTCGGCGCTCAGGTCGATCTCGACCCGGGCGGCGGTGCCGGCGTGCAGCAGGGCGTTGGTGGTCAGCTCGCTGGTGCACAGCACCGCGGCGCCGACCACCGCCTCCGGCACCCGCCACTCGGTGAGCTGCCCGGTCAGCCAGTGCCGGACCCGGCTCGGCGCGGTCGGCTCGGCGGGCACCTCCATGCCGGCCGACCGGCTGGGCCGGACCGCGTGCTCCACCGCCAGCACGGCCACGTCGTCCTCGGTGGCGCCCGGCACCGCGGCGGTCGCCACCGCGCACAACGCCCGGGGATCGCCACCGCTCGCGGCGCTCACCGCCGCGCCCAGCCCGGCCAGCCCCGAGGTGAGGTCCTGCCAGCGCCGCTCCACCACGCCGTCGCTGTAGAGCAGCAGCGTGTCGCCGGGCCGGAACGGCACGGTGACGGTGCGCTGCCGGCCGCCCAGGCCCAGCGGCGGCCCGGGTGGCACGTCGACGAACTCCGCGGCCGGGCCGTCGCCGGTCCGGCCGCGCCGGATCAGCGGCGCGGGGTGGCCGGCGCTGGCCAGCGTGATCAGCTCCCGGTCGACGTCGACGACGCCGAACACCACGGTGACGAACAGCTCGTGGGTGCCGCCCTCGGTGCCGAGGCTGGCGACCAGCCGGTCCAGGCCGCCGAGCACCGCGTCCGGCCGAGGATCGGACAGGGCCAGCGCGCGCAGCGCGGCCCGCACCTGGCCCATCCGCGCGGCGGCCTGCACGTCGTGGCCGGCGACGTCGCCGAGCACCACGCCGAGCGCGCCGGTGGGCAGCAGGAACGCGTCGTAGAAATCACCGCCGGCGGCGTTGCCGTCGACACCCGGGTCGTAGCGGGCGGCGATGCGCAGCCGGGGCAGATCCGGCAGCTGCTCCGGCAGCATGCTGCGTTGCAGCAACTGCGCGGTGCCGTGCTGGGTCTCGAACCGGCGGGCCCGCTCCGCGGCCTGGCCGATCAGCTCGGCGGACGCGGCGAGCAACGCCCGCTCCGCCGGGGACCAGGAACACGGCTCCTGGTAGCCCACGGTGAGCGCGCCCCGGATCACCGTCGAGCGCAGCGGCAGCGCGGCGAGCGCGCGGATCTTCTCGTCGTGCCGGTCCACCGCGATCTCGCGCAGCGGCTGCCCGTCCGCGGCGAACGAGGGCACGCCGCTGCGCGCGGTCACCACCGCCGGCAGCGCCGAATCGGCGGTCATCCGGCGCCACAGCGGGGGCAGCCGCTCGTCGGCCTCGTCGAGCAGCTCGCCCCGGATCCGGCGGACCATCCGCCACGCCGTGCCCTCGTCGACGGCGAAGGAGACCCGGTCGGCGTCGAACGAGTGCAGGCAGTAGCGCAGCGTCACCCGGGCCACGTCGTCCAGGGTGAGGGTGCCGGAGAGCGCTGCGGCGAAGTCGCTCAGGCTCTGCAACTGGCGGGTCAGCTGGGTGGTCTGCGCCGAGACGGTGAGCACGCCGACGATCCGGCCGGTGGAGTCCCGGACCGGCGAGTGGCCGCGGGTGAACACCGCGGGCTCGGCCTGCCGGTCGGCCGGCAGCACCGCCTCCCGCTCCAGGAAGGGCTCGCCCAGCCGGTACACCCGCTCCAGCGCCTCGCCCGCACCGGCCTCCCGCCACACCTCGGCGAACACCTCCGCCGCCGGGCGGCCCAGCGCGTCCGGGTAGCGGTCACCGATCAACTCGCCGTAGCCGTCGTTGTAGAGCAGGGTCAGCTCGTCGCCGAGGAGCAGGGCCATCGGTACGGGGGAGGACAGCACCACGTCCGCCACCGCCCGCACCGCCGGGTCCCAGCTCAGCGGGGAGCCCAGCGGCGTGCCGGCCCACGGGTGAGCGTCCGCCCCCGGCGTGGGGGCGGACGGCGTGGGAATCCGACCGACGGTACCTGGCATGACCGCAGCCTAACCGGAGTGTGGCCGGCGGGTTCCGATCATGCCTCCGCGACCGGAACCACCCCCCGGTGGCGGGAACGTCAGGGCAGGTCAGGGCCGGTTCGATCGGCCATGTCGGGAAATTGCCCCGGTCCGGCCCGCGTGCTGCCGATAGCACCGGGTATGCGGGCGGCGCAGTTCACGCGACAGGAGGGACATCATGCCGAAAACCCTCGCGGTCGGCCAGGTCGACATCAGTGCGGCCTGGACCGACTTCTGGAGGTCGGTGCTGCTCTTCGTACCGAGGGCGATCGCGTTCATCGCGATCCTCGTGGTGGGTTGGCTCATCGCCCGAGCCGTCCTCAAAATCGTGGACGCGGCACTGGAACGGGTGGGGTTCGACCGCGCCGTGGAACGCGGCGGGATCAAACGCGCCCTGGAACGCACCAAGTACGACGCCAGCGACATCCTGGCCAGACTGGCCTACTACGCGGTCCTGCTGTTCACCCTGCAGTTCGCCTTCGGGGTGTGGGGACCCAACGCGATCAGCGACCTGATCCGCGGGGTGGTGTCCTGGCTGCCGCGGGCCTTCGTGGCGATCGTCATCGTGGTGATCGCGGCGGCCATCGCCAACGCCGTGCGGGACCTGGTCTCGGGTGCGCTCGGCGGCCTCTCGTACGGCCGGGTGCTGGCCGACGTGACGGCGGTCTTCATCCTGGCGCTGGGCGTGATCGCCGCGCTGAACCAGGTGGGTATCGCCACCACGGTGACCACCCCGGTGCTGATCGCGTTCCTCGGCACCGTGGCGGGGATCCTGATCGTCGGTGTCGGCGGTGGTCTGATCAAGCCGATGCAGAACCGGTGGGACGGCTGGCTGGAACGGGCCGCCGAGGAGTCCCGGGCGTTCCGGCAGCAGCGGCAGGCGCAGCAGGTCGGCCGCGGCGACTACGAGCGGCGGATGGCCGACCGGGGCGGGCAGCCCGCACCGGCGGCGCCGGAGTCGTCGATGTCCGGGGCGGGCACCTACCGCTCGGGCGAGATGGGCGACGAAACGCAGCAGTTCCGCCGGCCCAACGGCTGACGGTGCACGGGTCAGGGGTGTCCGCGGGGCGATCGCGGGCGCCCCGGCCCGCGTTTCAGGCCAGGTGGCGCGGGTCGAGCGCGCGGGCCAGCAGGCAGACCGCCAGCAGTCGGGTGAGCAGCCAGTCCGGCGCGGACCAGTCGATCGGGCCGATGGGCGCAGTCCAGCCGTGCTCCGACGCGGCGTCGCGCAGGCCCTCGGCGTACCCGGCGAGGGCCGCCACGGTCAGCGGCCGGCGATCGCCGTGCAGGCTGTCGCGGATCCCGGCGGCGTGCTGGTCGACCGCGGCGAGCAGCCCCGGATTCGCCGCGGCGGCGGCGAGCCCGGCGGCGCCGACGGCGGTGGTGAGGGTGGTGAGGGTCGACCGCGTGACCACCGTAGCGGACGGGGTCGCGACCCGGTTGCGGGGCACGCGCATGGAGACCGAGGCTAGCCCCGGGCAGCCCCGGGTGGCCTCGGCCGACCGGAGGATGCCCCGATCCACCGGGCGGGCCGGCCGCGTCGGTCGCCGGGATTGAGCCGCCCGCGCCGGGGCAGAAGGGAACCACGCAGACGACGCAGCCGAGCCCGCGGAGGCACACCATGGCACGACAGGCCGACCGGCCGGACCGCGCGCACCGCCGGCCGGACGGGGTGAGTGACGCCACGGTCGAGGCGGTGGGCAAGCTCGGTGAGGCCCTGGAGGGCGTCGAGCGGGCCCGCGGCCACCTCTACGAGCTGCACCAGCTGATCGGTCACGCCGACCTGGCGTTGGACGAGGCGGTGGAGTTGTTCCGCGCCGCCGGCCACCCGGAGATCGCCGAGCGGATCGACCGCGACCTGCTGGGTCGCAACGTCATCGCCGGGCGGTGGACCTTCCAGCTCGTCGAGGAGTTCGACGACGGCTACTACGCGCTCTTCCGGGAGCTCGACCGGCGGGCCCGCGACGAGTTGGTCGGGGGCCGCCGGCACCTCTACGAGGCGGAGATGAAGGAGCGACGTCGCAGCCGGGGCCGGCCGGGGCACGAGGCACGCCCCGCCGAGCGGTGATCAGTCGGAGGAGCGGGCTCCCGCCGGGCGCCGCCGGGCGCCGTCGTCGGCGATGATCACGGTGGCGACCATCAGGGCCACCACCACGCTGAACAGCCAGGAGCTGTCGTCGCTGAACTTCGCCGCCACCGGGGCCTGGACGGCGGCGAGCAGGAAACCCAGCCAGGCGAGACGGCGCTGACGAGTGGAGAGGAAAGAGGAACCCTGATCCATCCCGAAAGTCTTACGCGCAACCGGGGATGTGCCGTCAGCCGTTCGGCCGATTCTGGATGGGCTGTCCGCTTTCTCGGCCGCCCGTACCGCATTTCTTGTCGTTCCGGCCGATGCGCCGGATCACGGTTCCGGGCACCGGCCGGTGCCCGGAACCGGGCGTCTCAGATGCTGTCCGGGCCGGTCCGGCCGGTGGTCGACGGCCGGTACGCCCGGTCCGCGTCGGTCATCTCCCGGCGCTCGGCCTCCGGAGAGGCGCCGCGGTCCACCGCCTCCGGGCCGTGCCCGAACGCGGCCTCCTCACCGGCGTCGTTGCCGGTGACGTCGTCGGCCTGGCCGTCCAGGGTCGACCGGGCGAGCGCCCGGTCCAGCTCGTGCAGGGGAGTGCGGTCCTCGTCGCGCCACACGTGGCTGTCGTTGTCGGTCATTCCCCTGCGGTACCCGGGCCGGATGATCGCAAACGGCCCCGCCGGACACGGCGACGGCCGCCGGATCACCGGCGGCCGTCGACAGGTGGTACGAGGAGAAGACCCTCAGGGGGTCGGCCGGTCCACGGACCCGCGCCAGGCGCCGGTCTCCTGACCGCGCCGCTCGATGAAGTGCTTGAACCGCTCCAGGTCGCCCTTGGCCCGGCGGTCGACCACGCCCAGCTTGTCGCCGGCCTGCTCGACCACCCCGTGCGGCTCGAACTCCATCTGGAGGGTGACCCGGGTGTGCCCCTCGTCGAGACGGTGGAACGTCACCACCCCGGCCTGCTGGGTGCCACCTGTGGAACGCCAGGCCACCCGCTCGTCCGGCAACTGCTCGGTGATCTCCGCGTCGAACTCGCGCTTCACGCCCGCGACCTCGACGGTCCAGTGCGTCATCCGGTCGGAGAGCTGCCGCACCTCCTGCACGCCCTCCATGAAGTGCGGGAACTCCTCGAACTGGGTCCACTGGTCGTACGCGGTACGGATCGGGACGTCCACGTCCACGTGTTCCATGACGCCGCTCATGTCGGGGTTCCTCCTGTTCCGCCGGTGTGCTGTCGCGAACCGTGGTCGTCCGGTCCGCTCACCATCGCGTCGTCTCGTTCCGATGCCCGAGTGCGGCCCACACCTCGGACACCGTCTGGTAACGGGTGCCGTCCGGCAGGCCCCGCAGGGCGTCGACGATGTCCGCCGGCGCCTCGTTCTCCCGCGCGTTGGCCACCAGCGCGTCCCGGTCACCCGGCAGGGCGGTCATCGTGATGAACCGGCCGAGGCGGCTGCGTGCCTCCACGTCCTCCGAACTCATTCCCTGCGGCGAACCGGTGCGCAGCTCGCCGCCCGGAGCGGTGGTGGCGTCCGGCTGGTCCTCGCCGGCCGGCTCCGGCTGGCGGAACTCGTCGACCCGGGAACCACCGGCGCCCGGGCCCTGGACCAGGCCGCTGACCTCGCTGCTCATCTGATCGTCGACCCTCGGCGAGTGCTTGCTGCTGCCACGTTCCATGCCCACAGAGATGCCCCGGGGGATCGCCGGTAAACGGGGCCGCCCGGCGAGGCGGTCATCGGGCCCGCAACCGGATGCCGCCACCGTCAGGTGTCCGCCGCGGCGCGCGGCGGCAGCACCGGCTCCTCCGGGTCCTCGACGCCGGCCTGCATCGCCCGGCCCCGCTGCAACTCCGCGTTCACCTGCACCCCGAGCATCAGCGCACAATTGGACAGGTAGAGCCAGACCAGGAACGCGATGACCGCGCCGAGGCTGCCGTAGGTGACGTCGTAGGAGGCGAAGTTGGCCACGTAGAGACCGAAGCCGAAGGACGCCGCCACCCAGGCCACCAGCGCCAGCGCGCCGCCGGGGGTGAGCCAGCGGAAGCGCGGCTGCCGGACGTTCGGCGCGATCCAGAACAGCAACGACAGCAGCGTCATCGCGACCAGCGCGAGCGCCGGCCACTTCGCCACCGACCAGGTGGTCCGGGCCAGCCCGCCGGCGTGCAACCGGTCGCCCACCGCGTCGGTGACCGGGCCGCTGACGATCAGCGCGGTGGCGACCACCGCGAGCAGCAGCAGGCTCACCCCGGCCATACCGATCTGCAACGGGCGGAGACGGTAGAACGGTCTGCCCTCCTCGACCCCGTAGATCGCATTCGAGGCCCGGGTGAACGCGCCGATGAACCCGGAGGCCGACCAGAGCGCGCCGAGCAGGCCGAAGCTCAGCAGCGCCTTCGCCGGGCCCTGCTGCTCGACCACGCCTCGCACCACACCGATGAACGCGTCGTTGCCGACCACCGAGCCGGCGCCGATCTCGCGGGCCAGTTCGATCACCGTGTCCACCGTGCGCGGGCCGTCGGAGACCAGGCCGACCAGGGCGACCACCACGATCGTCGACGGGAAGAGCGCCAGCACCCCGTAGTAGGTGAGCGCGGCGGCCCAGTCGGCGCAATTGTCCTTGACGAAGCCCTGACCGCTGCGCAGCAGCACACCCCGCCAGGTGCGCCAGTTGAGCTGGCGCATTCGCCGGGGCAGCCGGGGCCGCGCCCGACCGTCGACCGCCGGTGGTGTCGTCGCCGTCATGACCGCCTCCTCCACGCCCCGGTGGCGCCACCGGAGCGTGGCCCGCCGGTACCCCACCGCGGAAATCGACAAACCGCCCGCCGGTCTGCCCCCGGAAACGGACGGGAACGACAGCGACCACCGATCGAGACGGAGGTGGACGAGACGCCCGGGCGTGAGGTGATGCCGAGCACGTTGAAGCGCCCCCCACCACGACGACGAGCCCGGGGCCGCGCGGTCCCGGGCTCGCGCGTGCGACCTCACCAGTGGCCGCCGCCCGGCGCCTCCAGGTGCACCACCTTCACGGTGCTGAACTCGTCGAGCAGCTCCGGGCCGTACCCGAAGCCCTGGCCGCTGCCCCGGCGCGGCTGCGCGGCCCCGCCCGGCGCGCCGCCGAACACGGAGTTGACCTTCACGGTCCCGACCGGCAGCTCCCGCCACGCCCGCTGGGCATGGCTCATCGAGCCGGTCAGCACGGTGGCCGCCAGCCCGTAGGGGGAGTCGGCGGCGCAGCGCAGGCCCTCGTCGAACGAGTCGACCACCACCACCGGCGCGACCGGGCCGAACGTCTCCTCGCGGACCAGCGCCATCTCGTGGCGGCAGCCCTCGACCACCGTGGCCGGGTAGAACGCGCCCGGCCCGTCCGGCAGCGTGCCGCCGGTGCGTACCCGGGCGCCCTGCGCCACCGCGGCGGCGACCTGGCCGTGCACGTGGTCCCGGTGCCGCCGGTCGACAAGCGGACCGAGCTGCGTGTCCGGGTCGGCGCCGGCGCCGACGGTGAGCGCCTCGGCGCGGGCCACCAGCGCGTCGACGAAGTCCCCGGCGACGTCGCGGTGCACGTAGACCCGCTCCACCGCGACGCAGATCTGCCCGGCGTTGGCGAAGCAGCCCAACGCCGCCTGCTCGGCCGCCCAGACCGGATCGACGTCGGCGTCCACCAGCAACGGGTCGCTGCCGCCATTTTCCCGCAGCACCTTCGCGCCGCTACGGGCGCCGGCGGCGGCGATCGACCGACCGGTGGCGGTGGAGCCGACGTGCGCCACCACGTCCAGCCCGTCCTGGCCGGCGAGTGCCGCGCCCACCTCGCCGCCGCCGGTCAGCAGCGACAGCACGCCGGCCGGCAGCGCCGAGTCCAACGCCCGGGCCAGCAGCCAGCCGGTGGCGGGACTGCGTTCGCTCGGCTTGTGCAGCACCACGTTGCCGGTCACCAGGGCGGCGCCGAGCAGGCCGCAGGAGACGGCCACCGGGTCGTTCCACGGGGTGATCGCGGCGACCACCCCGCGCGGTTCGGGTGCCATGAAGTCCAGTGCCGAGTGGCCGCCGTGCAGGGTGCGGCCACCGCGCACCGGGGCCAGCTCGGCATACTGTCGCAGCGTGCCGACGCCCGCCGCCACGCCGCCGCGGGCGTCGTCGAGCGGCTTGCCCATCTCCGCGGTGGTCGCCCGGGCCAGTTCGTCGGCGGCGGCCTCGACCGCGTCCGCCGCCCGGTGCAGCGCCGCGGCCCGCTCGGCCGGGGCGGTCGCCGCCCACCCCGCCGCCGCGTCCCGGGCCGCCTCCACCGCCTTGGCCACCTCGTCCGCGGTGGCCACCGGCGCCCGGGTCACCGGCGTCCCGTCGGCCGGGTCGTGGACGACCAGCTCGCCGCCCTCGCCCCCGGCGCCCCACACCCCACCTATGAGCTGCGCAACCGTGTACATGCGGCCATGCTTGCCCCGGTTCGGGCGGGGCAAACGCGTTTCGCCCGGTGAGCGGCCGGGTAGGCGGATCGGATGACTTCCACCGCCGACGCCGTCGTCGTCGGGGCCGGGCACAACGGGTTGGTGGCGGCGAACCTGCTGGCCGACGCGGGCTGGGACGTCCTCGTGCTGGAGGCCACCGGGGCGGCGGGCGGCGCGGTGCGCTCGGCGCAGGTGACCGCCCCCGGCTACCTCAGCGACCTCTACAGCTCCTTCTACCCGCTCGGCTTCGCCTCGCCGGTGCTGGGCGGCCTGCGCCTGGAGCAGCACGGCCTGTCCTGGACCGACGCCCCCGACGTGCTGGCCCACCTGCTGCCGGACGGCCGGGCCGCGGTGGTCAACCGCGACCTCGACCGCACCGCCGCGTCGCTGGAGGCGTTCGCCCCGGGCGACGGCGAGCGGTGGCGGCACGCGTACGCGGACTGGCAGCAGGTGGCCGAGCCGATGCTGGACGCCATCACCAGCCCGTTCCCGCCGGTCCGCGGCGGGTTGGGCCTGCTGCGCCGGCTCCGGGTGGCCGGCGCGCTGCGGCTGGCCCGCCGGCTGGTGCTGCCGGTGCGCAAGCTCGGCGCCGAACTCTTCGACGGCGACGGCGGGCCGGCGTTGCTGGCCGGGTGCGCCCTGCACACCGACCTGTCCCCGGAGGAGGCCGGCTCCGGCGTGTACGGCTGGCTGCTCGCCATGCTGGGCCAGCAGGTCGGCTGGCCGGTGCCGGTGGGCGGCGCGCAGCGGATCACCGACGCGCTGGTGGCCCGGCTGGTCGAGCGCGGCGGCCGGATCGAGTACGACGCGCGGGTCGAGCGGGTGCTCACCGCCCGGGGGCGCGCCATGGGCGTGCGTACCGCCGACGGCGTGGACCGGCGGGCCCGCCGAGCGGTGCTCGCCGACGTGCCCGCCCCGGCGCTCTACCTCGACCTGGTCGGCGCGGACGCGCTGCCGCCCCGGCTGGTCGAGGACCTGGCGCACTTCAGGTGGGACGGCTCGACGATCAAGGTCGATTGGGCGCTGTCGGCGCCGATGCCGTGGCGGAACCGGGACCTGGCCGGCGCCGGCACGGTGCACCTTGGCGCCGACCTGGACGGGCTCACCACCTACTCCGCCGAGCTGGCCCGGGGCGAGGTTCCGCGCGACCCGTTCCTGCTGGTCGGGCAGATGACGGTGGCCGAACCGAGCCACTCGCCGCCCGGCACCGAGTCGCTCTGGTCCTACACCCACCTCCCGTTCCGGCGGAACTGGCGGGCTGAGGAGGTCGCCGCCCACGTGCAGCGGATGGAGGCGGTGCTGGAGGACGCCGCCCCGGGTTTCCGCGCGTCCGTCGTCGGACGGCACGTCGCCGGTCCGGCCGACCTGGAGACCGCCGAGCCGAGTCTGGTGGGTGGCGCGCTGGGCGGCGGCACCGCGGCGGCCTACCAGCAGTTGTTCCTGCGGCCGGTCCCCGGCCTCGGCCGCGCCGACACCCCGGTGGACCGGCTCTATCTGGCCAGCGCCTCGGCCCACCCGGGCGGCGGGGTGCACGGTGCGCCGGGTGCCAACGCCGCCCGCGCCGCGCTGGCCCGCGACCGCGCGGTCACCGGCGAGATGTACGCCCGGGCGATCGCCGCCGCCCACCGCGCCGTCTACCGCTGAGCGCCGTCCCGCCGTCCCGCGTCGGTGCGACTGTCAGTCGTCGAGGTTGCGGTGCCGGGTCCGGAGCTTGAACGGCATCAGCGCACTCTCGATCTTGGTGGCGGTGGTCATCTTCGAGTCGCCGTCACGGCGCTCCTCGAAGCGGATCGGCACCTCCAGGATGGTGTGGCCGAGCTTGGTGGCGAGATAGTGCATCTCCACCTGGAAGCTGTAGCCGTTGGACTGCACCCGGTCCAGCCCGATGGCCCGCAGCGCGTCCGCCCGCCAGATCTTGAAGCCGGCGGTCAGGTCGCGGATCCGCACCCGCAGCAGCGTGTGCACGTAGAGGTTGGCCCAACCGCTGAGCGCGCGGCGATAGAGCGGCCAGTTCTCGTCCAGCTCCCCGCCCGGCACGTAGCGGGAGCCGATGACCACGGACGCCTGCGTCGAGAGCAGCGCGCCGAGCATGCCGGGCAACGCCTCCGGCGGGTGCGACAGGTCGGCGTCCATCTGGGCGACGAACTCCGCGCCGTCGTCGATCGCGCGGCCGATGCCGTCCACGTACGCCCGACCGAGGCCCTCCTTGCCGGGGCGGTGCACCACCAGCACCCGATCGGGGTGCTCGACGGCCAGCTTGTCGGCGACCTCGCCGGTGCCGTCGGGGGAGTTGTCGTCCGCGACGAGCACCTTCAACCCCGGCAGTGGCAGCGCGAGGAGGCGCTCGACCAGCGCCGGGAGGTTGCCCGCCTCGTTGTAGGTCGGAACGACGACGGTCAGGCGCGCGTCCGCCCACGGGCTGGGCAACTGCACGGGTTGGATCATCACGGACTTCCTCGATCGGCCGACGGGTTCACCTGAGAGCGTAGCCAGTCCGCTTCGCAGGTACCGCATTGACGCCCCGGCGGCACCATGCTCACCGCGCCGCCTGGTGCCGCGTCGCGATGTCCGACAACCGGGCCAGCGTCTCCTTGTTGCGCAGATGCAGCACCACGTCGTTCAGCTTGGTCCGGACCCAGCGCAGCGGCCCGGCCGCGAAGTCCTCACCGATGGTCACCCGGGTGCGGCCGTCGGGCAGCGGCTCCAGCACGAACGCCACGATCGCCTCACCGGCCGGCCAGAGCCCGGCACGCAGCACGAGCCGCTCGGGCGCCCGACACTCCAGCACCGTGGACGCGTCCTGCAACGACAGCGGCCAGGGGCCGGCCCGGTGGTGCAGCCGGCTGCCCACTCTCGGCCAGGTGTCGTCGACGTCGCGCACATGCGTGGTGCCCACCACCCAGTCGCTGTAGGTCCAACCGTCCGCCAGCACCGCGAAGACCCGCTCCGGGGACGCGTCGATCACCCTTGCCACAACCGCCACACGAGATCCCTACCCCCGTCCGGGCCGTCACTAACGACGGCCGGGTTAGCTTCTCCGGGACGGCGGGTATCCCGGCGTCGACGTTTACTCCTCGGGGCGTCGGGAACCCGCCGCCCGTGCGACGGGACCACGAGCGGGATCAGTGCAGGTCAGCCGGGGTTGATCCGGCTGGCCGGCCGCCGTGGAGCCTGTACCGGGCGGTGCTGCTCGACCGGGACGGCACGCTGGTGGAGGACGCGCCCTACAACGGTGACCCGGAGAAGGTCCGGCCGCTGCCGGGCGCCCGGGAGGCGTTGGACCGGTTGCGTGCCGCCGGGCTGCGGCTGGCCGTGGTGACCAACCAGTCCGGCCTGGCCCGCGGCCACTTCACCGCGCACGACCTGAGCCGGGTCAACGCCCGGGTGGAGGAACTGCTCGGGCCGTTCGACACCTGGCAGATCTGCCCGCACGCGGAGTCGGACCGCTGTGCCTGCCGCAAGCCGGCGCCGGGACTGGTGCACGCCGCCGCCCGCGCGCTCGGCACCACGGCGAGCCGGTGCGTGCTGATCGGAGACATCGGCGCCGACATGGCCGCCGCCGCGGCCGCCGGCGCCGCCGCCGTCATGGTGCCCACGCCGGCCACCCGCGACGCCGAGGTGGCCGCCGCGCCGACCGTGGCCGCCGACCTGCCGGACGCGGTCGACACCGTGCTGGCCCGGATGCGGCTGGTGGCCGCACCGGCCACCGTTCGCCGGCCGGGCGGCGGGACGGTGCTGGTGGTCCGCAGCGACGCGGCGGGCGACGTGCTGGTCAGCGGGCCGGGCATCCGGGCGGTCGCGGCCGGCGCGGACCGGGTGGTGCTGCTGTGCGGGCCGCGCGGCCGGGCCGCCGCCGAGCTGCTGCCCGGCGTCGACGAGGTCGTCGAGTGCCCCCTGCCCTGGATCGACGCCCCCGCCCCGCCGGTCGATCCGCTCGCGATGCGCGCGCTCACCGACCGCCTCGCCGCCGTGCGCGCCGACGAAGCGGTCATCTTCACGTCCTTCCACCAGTCCCCGCTGCCCCTGGCGCTGCTGCTCCGCATGGCCGGCGTACCGCGCATCAGCGCGATCAGCGACGACTACCCCGGCGCCCTGCTCGACATCCGTCACCGGGTACCGGTCGGTGTGCCCGAACCCGAGCGCGCCCTGTCGTTGGCCGTGGCCGCCGGATACACCCTGCCCGACGACGACGAACCCGGACTGCGCCTGCGCACCGACCGCCTGCCCCCCGTCCCGGCCGCCGCCGGGCCGCCGGGCTACGTGGTGCTGCATCCGGGCTCCTCGGTCCAGACGCGGGCCTGCCCGGTCGAGCTGGCCACCCGGGTCGTCCGGGTGCTCGGCGCCGCCGGCTACCGCGTGGTGGTCACCGGCGGGCCGGACGAGCGGGAGCTGACCGCGCGGGTGGCCGCGGCGGGCGGCGTGGATCTGGGCGGCCGGACCGGGCTGGACGAGCTGGCGGCCGTGGTCGCGCGGGCCGGGGCGCTGGTGGTGGGCAACACCGGCCCGGCGCACCTGGCCGCCGCGCTGGGCGTGCCGGTGGTGAGCCTGTTCGCGCCGACCGTGCCGTTCGGCCAGTGGGGGCCCTACCGGGTGCCGACGGTCCGCCTCGGCGACGCCGCCGCGCCCTGCCGGGACACCCGCGCCACCACCTGCCCGATCCCCGGGCACCCCTGCCTCTCGGCGGTCGAGCCGGGCCGGGTGCTGGAGGCGTTGCGACTGCTCGGAGTGCTCGGATGAACATTCTGCTGTGGCACGTGCACGGCTCGTGGACCACGTCGTTCGTGCACGGCAAGCACCGCTACCTCATCCCGGTCAACCCCGACCGCGA
>NZ_JBFAGS010000015.1:82089-151248 GCF_040653835.1 Micromonospora sp. NPDC050980 | reverse complement strand
GGGGCGCGGGGCGCGGGGCGCGGGGCGCGGGGCGCGGGGCGCGGGGCGCGGGGCGGGGGGCGCGGGGCGGGGGGAGGGGGGAGGGGTTCAGGGGTGGGGTTCAGGGGTGGGGGGTGGCTTCCTTGCGGGCCTGGTCGGCCAGGTGTGCGGGCATGGGATCGTGCCGGGCGAACTCGCGGCGGAACGTGCCGGTGCCGGCGGTCATCGCGCGCAGCTCGACCGCGTACCGCAGCAGTTCGGTGGCGGGCACCTCGGCGCGAACCAGGGTGCGGCCCTCGGCCTCCGGGTCCGCCTCGGTGCCGAGGACCCGGCCACGCCGGCCGGACAGGTCCCCCAAGATCGACCCGACCGAGGAGTCGGCCACCCGGACGACGATCTCGTCGACCGGCTCCAGCAACGCCGGCTGACCCTTCTCGGCGGCGTCACGCAGGGCCAGCGCGCCCGCGGTCTGGAACGCGGCGTCGGACGAGTCGACGCTGTGCGCCTTGCCGTCGACGAGCGTCACCCGCAGGTCCACCACCGGGTGGCCGGCGACCAGACCGCGTTCCATCTGCGCCCGCACGCCCTTCTCCACCGACGGGATGTAGTTGTGCGGCACCGCGCCGCCGACCACCCGGTCGACGAACTCGAAGCCGGCGCCGCGGGGCAGCGGCTCCACCTCGATGTCGCAGACCGCGTACTGGCCGTGACCGCCGGACTGCTTGACGTGCCGGCCGTGCCCGCGGGCGGGCACCGTGAACGTCTCGCGCAGTGCCACCCGGACCGGCTCGGTGTCCAGCTCGACCCCGCCGCCGCGCAACCGGTCGAGCACAACGTCGGCGTGCGCCTCGCCCATGCACCAGAGCACCAGCTGGTGGGTCTCCGGGTTGCGCTCCAGCCGCAGCGTCGGGTCGCCGGCGACCAGCCGGGACAGGTTGCGGGCCAGCGCGTCCTCGTCGGCCCGGCTGCGCGCCACGATCGCCACCGGCAGCAGCGGCTCCGGCATCTCCCAGGGCGCGATCAGCAGCGGATCGTCCTTGGCGGAGATGGTGTCTCCGGTCTCCGCGCTGCCCGACTTGGTGACCGCGCAGAGATCACCGGCGACACAGGCGGACACCTCCCGCAGCGTCGCGCCGAGCGGGGTGTAGATGTGCCCGACCCGCTCGTCGGCGTCGTGGTCGGGGTGGCCGCGCTCGGCCAGGCCGTGCCCGGACACGTGGATCACCTGGTCTCCGCGGAGCGTGCCGGAGAAGACGCGGACCAGCGAGACCCGCCCGACGTGCCGGTCCACCGTCGTCTTGACCACCTCGGCGACCAGCGGGCCGTCCGGGTCGCAGGTCAGCGGCGGGCGGGGCGAGCCGTCCAGGCCGGTGACCGCCGGCAGGTCGTGCTCCAGCGGCGACGGGAACGCCGCGACCAGGCCGTCGAGCAGCGCGTCCAGGCCGACCCCGGTCTCCGCGCAGACCGGCACCACCGGATAGAAGTGGCCGCGGGCCACCGCCGTCTCCAGGTCGGTGATCAGCACCTCGGGGTCGATCTCCTCACCGCCGAGGTAGCGGTCCATCAGGGTCTCGTCCTCGCTCTCCGCGATGATCCCCTCGATCAGCTCGTCGCGGCTCTCCCGGATCGCCGGCAGGTGCTGCGGGTCCGGCTCGCGCACCGCCGGTGGAAACCCGGCGGAGTAGTCGAGCACCCGGCGGGTGATCAGGCCCATCAGGCCCGCCACCGATTCCCCGTCGTCGCCGAGCATGGGCAGGTGGAGCGGCAGCACGTTGTCGTCGAAGACCCGCTGGCAGAGCGCCACCGCCTCGTCGAAGTCGGCGCGCGGGTGGTCCAGCCGGGAGACCGCGACCGCACGCGGCATGTCGACCGCGGCGCACTCCTCCCAGAGCGCGGCGGTGGCGGCGTCCATCCCGTCGACCGCCGAGACCACGAACAGCGCCGCGTCGGCGGCGCGCAGCCCGGCGCGCAGCTCGCCGACGAAGTCGCCGTAGCCGGGGGTGTCCAGAAGGTTGACCTTGACGCCGCGGTGGGTCAGCGGCGCGCAGGCCAGGCTCACCGAGCGCTGCTGGCGCACGGCCGACGGGTCGTGGTCGCAGACCGTGGTGCCCTCGGTGACGGAGCCGGCCCGGCCGATCGTGCCGCTGGCCGCGAGCAGCGCCTCGACCAGGGTGGTCTTGCCGGCGCCGGAGTGCCCGACGAGCACCACGTTGCGAACCCCGCCGGGCTCGGTCACCACCGGCACGCCGCCGGTGACCCCCTTCTCGTTCTTCTGCGCCATCGCGGCGCACCTCCCTCAACCGGTGGTGGTGGCGACCGCCGCGGGCGACGGGGAAGCGGACCCGATGGGCGCCGCGGCGATATCTTCCGGTGGACTCCTGCGGGACGGGCACGCCGACCGGTGCTCCGGTGAAGTGGCTCACCTCCCACGCTCGATCTCACACCCGAGCCGGTGCCGGCACAAGGCCCGCCGGGCGGGTCGTACGCCCGGCTGTGTCCCCGGTCGCTGCCGGCCGTTATCGTGGGACCGCCATGGCGAAGATCTTCCAAGTGACGGCCCGCGCGGGGATGACCCGCGTCGTGGAGCCGATCGCGCGCGGCTTGCTCCGTGCCGGTGTGTCCCCCAACGCGGTCACCGTGACCGGCACGGTCGGCGTGCTCGTCGGCGCGCTCGGCTTCGGCGCGCGCGGCCACCTCGTCGCGGGCGCGCTGATCGTCACGGTCTTCGCCCTCACCGACCTGCTCGACGGCACGATGGCGCGGATGAGCGGCGGCTCCACCCGGTTCGGGGCGTTCCTCGACTCGAGCATGGACCGGGTCGCCGACAGCGCGGTCTTCGGCGCGGTCGCCTTCTGGCTGGCCACCGAGCACCAGTATTCCGGCGTGGCCGCCGCGCTGCTCTGCCTGGCCGCGGGCGGCTTGGTCTCCTACGTCAAGGCCCGCGCCGAAGGGCTCGGCATGACCTGCAACGTGGGCATCGCCGAGCGCACCGAGCGGCTGCTCATCGTCGGCGTCGGCGGCCTGCTCACCGGCGTCGGTCTCGACCGGGCCCTGGAGGTCGCGCTGTGGCTGCTCGCCGCGGTCTCGATCTTCACGGTGGGGCAGCGGATGGCCCATGTCTACCGGCAGGCCCAGCGGGTCGGCCCGGAGTGAACCTCACCGAGGCGGGCTTCGTCGCGGGCTGGCGCCTGGTCCGGGCGCTGCCCCGGCCCGTCGCGGCCGCGGCCTTCCGGGCGGGTGCCGACCGCGCCCACCGCAAGGACGGCGGGGGTACCCGTCGACTGCGCGCCAACCTGCGCCGGGTGGTCGGCCCGGACCTGCCCGAGGCGGAGCTGGACACGCTGGTGCGGGCCGGCCTGCGCTCGTACGCCCGCTACTGGCTGGAGGCGTTCCGGCTGCCCGGCCTGGACCGGTCGCGGATCCTCGCCGGCTTCCGCCTCGACGGCCAGGAGTTGCTGGCCGCGGACGTGGCGGCCGGGCGCGGCGCCGTGGTGGCGCTGCCGCACGCCGGTAACTGGGACGCCGCCGGCGCCTGGGTGGCGGCCACCGGCTGGCCGATGACCACGGTGGCCGAGCGGCTTCCGGACGGCGTCTACGAGCGGTTCGTCGGGTTCCGGGAAGGGCTGGGGATGGAGATCCTGCCCAACCAGGGCGGCCCGCGACCCGCCTTCGACGTGTTGGTGGACCGGTTGCGCGCCGGTTACGTGGTGCCGCTGCTCGCCGACCGGGACCTGTCCGCGCGGGGCGTGGAGGTCGACTTCTTCGGCGGCCGGACCCGGATGCCGGCCGGCCCGGCGCTGCTGGCGATCCGCACCGGCGCCCCGCTCTACGTGGCCTCGATGTGGTATGAGCCGGACGCCGCCTGCGCCTCGATCGAGGGTCCGCTGCCGCTGCCGGAGCCGGACAGCGCGCCGCTGGACGCCCGGGTCCGCACGGTGACCCAACGGATAGCCGACGGTCTGGCGGCGGGCATCGCCCGGCATCCGCAAGACTGGCACATGTTGCAGCGGATGTGGCTGGACCAGGGGCCGGGCGGGGCGCCGACGTCGCCACCGCCGGCCACCACCGGGACGGTCTAGGGGGACGCCATGCGGGTCGGCATCGTCTGTCCGTACTCCTTCGACGTCCCGGGCGGGGTGCAGAACCACGTCATGGACCTGGCCGAGGCGCTGCTCGGGCTGGGCCACGAGGTGAGCGTGCTGGCCCCGGCGGACGAGGACGCGGCGCTGCCGTCGTACGTGGTGTCGGCCGGGCGGGCGGTGCCGCTGCCGTACAACGGGTCGGTGGCCCGGATCGCGTTCGGGCCGGTCTCCACCGCCCGGGTGCGCCGGTGGATCAACCGGGGCGACTTCGACGTGCTGCACGTGCACGAGCCGCTCACCCCGAGCCTGTCGATGCTGGCGGTGCTCTGCGCCCGCGGCCCGGTGGTGGCCACCTTCCACACCGCGATGACCCGCTCCCGGGTGCTGTCCGCGGCGCAGGGCGTGCTGCAGATCCTGCTGGAGCGGATCACCGCCCGGATCGCGGTCAGCGCGCTGGCCCGCAAGGTGCAGGTCGAGCACATGGACGGCGGCGCGGTGGAGATCCCGAACGGGGTGGCGGTGGCGAAGTTCGCCGGGGTGGCGCCGCTGCCCGACTGGCCGGGGGAGTGCGCCCCCGGCAGCGGCGGCACGCTGGGCTTCCTGGGCCGGTTCACCGAGCCGCGCAAGGGTTTTCCGATCCTGCGCGACGCGTTCGTCGCGCTCGCCCCGCACCGCCCCGGGCTGCGCCTGCTGGTGGCCGGCCCGGGCGACGCCGACGAGTTGGTCGGGCGGTTCCCGGGCGGCCTGCGTGACCGGGTCACGTTCCTCGGCCTGGTCTCCGAGGCGGACAAGGCGCGCATGCTGCGCAGCGTGCACCTCTACGTCGCACCGAACACCGGCGGGGAGTCGTTCGGGATGATCCTCACCGAGGCGCTCGCCGCCGGCACCACGGTGGTCGCCAGCGACCTGGACGCGTTTCGCCGGGTGCTCGACGGCGGGCGGGCCGGGCGGCTCTTCCCGACCGGGGACACGGTCGCGCTGCGCGGCGTGCTGTCCGAGCTGCTCGACGACGCCGGGCAGCGGGCCGCGCTGACCGCCGCCGGCGACCAGGCGGTGGCGAATTTCGACTGGCCCGTGGTTGCCCGCCGTGTTCTGGAGGTATACGCAGCCGCGGTCGAGGCCACCGACGGCCGGGTCATGGACCAGGAGTGGGCGGGGCTGGGCTGAGCAGGGTGGCCGGTGGGGCCGCTGTGACGAGCGTGTCGACCGGGGTCCGCGCCGGCCGGCCAGGATGAGGAGCAGCACTACGATGCCGGGCATGTGGTGGGTGGTGGGCGCGGCCGGAGTGCTGGGCCTGGTCTCGGCGTACCTGATCTGGACCGCCGGCCGGGTGCAGCGGCTCCAGGTCCGCGCGGAGTCGGCGGCCCGAGCGCTCGACGCCCACCTGCTGCGCCGCGCCGCCGCCGCCGCGGTGCTGGCCGAGCAGCGGTACGGGGTGGAGCTGTACGCCGCGGCCCGGATCGCGCTGGACGCCGTCCCGGAGGAGCGCGAGGCCGCCGAGAACGACCTGACCCGGCAGTTGCGGGTGGTGCGGCTGGATCCGGACGATCCGGCCTGCGGCGCGGTGATCGCGGCCAGCCGGCGGTTGGCGCTGGCCCGGCAGGTGCACACCGACCTGGTCCGGGACGCCCGGTCGGCGCGGGGGCGGCCGGTGGTGCGCCTGTTCCGGATGGGGCGGGGGCGGCAGTGGCCCCGCTACTTCGACATCGACGACCCGACGCTGACCCCGCGCAGGGACGTGACCACCGGCTGACCGGGCCCGGGCCGGGGAGGTGACGGCGGCCACAGGGCAGGCCACCGTGGGGGCGATTGGCTGTCGGAACGGCGCGCGGCCGGTCGTAGCATTCCTGCGCAGCCACCGTGACAGCACGCCGAGGAGCGATGACCCGTGTCTGAATCCACCTCCCCGACCACCGATCCCGCCGTCGGCACCGCCCGCGTGAAGCGGGGCATGGCCGAGATGCTCAAGGGCGGCGTGATCATGGACGTGGTCACCCCCGAGCAGGCGAAGATCGCCGAGGACGCCGGCGCCGTGGCCGTGATGGCGCTGGAGCGGGTGCCGGCCGACATCCGCGCCCAGGGCGGCGTGTCCCGGATGAGCGACCCGGACATGATCGACGGCATCATCGCGGCCGTCTCGATCCCGGTGATGGCCAAGGCCCGGATCGGCCACTTCGTCGAGGCCCAGGTCCTCCAGTCGCTCGGCGTCGACTACGTCGACGAGTCCGAGGTGCTGACCCCGGCCGACTACGCCAACCACATCGACAAGTGGGCGTTCACCGTGCCGTTCGTGTGCGGCGCGACGAACCTGGGCGAGGCGCTGCGCCGGATCACCGAGGGCGCCGCCATGATCCGCTCGAAGGGCGAGGCGGGCACCGGGGACGTCTCCAACGCCACCACCCACATGCGGCGGATCCGGCAGGAGATCCGCCGGCTGCAGAACCTGCCGGCCGACGAGCTGTACGTCGCGGCGAAGGAGTTGCAGGCCCCGTACGAGCTGGTCAAGGAGGTCGCCGAGCGCGGCAAGCTGCCGGTCGTGCTGTTCACCGCCGGCGGCATCGCCACCCCGGCGGACGCGGCGATGATGATGCAGCTCGGCGCCGAGGGCGTCTTCGTCGGCTCGGGCATCTTCAAGTCCGGCAACCCGGCGCAGCGGGCCGCCGCGATCGTCAAGGCGACCACGTTCCACGACGACCCGGACGTGCTGGCCAAGGTGTCGCGCGGCCTGGGCGAGGCGATGGTCGGCATCAACGTCGACGACATCCCCGTCCCGCACCGCCTCGCCGACCGCGGCTGGTGAGCTGGTAAGGAGGGGCCCCTTCTTAACGCATCCGGTAGAGAAGGGGCCCCTTCTCACTCTTCGGAGAGGAGCGACCGGTGACCGTACCGGTGATCGGGGTGCTGGCGCTGCAGGGCGACGTACGCGAGCACGTCGCGGCGCTGACCGGCGCGGGCGCCGACGCCCGGCCGGTGCGCCGCCCGGGCGAGCTGGACGCGGTCGACGGCCTGGTGGTGCCGGGCGGCGAGTCGACCACGATCAGCAAGCTGGTGGACATCTTCGAGATGCGCGAGCCGATCGACAAGCGGATCGCCGGCGGGATGCCGGTCTACGGCTCCTGCGCCGGCATGATCATGCTGGCCACCGAGGTCCTGGACGGCCGCCCCGACCAGCGGGGCTTCGCCGGCATCGGCATGACGGTGCGGCGCAACGCGTTCGGCCGCCAGGTGGACTCGTTCGAGGCCCCGGTGTCGATCGCCGGGGTCGACGGCGAGCCGTTCCACGCCGTGTTCATCCGCGCGCCGTGGGTCGAGCGGGTCGGCCCGGCCGTCGAGGTGCTCGGCCGGGTGACCGACGGCCCGGCCACCGGCCGGATCGTCGCGGTCCGCCAGGGCAACCTGCTGGCCACCTCGTTCCACCCCGAGCTGACCGGTGACCTGCGCCTGCACCGTCTCTTCGTGGACGTGGTCCGGGCCGCCGCCTGAGCGACCGCCGCCGCCTCCCGCGCCGGCCGTGGTGACGGGTGTGACGCGCGGTGACGTCGGCTCGGTAGGATTGCCGGGTTCGGCTCCGGCGTGGGCTGTCGACGCAGGCGTGGATCACTAACGGAGGTATCAGATGTCCGGCCACTCAAAGTGGGCGACCACCAAGCACAAGAAGGCCGTGATCGACGCCAAGCGCGGCAAGATGTTCGCCAAGCTGATCAAGAACGTCGAGGTGGCGGCCCGCACCGGCGGCGGCGACCCGGCCGGCAACCCCACCCTCTTCGACGCCATCCAGAAGGCGAAGAAGAACTCGGTGCCGAACGACAACATCGACCGCGCGGTCAAGCGCGGCTCCGGCTTGGAGGCCGGCGGCGCCGACTGGCAGACCATCATGTACGAGGGTTACGGCCCGAGCGGCGTGGCGATGCTGATCGAGTGCCTCACCGACAACCGCAACCGCGCCGCGACCGAGGTGCGCACGGCGCTGACCCGCAACGGCGGTTCGCTCGCCGACGCCGGCTCGGTGTCGTACATGTTCTCCCGCAAGGGCGTGGTGATCGTGCCGAAGGCCGGCACCTCCGAGGACGACGTGATGATGGCTGTCCTGGACGCCGGCGCCGAGGAGGTCAACGACCTCGACGAGGCGTTCGAGGTGATCTCCGAGCCGACCGACCTGATCGCGGTGCGCACCGCGTTGCAGGACGCCGGCATCGAGTACGAGTCGGCCGAGTCCTCGCTCGTGCCCAGCGTGAACGTGCCGCTTGACGAGGACGGCGCGCGCAAGATCTTCAAGCTGATCGACGTGCTTGAGGACTGCGACGACGTGCAGAACGTCTACGCTAACTTCGACGTCTCCGACGAGGTCATGGCCGCCGTCGGCTGACCCGTGCGCCGGCTTCGGGCGCATGATCGACTCCAATTCGGCGTAGTGGCGAGATCTTGGAAGGAGACGGCCCCCGAAGGGGCACCTTCCTTCCAAGATCTCACCGCCTCCCGGCGCCGGAGGTGGCCGCGACGGGATCGGGCGGGCCTGCGACAGCCGCCGCAAGCACGCCGGCCGGACGAAGATGGTCCGCCGGGTGACCGCGTCCCCGGCGGCGAGACACCGTGATTGATCTGACGGAAGGGACCTGGCGCAAGCGCACCAGGAGCAGTGCGCAGGGCAACTGTGTGGAGGTCGCCGACAACCTCCCCGGTGTGGTGGCGGTCCGGGACAGCAAGGATCAGCAGGGCCCGGCCTTGACCTTCACTGCGGAGGCATGGTCCGCGTTCCTCACCGTCGCCGGAGCGCAGGCGACGCGGTGACGCCAGGCCCGGCGAAACCGGGCTGACCGGGGCGCTGACGTTTCCGTACCCTGCCCAGGTGCTCGTACCCGATCTGCCGCTGCGCACCGACCGCCTGGTGCTGCGAGCCTTCACCGCCGACGACCTCGCCGTGGTCCGTGACTACCGGGGCCGCCCGGAGGTCACCCGCTTCCTCTACCACGAGCCCTACGACGACGCCGCCGCCCGGGCGGCGATCGACCGGCTGGTGCGGCGCACCGAGGTGCGCGCGCCGGGCGACGTGCTCAACCTGGCCGTCACGCTTGCGGACAACGGCGTGGTCGTGGGCGACGTGCTGCTGACCTGGACCAGCCGGGAGCACCGGCAGGGCGAGATCGGGTACGTGGCCCACCCGGACCACACCGGGCGGGGGTACGTCACCGAGGCGGCCCGGGAGTTGCTGCGGCTGGGCTTCGACGGGTTGGGGCTGCACCGGCTCGTCGGCCGGTTGGACGCCCGCAACGCCGCGTCGGCCCGGGTGCTGGAACGGCTGGGCATGCGGCGGGAGGCGTACCTGCGGGAGAACGAGTTCGTCAAGGGCGAGTGGACCGACGAGGTCGTCTACGCCCTGCTGGCGCGGGAGTGGCGGGCGGCGGCCTGAGCGCCGCCACCCGCCGTACCCTCGGGTCCCGGTCCGACGCCCCCGTGTGCGTCGGACCGGGACCGGGTCTCATCGGGCCGCGCGCCGGGCCTTGACCACGCTGTCGACTACGTCCCAGATCGCGATGAGGACGGTGACCGCGGCGGCGATCCGGACGACGTCGTCCGCGCCGCCGTCGCGCAGCCAGGCGAACCGGTCGATCAGGTCGGGGTTGAGCAGCCGGTCGGTCAGCAGCAGCCAGAGCACCGGGCCGGCGAAGGCCAGGTTGAGCAGCACGTTGACCGCCACCAGCGGCCAGGTCCAGCGGCCGGCCCGGTATTTCGCCACCTCCAGGCCGATGCTGGCGCCGAGCACCGCGATCAGGGCCGGGAGCCAGAAGCTCCACAGTGCCGGGTCGAGCACCGGCAGCCGGGAGCCGTCGTCGGTGCTCCAGCGCTGGAAGTGCTGCCCGACGAGGACCGCTATCGTGCCGAGCAGGAAGACGACGGAGGCGATGCTGTCGCACTGGCCGATCTGCCGGTCACCGGTCTCCTCGGGAAGCTGGTCGACGGTCCACTCGGGCAGCCCCAGCGGCGCCTGGGCGCGCTCCAGGACGGCGAAGCTCAGGGTGACCCAGAACGCGATCTGCACCGCGGTCTGGAACGCGACCACGACCGCGGCGCCGATGGCCGCCCCGGGCTCGCCGTCGACGGTGGCCTTGACCAGGCCGGTAGCCGTGCCGGCGAGCGCCGGGATGTACGTGAGCAGCAGCCGGAGCACCCGCCACCAGGTCAGGTAGTAGCGCGGGCCGATGAGCTGGAGCGTGTGGTCGCGGTAGCGGGCGGCGAGCTGCTCGGGGCGGCCCATCTCGGTGAGCACCTCGCGCTCGGCGGAGGCGTGGTCCTGCCCGCCGGTGGTCCGGTCGTCGATCATGTCGGCGATGGCGGCGCGCAGCTCCTCGGCGATCTCGGCGCGGCGCGGCGCGGGCACGGTCCGCAGGGTCGCCGCCACGTAGCGGTCGGTCAGGGAACTCATCGCCCCACTCCTTCGATCAACTGGGTGACGGACGCCTGCACCGCGGACAGGTCGTCGAGCAGGCGGACCAGGACCGCCTCGCCGTCGTCGCTGGTGCGGTAGAACTTGCGCGGCCGGCTCTCCTCGGTGTTCCACTCGCTGCTCAGCAGTCCCTGGTCCTCCAGGCGGCGCAGCAGGGGGTAGAGCGTGTTGGCGTCGACCGCGAAGCCGTGCGCGGCCAACCGTTGCAGCAGCGCGTAGCCGTAGTCGGGGCGGCGCAGCGCGACCAGGCTGGCGACGACGATCGTGCCGCGTCGCAGCTCCTGGAGGTGGGTCCGGAGGACCTCGTCGCTGACCACGTGTCACACGATAGTGTGTGCCACACACCATTACAAGCCCGTACAGCATCGTGCGTCGCACGCCACGTCCGGAGAGACGGCCGCCACGACCGGCGCGGACGGTGGAGCCGCCGAGATCACCTCGGTAGGGTGGGTCGGTCGACTCCGACGCAGCTCGATCCACAACCCGGGGGGCGCCACGCATGGGCGATTCGTTCGCGCATCTGCACGTACACACCGAGTACTCGATGCTCGACGGTGCGGCCCGCCTCAAGGACCTCTTCGCCGAGGTGAGTCGGCAGGAGATGCCGGCGGTGGCGATGACCGACCACGGCAACATGCACGGCGCGAACGACTTCTACAAGCAGGCGATGGCGGCCGGGGTGAAGCCGGTCATCGGCATCGAGGCGTACGTCGCGCCGGAGTCCCGCCACCACAAGAAGCGCGTCCGGTGGGGGCGGCCGGAGCAGAAGAGCGACGATGTCTCCGGCAGCGGTGGCTACACGCACATGACGATCTGGGCGGCGAACAAGGTCGGCCTGCACAACCTGTTCACGCTGACCAGCAAGTCGTACACCGAGGGCTTCTTCGTCAAGTGGCCACGGATGGACGCCGACATCCTCGCCGAGCACGCGTCCGGGCTGATGGCGACCACTGGCTGCCCGTCAGGCGAGGTGCAGACCCGGCTGCGCCTCGGCCAGTTCGACGAGGCGTTGAAGGCGGCAGCCAGATACCAGGACATCTTCGGAAAGGACAACTACTTCCTAGAGATCATGGACCACGGCATCCCGATCGAGCACCGGGTACGCAAGGAACTGCTGGAGATCGGCCAGAAGCTGGGCATCCCGCCGGTCGTCACCAACGACTCGCACTACACCCACGAGGCGCAGGCCGAGGCGCACGACGTCCTGCTCTGTGTGCAGACGGCGGCGAACGTGTCCGACCCGAACCGGTTCCGGTTCGACGGCAGCGGCTACTACATCAAGTCGGCCGACGAGATGCGCGCGGTCGACAACTCCGATGCCTGGCTGGAGGGCTGCCGCAACACGCTGCTGGTGGCGGAGAAGGTCGACCCGGCCGGGATGTTCGCGTTCCACAACCTGATGCCGCGGTTCCCCGTCCCCGAGGGCGAGACCGAGGAGTCCTGGTTCCGCAAGGAGACGTTCGCCGGGCTCAAGCGCCGCTTCCCCGGCGGCATCCCGGAGGGCCACGTCGTCCAGGCGGAGTACGAGCTGGGCGTCATCATCCAGATGGGCTTCCCGTCCTACTTCCTCGTGGTCGCCGACTTCATCCAGTGGGCGAAGAGCCAGGGCATCGCGGTGGGGCCGGGCCGGGGCTCGGCGGCCGGCTCGCTCGTCGCGTACGCGCTGGGCATCACCGACCTCGACCCGATCCCGCACGGGCTGATCTTCGAGCGGTTCCTCAACCCGGAGCGCGTCTCGATGCCGGATGTCGACATCGACTTCGACGAGCGCCGGCGCGGCGAGGTGATCAAGTACGTGACCGACAAGTGGGGCGAGGACAAGGTCGCGCAGATCGCCACGTTCGGCACGATCAAGGCGAAGGCCGCGATCAAGGACTCGGCCCGGGTGCTGGGTTTCCCGTACGCGGTGGGTGACCGGATCACCAAGGCCATGCCGCCGGCGGTGATGGGCAAGGACATCCCGCTGTCCGGCATCTTCGACCCGAAGCACCCGCGCTTCGCCGAGGCCGGCGAGATCCGCGGGCTCTACGAGTCCGACCCGGACGTCAAGAAGGTCATCGAGACCGCGAAGGGCATCGAGGGGCTGATCCGGCAGACCGGCGTGCACGCGGCCGGCGTCATCATGTCCGCCGAGCCGATCATCGAGCACATCCCGCTGATGCGCCGCGACGCCGACGGCGTGATCATCACGCAGTTCGACTACCCGACCTGCGAGTCGCTCGGGCTGCTGAAGATGGACTTCCTCGGCCTGCGCAACCTGACCATCATCGACGACGCGGTGAAGAACATCGGGCTCAACCACGGCAAGGAGCTGGACCTGCTCGGCCTGCCGCTGGACGACAAGGCCGCGTACGAACTGCTCGCCCGGGGCGACACGCTCGGCGTGTTCCAGCTCGACGGCGGGCCGATGCGCTCGCTGCTGCGGATGATGAAGCCGGACAACTTCGAGGACATCTCCGCCGTGCTGGCGCTCTACCGGCCCGGCCCGATGGGCGTCGACTCGCACACCAACTACGCGCTGCGCAAGAACGGCCTCCAGGAGATCACCCCGATCCACCCGGCGCTGGAGGAGCCGCTGCGCGAGATCCTCGCGCCCACCTACGGCCTGATCGTCTACCAGGAGCAGGTGCAGCGTGCCGCGCAGATCCTCGCCGGCTACACGCTCGGCCAGGCCGACCTGCTGCGCCGGGCGATGGGCAAGAAGAAGAAGGAGATCCTGGACAAGGAGTTCGTCCCGTTCCGGGACGGCTGCCGCGCGAACGGCTACCCCGACGACGCCATCCAGGCGGTGTGGGACGTCCTGGTGCCGTTCGCCGGCTACGCGTTCAACAAGGCCCACTCCGCCGCGTACGGCCTGGTCTCCTACTGGACCGCCTACCTCAAGGCGCACTACCCGGCGGAATACATGGCGGCGCTGCTCACCTCCGTCGGCGACGACAAGGACAAGATGGCGCTCTACCTGTCCGAGTGCCGCCGGATGCGGATCCAGGTGCTCCCGCCGGACGTGAACACCTCCGCCGGCCCGTTCACCCCGGTCGGCAAGGAGATCCGCTTCGGCCTCGGCGCGGTACGCAACGTCGGCGCGAACGTGGTCGCCTCGATCATGCGCTGCCGCGAGGAGAAGGGCGAGTACGCCGACTTCTACGACTTCCTGTCCAAGGTCGACGCGGTGGCCTGCAACAAGAAGACCATCGAATCGCTGATCAAGGCCGGCGCGTTCGACTCGCTGAAGCACTCGCGCAAGGGCCTGCTGGCCGTGCACGCCGACGCCATCGACGCGTACGCCGACGTCAAGCGCAAGGAGGCGGTCGGCCAGTACGACCTCTTCGGCGCCGGCTTCGGCGATGCCGACGCCGGCGGCAGCACCACCGTCATGCCGGTGATCGGCGACGGGGAGTGGGACAAGCGCGACAAGCTGGCGTTCGAGCGCGAGATGCTCGGCCTGTACGTCTCCGACCACCCGCTGTTCGGCCTGGAGCACGTGCTCGGCGCGGCGGCCGACACCACCATCGCCGCGCTGTCGGAGGAGGGCACGGTGCCCGACGGCGCGGTGGTCACGCTCGCCGGCATCCTCTCCGGCGTGCAGCGTCGGGTCACCAAGCAGGGCCGGGCCTGGGCCTCGGCCACCCTGGAGGACCTGGCCGGCGGCGTCGAGACGTTGTTCTTCCCGAACACCTACGAGGTGATCGGGCAATACATCGCGGAGGACGCGATCGTGGTGGTCAAGGGCCGGGTGGACCGCCGCGACGACACCCCCCGGATCATGGCGATGGACATGTCCATGCCGGACGTGACGAGCAACCCGGCGAACAAGCCGGTCACGCTCACCATCCCGGTGCACCGCTGCACCCCGCCGCTCGTCGAACGGCTCAAGGAGACCCTGGTGCTGCACCCCGGCGACACCGAGGTGCACGTCAAGCTGCTCAACGGCGGCAAGACCACCACGCTGCGGCTCGGCCCGTTCCGGGTGGCCGCCACCACCGCGCTGATGGGCGACCTGAAGAGCGTCCTGGGCCCGGCCAACGTGAGCTGACCGTGCGGGCCGGTCGGTGATCGGGCAGCATCGGGGCATGCCCCCGACGGACCTGTTGCGCGTGCGCGACCTCGTGCCGGACGCGCTGGCCGCCCTCGGCGAGTGCCGGTCCGTCGACGCGGAACGCTGGCCGCAGGCGTGGCGGTCCCGCTACCTGGCCCGGCACCCGGACGTGTTCGGTGTGCTGGACCGCGGCGGCGACTGGTCCGACCCGCAGGCCGTGACCGCCGCCGTGGCCGGCCTCCGCGACCGGGTCGCCGACCTGGCCGCCCGCGCCGAGGCGGTACGCGAGCTGCTGCCCGCCGGCGTCGCGGACGCGGCCGGCGTGCTCGGCTGGTCCGGCGAGGGCGGGCCGGTCGAGTGCGTGGTGCTCGTCGGGCTGCGCCAGGCCAACGGCTGGGCCGACGACCTCGGCGGTCGCTACGCGCTCTTCCTCGCCGTCGAGGGGCGCGAGCCCGACGACGACGCGCTGCTGGTGCGGCACGAGGCCGCGCACGTGGTGCACGACCGCCGGGCCGGCATCCGCGACTGGCCGTCGCACGGGGTGGCGAACCAGCTCTTCGCCGAGGGGCTGGCCACCCAGGTCACCGCCGAGCTGGATCCCGGCCGGCCGGTCGAGGCGTACCTCTGGTTCGGTCGTCCCGGCCACCGGGCCTGGCTGGACGAGTGTCGCCGCCGGTGGCCGGAGATCGTGGGCCGGGTCCGGGCCGACCTGGACGCCACCGACCCGGACCACCACGCGGCGTACTTCCTGATGCGGGACTCGCCGTTGCGGGGTGACCTGCCCCGGCGCTGCGGCTATCTCGTCGGCCTGGCGGCGGTGCGGCGGTTGCGGGCGCGGCACCCCCTGCCCGAGCTGGCCGGTTGGTCGCTGCCCCGGGTGCGGGCGGAGATGACCGCGGTGCTCGCGGACCTCGCACCGCCGGCCTGACCGTTCGTCGCCGGTGCGCCGGAACACCGCCGCTCGGCCGGGGCAGGCCGGCCGAGCGGCTGGTTCCGGCTCAGAGTCCGGTGCCGATGGCGCTCGTCCAGACCTCGGCGCCCGAGGTGGCCTCCACGGTCCCGCCGGCGTTGAGCCGGGTGTCGAAGTTGATTTTACCGACGTAGCGGTCGGACATCTGCGGGATGGGCACACCGTAGATCCGTACCCCCGCGGGCACGTCCACGTAGATGTCCACCCCGGACTGCGTCACCCGGTAGAAGCCCCGGTTGGAGTCGAGGTAGATGCTGCCGGTGCGGGGGTTCTTGCGTTCGAAGAACAGCCCGGCCGGCACCGGTGAACTGGTGAAGTCGTGCTGGATCGGCTCGATCCGCTGCCGGGTGACCTGGTTTCCGTTCCAGCAGTAGCGCCCCTTGAGCTGGGCGTAGGCCAGCGCCGCCACCACCACGCGGCTGTCGTTGCCGGTGCCCAGCAGTTGTGCCATGGTGACCTGGCCGTAGCGCCCGGTGATGGTGAAGCTGCGGCAGCGCTCGCCCGCCGGCGGCGGGAGGGTGCAGGTGAAGCCCTGCCCGGTGTAGGGCAGGCTGGTGACCCGGGTGATGGTGACGATGGAGCCCACCGCCAGCCGGGCCAGACCGCCGCTCGGCGTCGAGCCGTTCGGCAGGAGCACGCCGCCACCGTCCGTGTTCAGGCTGACCCAGCCGTACGCGCTCTGGTAGGTGAACCGCAGGCCCAGCCCGCGGTTGCCGGCGATGAAGTAATTCGCCGGGATCCAGAAGGTGTTGGTGCCGATCAGGCTCTGGTTGCCCTGGCCGGTGAGGTCGACGCGGTAACAACCGGTGGAGTAGGCGTTGTTGGCGCCGCCGAACTGCAACGTCTGGTTGGTGGTCCTGGTCATGGTGAGGGTGTTCGGGCCGGCGACAGCCGGCGTGGCCGTGCCGACGGCGCCGAGGACGGCCGCCAGGAGCAGGGTCAACAGCCGGGAGGTCCGCCGCTGCCGGGCGGATCGCGGGATGGTTCGCATGGGCCACCTCAGGGTGATTGTCCGGCCGCCGGGTGTCGGCTGCCGCGACAAGAGCCTCCGGCAGCGGCCGAAGCCGGGGAAGTGACGGTTCGGCAGCATCAGGCATCGACCGTTGTCGACTGCGCAGAAGGTCAGGTCGACGCGGGCGATGGTCCGACGGCGCGACGTCCGATACAACTGGAGCGTGCAGTGGGTTGATCTCCACACGTTCGCCGTAGTCGCCGAGACCCTGTCGTTCAGCCGCGCCGCCGAACGGTTGTATCTCACCAACTCCGCGGTGGTGCGCCGGATCCAACGCCTGGAGCGCGCCGTCGGCGTACGCCTCCTGGACCGTTCGACCGTCCGGGTCGCGATGACCCCGGCCGGGGTCCGGCTCGCTCTTGTCGTCCCGGACCTGCTGGGTCGGTGGGAGCAGGCGGTGAACGATGTCGTCGCGGCCCCGTCCACGCGGACGCCGCTGCGGTTGGGCACGATCGAGCTGTACAGCCGGTTGATGGCGGAGCATGTCGAGGCGGCACTGCCGGACGTCGAGCTCGACTGGACGGTCGACGACTCCCCGGCGCTGCTCGCCCGGCTGGGCGAGGGTGGACAGGATGTCGTGTTGGTTGCCGACTTCCCGGGAGAGGCCGCGCCCCTGCCGCCGGGTGCGCACATGGTCACTGTCGTCCGCGAGCCGATCTGGCTGCAGGTCAGTCGCTTCCACCGGCTCGCCGACGCCGCCAGCATCGACATCGAAGATCTCGGCGACGAGTGCTGGGTGGTGAGCCCGCCGAGTCAGAGTCCGCACCGCTGGGAGACGCAGACGCTCGCTCGCCTGCCCCGGACCCGGGTGGTGCCGGCGTTCCAGCTCACCGGTCGGCCCATGATCGACAAGAACAGGGCGGTGGCCTTCAGCAGCGCGCTGGCCCACTCGCGCGGCGATTATCGGGTGGTGCCGCTGACCGGCCTGGCGGCCGGTGAGCGGCATCTGTACCTCGCCTGGAACCCGGAGACGACGGCGTCGGCGGACCTGGAACGCGTCCGGGTGGCCCTGCTCGGCTTCTACCGTCAGTTGGCGCGCAAGTCACCCGCCTACTGGGACTGGATCAGCAGCCGGTCGCACCGGTTCCCCGGCATCGCCGACGGGTGACACCTGCCTGCTCGGCTGGCCGGAAGTCCGCCCGAGCGGTGCGACCGCTGATCGCGAGCCACGTGGAGGGGATTGGCGGTGTCGGGGTGGGGGTGGGGGTGGCTAGCGTCGAGGGCATGGAGCTGGCGCAGGCGCGGAAGTTGTGGCAGGTGGAGCCGGGCTGGTTGAACACGGCGACCTACGGGCTGCCGCCCGACCCGGTGTCGGAGGCGGTGCAGCGGGTGCTCGCCGAGTGGCGCACCGGTGGGGTGTCGTTCGAGGTGTGGGACACCTCGGTCGACCGGTCCCGGGCCGCGTTCGCCCGGCTGGTCGGCGTGGATCCGGCCGACGTGAGCATCGGCTCCGCCGTCTCCCAGCTTGCCGCGCCGATCGCGGCGTCGCTGCCGCCGGGCGCGACGGTGGTGGTGCCCGAGGGGGAGTTCACCTCGATCCTGTTCCCGTGGCTTGTGCAGGAGGAGCGCGGGGTGCGGGTCCGGACCGTCCCGCTCGCCGGTCTGGTCGACGCGATCGACGCCGGCACCGACCTGGTGGCGTTCAGCCTGGTGCAGTCCGCCGACGGCACGGTCGCGGCGTACGACGAGATCGTCTCGGCGGCCCGGGCGCACGACGCGCTCGTGGTGGTCGACGCCACGCAGGCATGCGGCTGGCTGCCGTTCGAGGCCGGCCGGGCGGACGCGGTGCTGGTCGGGGCGTACAAGTGGTTGATGGCGCCGCGCGGCGCGGCCTTCGCCTACCTGGCGCCGGCGTTGCGCGAGCGGCTGCGCCCGGACGCTGCGGGCTGGTACGCCGGCCGCGACCCGCACGCCTCCTTCTACGGCCTGCCGTTGCGGCTGGCCGACGACGCCCGCCGGTTCGACATCTCCCCGTCCTGGCTCTGCTACGCCGGCGCGGCGCCCGCGCTGGAACTGCTCGCCGACCTGGACCTGGCCGCGGTGCGCGACCACGACGTGGCGCTGGCCAACCGGTTCCTGGCCGGGCTGGGCCGGCCGCCCGGCGACAGCGCGATCGTCACCGTGGAGGTGCCGGGCGCGTCGGAGAAGCTGGACGCCGCTGGGGTGCGGGCGGCGGTCCGGGCCGGCCGGGTGCGCGCCTCGTTCCACCTCTACACCACCGAGGCGGACGTCGACCTGGCCCTGGACGCGCTGACCGGGTGATCAGGCCAGGTGGCCGCCGATCTTGGTGTAGCCGCGCAGCAGGTCCCGTGAGATGATCAGCCGCTGCATCTCGTCGGTGCCCTCGAAGATCCGGTACAGGCGCACCTGCCGGTACCAGCGTTCGATCGGCAGCTCGCGGGTGTAGCCCATGCCGCCGTGGATCTGGAGCACCCGGTCCACCACCCGGTTGACCATGCCGGCGCCGTAGAGCTTGCCCATCGAGGAGGCGTGCCGGGGATCGAGGCCCGCGTCGACGGTCCAGGCCGAGCGCAGGATCAGCCAGCGGGCCGCCTCCAGCTCGGTCTCCGAGTCGGCGATCATCCACTGGATGGCCTGGTTGGCGGCGATCGGCGCGCCGAACGTCTCCCGCGTGTTGGCGTGCTCGATCGCCATCTGCAGGGCCCGCTCGGCGATGCCGACGGCGTGCGACGGGATGGTGTAACGGCCCTTGCCGATCCACTCCATGCCCAGCGTGAAGCCCTGCCCGATCTCGCCGAGGATGTTGCGGTGCGGCACCCGTACGCCGTCGAAGACCAGCGACGCGGGGCCACCCTCGCCCATCGTCTGGATGAACTCGGACCGCCAGCCCATCGCGCGGTCGACCAGGAACGCGGTCGCGCCGCCGCGCCGGGCGCCCTTCTCCGGGTCGGTCACCGCGACCACGATGGCGAAGTCGGCGTCGTTGCCTCCGGTGATGAACGTCTTCTCGCCGTCGAGGATCCAGTCGTCGCCGTCGCGGCGGGCGCGCAGCTTGATGTTCGCCGCGTCGGAGCCCGCGCCGGGCTCGGTGATGGCGAAGCAGGAGATCCGTTCGCCCTCAATGGTGGGGATCAGGAACTCATTCTTCTGCTCGTCGGTGGCGTGGAACAGGATGTTGTCCGCCTCACCGCCGAAGCGGAACGGCACGAAGCTGCGGCCCAGCTCGGTCCAGATCAGCGACTGCATGACCGCCGGCAGCGCCATCCCGCCGTACTCTTCCGGCGTGGCCAACCCCCAGAAGCCGAACTTCTTCGCCCTGAGCTGGAGTTCGCGCAGTTCGGAGCGGTCCAGGCCGGGCCGGTGGGTGCGCTCGCGGCGCAGCACCTCCGCCTCCAGCGGCATCACCTCGCGGGTGACGAACGTGCGAACGGTGTCCCGGATCGCGCGTTCCTCGTCGGACAGTGCGAAGTCCACGGTGCCCCCCTCAGGTCGGCGTCCGCTCTAAACTAGCGCTGGAAGTTTTCCGCCGTCCAGCCCCGATGTCGAAGCGAGGATGATGAGCACGTGCCCCGACCCCGACAGGCCCTGCTCAGCCGCGACCGGATCGTCGAGACCGCGCTCGCGCTGATCGACGCCGACGGGCTGGACGCGCTGTCCACCCGGCGGCTCGCCGCCGCGCTCGGCGTACGTGGCCCCTCGCTCTACAACCACTTCGCCACCAAGGAGGAAATCCTGGACGCGGTGGCGGACAGCGTCACGGCGACCGTCGACGTGGGCGCCTTCGACCGGCACGGCTGGCACGAGGCGCTGGCCCGCTGGGCCCGCTCCTACCGGTCCGCGTTGGCCGCCCACCCGAACATCGTCCCGTACCTGGCGCAGGGGCCGGGCCGCCGGCCGGCCGCCCTGGCGATGGCCGACGCCGTCTACGGTGCGCTGGTCCGGGCCGGCTGGCCGCCGGCGCGGGCCACCCACATCGGCGCCGCGCTGCGCTACTTCGTGGCCGGCTCGGCGCTCGGCTCGTTCGCCCGGGGCTTCGTCGAGGATCCGTCGCTCTACGCCGCGCACCCGCACCTCAGCCAGGCGCACCGGCTCCCCGGCCACCAGCGCAGCGTCGACGAGGGCGCGTTCGCGCTCGGCCTGGACGCGTTGCTGCACGGCCTCGCCGCCGAGTACGCGGCCACCGTCGCTCCGCTGGAACGGTCCGGCGGTCGGGAGTAGCGTGCAAACTCCCACCGCTAGTTTCCGCCCCCGAAGGACGCCATGGACCTCGCTGCCGCGCCGCCCGCCCCGCTGACGCGCCGCCACCTGCACGTCGCCGGCGACTGGGTCGACCCGTCGTCGGGCGACACGATCGCGGTGGAGAACCCGGCCACCGGGGAGACGATCGGCGAGGTGCCCGCCGGCACCCCGGCCGACGTGGACCGCGCGGTGGCCGCCGCCCGGGCCGCGTTCCCCGGCTGGGCCGCCACCGACCCCACCGAGCGGGCCGCGCACCTGGACCGGCTGCACGCCGCGCTGGCCGCCCGCGCCGACGACATCGCCCGCACCGTCGCGTCGGAGCTGGGCGCCCCGCTCAAGCTGGCCACCCGGGTGCAGGCCGGCCTGCCGCTGATCGTGCTGCGGAGCATGGTCGAGCTGGCCGCCCGGCCGGCCGCGGAGCAGGTCGTCGGCAACTCGCTCGTGGTCCGCGAACCGGTCGGCGTGGTGGGCGCGATCACGCCGTGGAACTACCCGCTGCACCAGGTGGTCGCCAAGCTCGCCCCGGCGCTCGCCGCCGGCTGCACCGTGGTGCTCAAGCCCAGCGAGCTGACGCCGCTCACCGCCTACCTGCTCTTCGACGCGGTGACCGAGGCCGGGCTGCCGCCCGGAGTGGTAAACCTGGTGCCCGGCACCGGAGCGGTGGTCGGCGAGGCGCTCGCCGCCCACCCCGACGTCGACCTGGTCTCGTTCACCGGCTCCACCGCCACCGGCCGGCGGATCGCGCACCTGGCCGCCGACCGGATCGCCCGGGTCGCGCTGGAGCTGGGCGGCAAGTCGGCAAACGTGATCCTGGCCGACGCCGACCTGCCGACCGCGGTGAAGGTCGGCGTCGGCAACGTGCTGGTCAACTCCGGTCAGACCTGCACCGCCTGGACCCGGATGCTGGTGCACCGCGACCGCTACCACGAGGCGCTCGACCTGGCCGCGTCGGCGGTGGCCGGCTACCGGCTCGGCGACCCGTTCGACCCGGCCACCCGGCTCGGCCCGCTGGTCTCGGCCGCCCAGGCCGACCGGGTACGCGGGCACGTCGACCGGGCGCTCGCCGACGGCGCCCGGCTCGTCGCCGGCGGCCCGGCGGCGCCGGTGCCGCCGCGTGGTCACTTCGTCGCGCCCACCGTCCTCGCCGACGTGCACCCGGACAGCGCGCTGGCGCAGGAGGAGGTGTTCGGGCCGGTGCTCGCGGTGATCCCGTTCGCCGACACCGACGAGGCGGTGGCGATCGCCAACAACTCCCGGTACGGGCTGGCCGGCGCGGTCTGGTCGGCCGACGAGGACGCGGCGCTGGCCGTGGCCCGGCGGCTGCGCACCGGCCAGGTGGACGTCAACGGCGGAGCGTTCAACCCGCTCGCCCCGTTCGGCGGCTACCGGCAGTCCGGCCTCGGCCGCGAGCTGGGCGGGTACGGCGTGGAGGAGTTCACCGAGCTGAAGGCGATCCAGCGATGAGGGCGCTCGTGGTGCACGGCCGGGGCGCGACCCCGGTGGTCGAGGAGGTGCGCCTGCCCGCGCCCGGCCCCGGCGAGCTGCGGGTCCGGATCCGCGCCGCCGGCATCTGCCACTCCGACCTGGCCATGGTGGACGGCACGCTGGCACCGGCGTACCCGCTGGTGCTGGGGCACGAGGCGACCGGTGTGGTGGCCGAGGCCGGGCCGGGCACCCGGCTGGCCGTGGGCACGCCGGTGGTGCTGAACTGGGCGCCGGCCTGCCGCGACTGCTGGCACTGCCGGCACGGCGAGCCCTGGCTCTGCGCCGCCAACACCGCCCCGTCGGTGGCCCGGGGTGAGACCGCGGCCGGGGAGCCCGTGCAGGTCACGCTCGGCCTCGGCGCGCTCGCCGAGGAGGTGGTGGTGCCGGAGCGGGCGACCGTGCCGGTGCCGGCCGGGCTGCCACCGGCGCAGGCGGCGCTGCTGGGCTGCGCCGTGCTCACCGGCGTCGGCGCGGTCCGCAACACCGCCCGGGTCGCCGCCGGCGAGTCGGTCGCGGTGATCGGGCTGGGCGGGGTCGGGCTGGCGGTGCTCACCGCGGCCAAGCTGGCCGGCGCGTCGCCGATCCTCGCGGTGGACGTGGTGCCGGCCAAGCGGGAGCTGGCCCTGGCCGCCGGCGCCACCGACTTCCTGCGCTCCGACGACACGCTCGGCAAGGAGGTCCGTGCGCGGACCGGCGGGCGCGGGGTGGACCACGCCTTCGAATGTGTCGGCCGGTCCGCCACCATCCGGGCCGCCTGGCGGGCCACCCGACGCGGGGGAGCGGTGACCGTGGTCGGCATGGGCGGCAAGGACGACCTGCTCAGCCTGTCCGCGCTGGACATCTTCCACTCGGCGCGCACGCTGCGCTCCTCGGTCTACGGCTCGACCGACCCGGACCGCGAGGTGCCCGAGCTGGCCGCCGCGCTCGCCGCCGGCGACCTCGACCTGACGCCGCTGGTCAGCGGCACGGTGTCGCTGGCCGAGGCGCCCGCGGCGCTGGACCGGCTGGCGCGCGGCGAGGGTGCCCGCTGGGTGGTCACGTTCCCGGACTGACCGGCCGCTGCACCTGGCGTCGCGCGCCGGTCATGGTGAGAGGGGTTCCCTTCTCTACCGGAGGCGTTAACAGGGGGCCCCTCCTTACACCCGCCCCGGGGGAATGTGTGGCGGATCGACATGGCTCGACCGCTTCGACTCGCCGTAGGTTTCCTGCACGCGACCGCCCTGTGACCCCGGTCACCGACCTGGCCGTCGCGTCGGACCTGCGGAGGGTGGGGCGATGGCCGGGCAAGCGATCCTGTCGGCCCGCGGGCTGACCCGGGACTTCCGGGGCTTCCGCGCCGTCGATCGCGTCGACCTCGACGTGGCGCCGGGGACCGTGCACGCCCTGGTCGGCCCGAACGGCGCCGGCAAGACCACACTGTTCAACCTGCTCACCGGCTTCCTGCCGCCCAGCGGCGGGCGGATCGAGCTGGCCGGCCGGGACGTCACCGGGCTGCCCCCGGAGCAGGTGGCTCGCCTCGGTGTGGCCCGGTCGTTCCAGATCACCAGCCTCTTCCCGCAGCTCGGCGCGCGCGAGCACGTGGAGTTGGCGCTCCAGTCGTCGAGCGGCCTGGGCTGGCGGTTCTGGCGCTCGGCGAAGCTGATGCGCCGCTACCGGGAGCGGGCCGGCGAGCTGCTGGCCATGGTCGGCCTCGCCGACCTCGCCGAGGCGCCGGCGGAGGCGCTCGCGTACGGGCGCAAACGGGCCCTGGAGCTGGCCATCGCGCTCGCGCTCGACCCGAAGGTGCTGCTGCTGGACGAGCCGACCGCCGGGATGGGCCTGGAGGACGTCGACCGGACCGTCGACCTGATCGCGACCGTCCGCACCGGCCGGACCGTGGTCATGGTCGAGCACAACATGAACGTGGTGGGCCGGCTCGCCGACACGGTCACCGTCCTACAGGCCGGCCGGGTGCTGGTCGAGGGGCCGTACGAGCAGGTCCGGGCCGACGAGCGGGTCATCACCGCCTACCTGGGAGCCGCGGATGCTGCGCATTGAGAACCTCTCCGCCGGCTACGGCGAGGCCCAGGTGCTGCGGGAGGTGAGCCTGGAGGTGGCCGCCGGGGAGGTGGTCACGCTGGTCGGGCGCAACGGCGCCGGCAAGTCCACGCTGCTGCGGTGCGTGATGGGGCTGCACTCCGAGCAGCGCGGCGCGGTGCGCCTCGACGGCCGGGACATCAGCCGCCTGCCGGCGCACAAGCGGGCGCGGGCCGGGCTCGGCTGGGTGCCCGACGACCGGGGCGCGTACGCCACGCTCACGGTCACCGAGAACCTGACCCTGCCGCCGCGGGTCGGCCCGGACCCGTGGCCGCTGAAGCGGGTGTACGAGGCGTTCCCCGCCCTGTACGACCGGCGCGACTCGGCCGCGACCATGCTCTCCGGCGGCGAGCAGCAGATGCTCGCGCTGGCCCGGGTGCTGCGCATGGGGGCCCGGCTGCTGCTCTGCGACGAGCCCACCGAGGGGCTGTCGCCACTGCTCGTGCAGCAGGTCGGCGACCTGCTGCGGGAGGCCAAGAAGCACGGCGTGACGGTGCTGCTCGTGGAGCAGAACCTGCACTTCGCCACCGGCGTCGCCGACCGGCACTACCTGCTGGCCGAGGGGCGGATCGCGGAGGCGATGGAGAACGCCGAGGTGCGCTCGCGCGAACGCGAGCTGCTGGCGTACCTCGGCATCTGAGTTCCGACGGCTGACCCGCGCGGACCGCGCGGTACGAAGGGGATGGACATGCGTAGGAGCGTGGGTGTGGCCGCCGCCTCGGCGGCGGTGCTGCTGGTGGCGGGCTGCGGCGGCGGTGGCCCGCAGTCCGGCGGCGAGGAGAAGCTGACCGGCGACAAGATCGTGCTGGGCGTGCTCAACGACCAGTCGGGGGCCTACTCGGAGCTGTCCGGGCGCAACTCGGTCAAGGCCGTGGAGATGGCCATCGCCGACTTCAAGGCCGAGCACGGCGACGACGCGGTGACCACTGACATCACCGTGCAGACCGCAGACCACCAGAACAAGCCGGACGTGGCGAACAGCAAGGCCCAGGAGATGTACGACCGCAAGGGCGTCGACGCCATCCTGGACGTGCCGACCTCCTCGGCCGCGCTGAAGGTCGCCGACGTGGCCAAGGAGAAGAAGAAGCTCTATTTCAACATCGGCGCGGCGACCACCGACCTGACCGGCAAGAGCTGCAACAAGTACACGTTTCACTACGCCTACGACACCTACATGCTGGCCCACGGCACCGGCACGGCGACCACCGAGCAGGTCGGCAAGAACTGGTACATCCTCTACCCGAACTACGCGTTCGGGCAGGACATGGAGAAGAGCTTCTCCGCCGCCATCGCCGCGGCCGGCGGCAAGGTGGTCGGCTCCGACGGAGCGCCGTTCCCGAACACCAGCGGTGACTACTCGTCGTTCCTGCTCAAGGCGCCGACGCTGAACCCGAGGCCGCAGGTCCTGGGCACCATGCAGGCCGGCGCCGAGCTGGTGAACGTGGTGAAGCAGTACAACGAGTTCAAGCTGCGGGACAAGGGCGTCGGGCTGGCGGTCGGGCTGATGTTCATCACCGACATCCACTCGCTCACCCCCGACGCGCTGGCCGGCACCACCTACACCGACGCCTGGTACTGGAACTTCGACGAGCAGAACCGGGAGTGGGCCGACCGGTTCCAGAAAGAGACCGGCACCCGGCCGTCGTTCGCGCACGCGGCGAACTACTCGGCGGCGATGCAGTACCTGGAGGCGGTGCAGGCCGCCGGCACCGACGACGCGGACGCCGTGGTCAAGCAGTTGGAGGGCAAGGACGTCGACGACCTCTTCCTGCGCAACGGCCGGATCCGCGCGCAGGACCACCGGGTCGTGCACGACGCCTACCTGGCCCAGGTGAAGCCGCAGGCCGAGGTGAAGGAGCCGTGGGACTACGTGAAGATCCTGAAGACCATCCCGGCGGCGGAGGCCTTCCGCGCCCCGTCGGCGGACTGCAAGCTGTGAGTGGCTTCCTGCAGAATACGTTCAACGGGTTGGTGGGCGGGGCGTTCTACGCCCTGCTCGCCCTCGGGCTCGCGGTCATCTTCGGCATGCTCCGGGTGGTCAACTTCGCCCACGGCGCGTTCTACATGCTCGGTGCGTTCGGCGCGTACGTGCTGCTCGCCGAGGCGGGCGTGCCGTTCTGGGCCGCGTTGGTGATCATGCCGCTGGCGCTGGGCCTGCTCGGCATGGCGCTGGAGCGGGCGGTGATCCACCGGCTCACCCGGCTCGACCCGCTCTACAACTTCCTGCTCACCTTCGGCCTCACGCTGATCCTCCAGGATCTGGTCAAGTCCCGGTACGGCGTGCAGTCCAGCCCGTACGCCACACCCGCCGGGCTGACCGGGACCGTCGACTTCGGACTCTTCGACTTCCCGGCCTATCGGGTCTTCATCCTCGGCTTCACGGTGCTGCTCTGCGTCGCGGTGTGGTGGGTGCTCGGGCGGACCCGGGTCGGCATGGTGGTCCGGGCCGCCACCGAGCGGCCGGAGCTGACCCGGGCGTTCGGCATCGACGTGGGTAGGTGGGTCACCCCGGTGTTCGGCTTCGGCATCGCGCTCGCCGGGCTGGCCGGGGTGCTGGCCGCCCCGATGCGGGCGGTCAACCCGCTGATGGGCGCCGACCTGATCATCGTGGTCTTCGCGGTGGTGGTGATCGGTGGGCTCGGCTCCATCTTCGGCTCGGTGGCCGCCGGTTTCGGCATCGGCCTGGTCCAGGCGTGGGGCGAGGCGTACCTGTCGGACTACCCGCTCGTGTCGCAGACCGTCGTGTTCGTGGTGATGGCCGCCGTGCTGCTGTGGCGCCCGGCCGGCCTGTTCGGCCGAGAGGAGGCTCCCGCATGACCGCAACGGTGGACACCAAGGCTCCACCGGCCCGCTCCGGCCTGCTCGCCGTCGCGCGGGCGCCCAGCTGGGTCCGGTACGCGCTGCTGGCGGTCGGCCTGCTGGTCGCGCTGTGGTTGCCGAACGGCCTCTACCCGGCGGTCGCGGTGGACATCCTGTGCTGGGCGCTGTTCGCCGTCTCGGTGGACCTGCTGCTCGGCTTCACCGGGCTGATGTCGTTCGGGCACGCCGCGTTCTGGGGCACCTCGGCATACCTGACCGGGCTGGTCGCGATCCACGCCGGCCTGCCGTTCCCGGCGGCGGTGCTGGCCGGGGCGCTGGGCGCGGCGCTGCTCGCGCTGCCGATCGGCTACCTGGCGGTGAAGCGCACCGGGATCTACTTCGCCATGGTCACCCTGGCCTTCGCGCAGATGGTCTATTACGTGGCCAACGAGTGGCGTTCGGTCACCCAGGGTGAGAACGGCCTGCAGGGGGTGCCGCGCGCGTTCTTCGGCGCCGACCTCACCGATGACTACTACTTCTACTACGCGATCCTGCCGATCGTGCTGCTCGGCCTGTTCGCCGCCTGGCGGATCGTGCACTCGCCGTTCGGTCGGGTGCTGGTCGGGATCCGGGACAACCCGGCGCGGGCCCGTGCACTGGGCTACCCGGTGCACCGCTACAAGCTGACCGTGTTCGTGCTCTCCGGCTTCCTGGCCGGGCTCGGCGGCGGGCTCTTCGCGGTCGGCCACCGGTTCGTCTCGCTGGACGTGCTGCACTGGACCACCTCCGGCAAGGCGGTCATCGTGGTGGTGCTCGGCGGCATCGGCACGCTGTGGGGCGGCGTGCTCGGCGCGGCGCTCGTGGTCCGGCTGGAGGATTGGCTGTCGTTCTCCGGGTTCGAGGCCATCGGCCTGGTCACCGGCGGCATCTTCGTGCTGGTCGTGCTGTTGTTCCGGCGGGGTCTCTGGGGCACCGTCGCCCACCTGCTGCGACGCCGGGGAGCCGCCCGGCGCGAATGATTTTCCCGCCCGGCGCATCCGGATCCGGCCGACCGGGCGAAGCCCCTGGTAGGAGAGCTACCCGGGGGTGCGTCGTTGCTGAGGAACCAGATGCCGGCCGGGGCCGCCGAGACGGCCCGTAAGCGGCTCCTGGCCGCCGCCGAGGACCTGGACGACAACCAGGTCGCCGGGCTGGTGCTCGACCTGGCCGCCGAGGCCGGCGTGGCGTCGGTCTGGGAGCAGGTCTGCCTGCCGCTGCTGGGCGGGTTGCGCGGGGACAGCCCGGCCGACGTCGCGGTGGAGCACGCCCTGTCCGAGGGGCTGCGGGTGGGGCTGGACGTCTTCCGCCGGGATCCGGGACGGCCGCTGCCCGCGCGCGGGCTGTTGCTCGCCGGCGCCGAGCACGAGACGCACTGCCTGGGGCTGCACGCCCTGGCCGCGGCGCTGCGCGAGCGGGGTCGCGGTTGCCTGCACCTGGGACCGGCGCTGCCCTGGTCGGCGCTGGCCGGCGCGGCGGCTCGGGTGCGACCGCGGGTGGTGGTGGTCTGGTCGCAGACTCCCCTGACCGGGCGGGCGTACCGGTTGGTCCGCCTCCGGCGGGACCTGCCGGGCGTCCGGGTGCTCGCCGCCGGACCGGGCTGGATCGAGCCGTTCCCACCCGGCCCGTCCGCGCCCCGGCACGTCACCACGCTCCCCGAGGCCACCGCCGCCTGCCTGCAAGCCGCGGCGTCCGCCTGACGTCCGCGGCGGTGGGTCGGACGTGACCTGACGCACATTCGATACGAACCGGTTCCGTATCGAAACTCCCTCGCCTACGCTCGGCGACAGTTACGAGTCTGCCCCGTTTCGTATCTGGACGCGGGTCAACCGGGGGGAGAACCCGAATGGAACCCAACGAGAACACCGGACACCCGAGGAGGTGGGCGATCCTCGGGGTGCTGGTGATCAGCCTTCTCGTGGTCGTCCTCGACAACACGATCCTCAACGTCGCCCTGCGCACCCTGGCCGACCCGGTGCGCGGCCTCGGCGCGAGCCAGGGTGAGCTGGAGTGGGCGATCAACTCCTACACCCTCGTCTTCGCCGGCCTGCTCTTCACCTTCGGCGTGCTCGGCGACCGCTTCGGCCGGCGGCGGTTCCTCATCGTCGGACTTGTGCTGTTCGGGCTGGCGTCGCTGCTCTCCGCGTACGCGCAGGACCCGGCCCAGCTGATCGGCGCCCGGGCCCTGATGGGCGTCGGCGGCGCGGCCATCATGCCGGTGACGCTCTCGATCATCTCCAACGTCTTCGACCCCCGCGAGCGCGGCCGGGCGATCGGGGTCTGGGCCGGCGCGGTCGGTCTCGCCGTGGCCATCGGCCCGGTGCTCGGCGGCGCGCTGCTGGAGCACTACTGGTGGGGCTCGGTCTTCCTGATCAACGTGCCGGTGGTGGCGGTGGGCGTGCTGCTGGTCGCGCTGCTGGTCCCCGAGTCCCGCGACCCGTCCCCGGGCCGGGTGGACGTGCTCGGCGTGCTGCTCTCCGTGGTCGGCCTGGTCGCGCTCACCTACGGCATCATCGACGGCGGCGAGCACGGCTTCGGCCGGCCGCAGGTCTGGGTCTCGATCGTCGGCGGCCTCGCGGTGCTCGGCTGGTTCGTCGCGCACGAGCTGCGCAGCGACCACCCGTCGCTGGACGTGCGGCTGTTCCGGGTGCCCCGGTTCGCCGCCCCGGTGGCCCTGGTCGGGCTGGTCTTCTTCGCCGCGATGGGCGTGCTGTTCTTCGGCGCGTTCTACCTGCAACTGGTCCGCGGCTACAGCCCGCTGGAGAGTGGCCTGCTCTACCTGCCCTTCGCGGCGGCCCAGCTCATCTTCGCCCCGCGCAGCGCCGCGATGGTCCGCCGCTACGGCGGCCGGGCCGTGGCGACGGTCGGGCTGCTGCTCACCGTGGTGGCGCTCGCCGGGTACGTCCTCATCGACGCGGACACGCCGATCTGGATCTTCTCGGCGCTGGGCTTCCTCCAGGGCACCGGGATGGCCAACATCATGCCGCCCGCCACCGAGTCGATCATGTCCTCGCTGCCGCGGGAGAAGGCCGGCGTGGGCTCGGCGGTCAGCAACACGGTCCGTCAGGTGGCCGGCGCGCTCGGCGTGGCGGTGCTGGGCTCGGTGCTCTCCGCGCTCTACCGCGACCAGGTCGGCCCGGCGGTGTCCGCGCTGCCCGGACCGGTCCGCGACGCCGCCCGGGAGTCGCTCTCCGGGGCGTACGCGGTGGCCGACCGGCTCGGCCCGGCCGCGCCGCGGCTGATCGACGCCGCGAACGACTCGTTCGTCTCGGCGATGCACTGGGCGGCCGGGGTCTCCGCGCTGGTGGCCGCGCTCGGCGTGGTGATCGTGCTGCGCTGGATGCCGGGCCGGCCGGTCGTCGCACCCGACGCGACGCCGGCCACCGAGCCGGAGTTGGCCGGGACCGCCTAGGTTCGTGGACAATGTGTGACATGACTTCCACGGCGGGTGCTCCGCGGTCGCCCGGGCGACCGCGGAGCACCCGCGCGGACGAGGCGATCGTGGAGGCCACCCTCGACCTGCTGGCCGAGGGCAGCACCATCGAGGCGCTCTCCATCGAGGCGATCGCCGCCCGCGCGGGGGTGGGCAAGGCCACCATCTACCGCCGCTGGCCCGGCAAGGAAGCCCTGCTGCTGGACGCGTTGAGCCGGCTCAAGGGTGACCCGCCGCGCACCACCGGGTGCTCCGTCCGCGACGACCTGGTGCAACTGGTCGGTGCGGTCGGGCAGCACGTCGACCCACGGGCCCGCATGATCATGCCGTGCCTGGTGCCCGAGGTGAGCCGCAGCTCCGCGCACCGACAGGCCTACGAGGCGATCATCGAGCCCCGGCGGGAGGCGATGCGCGAGGTGCTGCGCCGCGCGGTCGACCGCGGCGAGCTGCGCCCCGACCTCGACGTCGAGGTGGCCATGGCGTTGCTCACCGCGCCGATGCTGACCCAGCGGATGGTGCACTGGTATCCCGGCGCCGACGAGCGGCGCCTGCCCGAGCGGATCGTCGACGCGGTGCTGGACGGCCTGCGCGCCCGCTGACCCGGCCGGGTCAGGCGGAGGGCCTGCGCAGTCGGTGCAGGCGCAGCGCGAGCTGCACCTCCAGCGCCCGCTCCGGCTTCTGCCAGTCGGCACCGAGCAGCTGACCGACCCGCTCCAGCCGCTGGGTCACGGTGTTCACGTGCACGTGCAGCAACTCGGCCGCCCGGGCCAGACTGCCGCCCACCCCGAAGTACGCCTCAAGCGTCTTCACCAACGCGGTGCCCCGCCGCGCGTCGTAGTCGACCACCGGCCCCACCGTGGCGGTGAGGAACCCGCTCACGTCCCGGTCGCCGGCATCGCCGACCGCGCCCAGCAACAGCCCGACGAAGCCCAGCTCCGCGGTGCTCGCCCCCTGCCCGGCCCGGCCGAGCGCGCCCAGCGCGGTCAGACAGCGCTCCGCCTCGGCGAACGTGACCGCCAGCGACGCCGGGCCGGTCGACGGCCCGCTCGCGCCGGCGGTCACCGGCCGGCCGGTCACCCGGGACAGGTCCCGGGCCACCGCCCGGGCCGCCTGACCGGCGTCCCGGCCGGGCAGCATCAGCACCACCCGCCCGTCGCGCGCCGCGGCCAACCCGCCCCGGGTCGACGCGTACGTGGTGGCCCAGGACAGGACCCGCTGCCGGGCCGAGCCGGTCTCGGCGAACGCGTCGTCGCCGACCGCCACCAGCACGTGCGGGGCGTCCAGGTCCACAGCGATCCGGCGGGCCCGGCCACGCAACGCGTCGGTGTCGCGCAAGGGCCGGGCGATCAGGTCGTCGAGCAGCTCGCCCCGGACCCGGCCCTCCGCCTCGGCGACCGTCCGGCGGAACAGCAGCAGCAGCGCGGTCACCAGCGCCGCCCGCTCCAGGATTCGCTGGTCGGCGTCGACCAGCTCGTCGTCCGGGCGCAGCACCAGCGCGCCCAGGTTCTCCGCGCCGGCCACCACGGCCGCGTACCAGAGCGGACCGCGACGCACGCTGCGCCCCTCGGTCCGCGACGCGGCGACCGCCTCCACGATGTCCGCCCGGTCCGGTTCCTCGATCTCGCCGACCCGGGCCAGCCGGCGGCCCTCGGCGTCCAGCGCCAGCAGCGCCCCGCCGAGCACCTCGGTCACCGCCGCCGCCACGTCCTGCATCCCGCCGCCGCGCACCACGAGCGCCGTCATCCGGTCGTGCGCGGCGGCGGCCCGCTCCACCGAGCTGCTGTGCGCCCGGATGGTGCTGTTCGCCGCCGACAGCTCCGCCAGCGCCGAGCGGGTCTCGGCCAGCAGCCGGGCGGTGTCGATCGCCACCGCCGCGTGCGCGCCCAGCGAGACCAGCAGCGACACCTCCTCCCGGGCGAACGGGCGGGCCGAGCGGTTGGCCGCGTAGAGCACGCCGATCACGCTGGAGCCCAGCCGCAGCGGCACGCCGAGGATGGCCACCAGGCCCTCCTCGCCCACCCCGCCGTCGATCTCCCCGGTGTGCTTGAAGCGGTCGTCCTCCTGGTAGTTCGAGGTGACGTACGGGGTGCCGGTCTGCGCCACGAGGCCGCCCAGGCCGTCGCCCATCTCCAGCCGTAGCCGCTGGAACCGGGCCGAGATCGACCCGTCGGTGACCCGCATGTAGGTGTCGCCGCGCTCGTCGTCGTTGAGCGTCATGTAGGCCACGTCGGTGCCGAGCAGGATCCGCGCCCGGTGCACGATCGCCCGCAGCACGTCGTCCAGGTCACGCAGCCCGGCCAGGTCGCTCGCGGTGTCGTAGAGACCGGACAGCTCGGTCTCCCGGCGACGCCGGCGCTCCAGCAACGCCCGGACCCGCAGCGCCACCACCTTCGCCTGCTCCAGCTCGGCCAGCCGGTCGGCGGGCAGGCCGGCGGCGCGCGCGGCGACCAGCGGGCCCTCGAACTCGACGGCGGCGGCCTCGCGCGCCAGCAGCTCCAGGAACTCCACCGGCGACGACATGACCGACATTGTGCGCGGTGCCACTAGTTGGCCGTCCAGCCCCCGTCGAGGGCGATCGAGGCGCCGGTGAGGAACGCGGCCGGGGGAGCGCACAGGTACGCCACCAGCTCGGCCACCTCCTCCGGCTCGATCAGCCGTTTGATCGCCGCCCGGGCCAGCATGATCTTCTCCACCACCTCGTCCTCGCCGATGCCGTGGCTGGCCGCCTGGTCGGCGATCTGGCTCTCCACCAGCGCGGTCCGCACGTACGCCGGGTTGATGCAGTTGGCCGTCACGCCGTGCGCGGCGCCCTCCAGCGCCACCACCTTCGACAGCCCTTCCAGCGCGTGCTTCGCCGAGACGTACGCCGCCTTGAACGGTGAGGCGCGCAGCCCGTGCACCGAGGAGATGTTGACGATCCGGCCCCAGCCGTGCGCGTACATCCGGGGCAGTGCCCGGCGGATCAGCAGGAACGGCGCCTCCACCATCACCCGCTGGATGTACTCGAAGCGCTCGACCGGGAAGTCCTGCACCGGCGCGACGTGCTGCAACCCGGCGTTGTTCACCACGATGTCGGCGTCGACGTCGAGCCGGTCCACCGCCTCCGGGTCGGCCAGGTCGATCCCCTCGGCCCGGCCGCCGGCCTCGGCGGCCACGGCCTTCGCCGCCTCCACGTTGCGGTCCAGCACCACCACCGCCGCCCCGGCCGCCGCCAGGCGCAGGGCGCAGGCCCGTCCGATGCCGCTGCCACCACCGGTCACCAGGGCGTTGCGACCGGAGAGGTCGACGTGTACGACGTGGGGGACCGCCACGGGTTCTGCCGTCATGGCGCAGAAGTTACGAGGCGTGTGGCCCCGGGCACATGGGGCGGCGACACATACTCGACCGTTTCAGTGTGTGGTGCGTGCCGCGCCGATCGTCCCCGGCGTGTCCGCCCGTCCGGGCGGCGGAGCGCACCAGTAGGGTGTGTCGAACACACGTACTGCTGGCGGCTCGGGGAGGAGGCGGCGTGCGCGTGCTGGGCGTCGATCCGGGCCTGACCCGGTGCGGGGTCGGCGTGGTCGAGGGGGTGCCGGGCCGCCCCTGCACCCTCGTCGCCTACTACGTGATCTACACCGATCCCGCCGACGAGCTGCCGCTGCGCCTGCTGCACCTGGACCGGTCACTGGCCGGCCTGGTCGCCGAGCACCGGCCGGACGCGGTGGCGGTGGAGCGCGTGTTCAGCCAGCACAACGTGCGTACCGTGATGGGCACCGCGCAGGCCAGCGGCGTGGCGGTGCTGGCCGGCGCGCGCGTCGGGCTGCCGGTGACGACCTACACGCCGAGTGAGGTGAAGGCGGCGGTGACCGGTTCCGGTCAGGCGGACAAGAAGCAGATGACCACCATGGTCACCCGGCTGTTGCGGCTGGCGGAGCCGCCGAAGCCGGCCGACGCCGCCGACGCGCTGGCGCTGGCCATCTGTCACGTCTGGCGCGGCGGCACCCGGTCCAGACTGGCCGACGCTGCCGACCAGGCCCGACGAGGAGGGGCGCGACGATGATCGCGAGTGTGCGCGGCACGGTGACCGCGACCGGTCCGGACCACGCCGTGGTGGAGGTGGGCGGCATCGGCCTGGCCGTGCAGTGCGCCCCCGGCACCCTCGCCGACCTGCGGGTCGGCCAGCCGGCCCGGCTCGCCACCAGCCTGGTGGTCCGGGAGGACTCGCTCACCCTCTACGGCTTCGCCGACGACGACGCCAAGCAGCTCTTCGAACTGCTCCAGACCGCCAGCGGGGTCGGCCCCCGACTGGCCCAGGCGGTGCTCGCCGTGCACACCCCGGACGCCGTCCGCAAGGCCATCGCCAACGCCGACACCGCCGCGCTGACCCGGGTGCCGGGCATCGGCAGGAAGGGCGCCGAGCGGCTCGTGCTGGAGTTGCGCGACCGGGTCGGGCCGGTGCCGATCGGTCCGGACGGCGCGGCCGGGGTGACCGCCGGCGCCTGGCCGGAGCAGGTGCGCCAGGCCCTGGTCGGGCTCGGCTGGTCGACCGCCCAGGCGGAGCAGGCGGTGGTCGCGGTCGCCGAGACCGTGGACGGCGACACCCCGCCGGTGCCGGTCCTGCTCAAGCAGGCGATCCGCCTCCTGGGCCGCACCCGATGACGGCCCGCCGATGAGCAACGACAACCTGGTCTCGGCGTACGTCAGCGACACCGAGCTGGACGCGGAGGCCACCGTCCGGCCGAAGCGGCTCGCCGAGTTCATCGCCCAGGACCGGGTCCGCGACCAGCTCGACCTGCTGTTGCAGGGCGCGATGCGGCGCGGCTCGCCGCCGGACCACATCCTCCTGTCGGGTCCGCCCGGGTTGGGCAAGACCAGCCTGGCCAACATCGTCGCGGCGGAGCTGGGCACCGGGATCCGGGTGACCAGCGGGCCGGCCATCGAGCGCTCCGGCGACCTGGCCGCGATCCTGACCAGCCTGGCCGAGGGCGACGTGCTCTTCATCGACGAGATCCACCGGATCGCCAAGCCGGCCGAGGAGCTGCTCTACAGCGCCATGGAGGACTTCCGGGTCGACGTGGTGGTGGGCAAGGGCCCGGGCGCGACCGCCATCCCGCTCGACGTGGAGCCGTTCACGCTTGTCGGCGCCACCACCCGCTCCGGCCTGCTGACCGGGCCGATGCGTGACCGGTTCGGTTTCGTCGCGCACCTCGACTTCTACTCCCCGGCCGACCTGGAGACGCTGCTGCACCGCTCCGCCCGGATCCTCGGCGTGCCGATCACGCCGGAGGGCGCGGCGGAGGTCGCCGGCCGCTCCCGCGGCACGCCCCGGATCGCCAACCGGCTGCTGCGCCGGGTCCGCGACTACGCCGAGGTGCGTGCCGACGGGGTGGTCAACCTGGAGACCGCCCGTGCCGCGCTCACCGTCTACGACGTCGACGCGCTCGGCCTGGACCGGCTGGACCGGGCGGTGCTCACCGCGCTCGTCGACTCGTTCCGGGGTGGCCCGGTCGGCGTCTCGACGCTCGCGGTGGCGGTGGGGGAGCAGCCGGACACGGTCGAGGAGGTCTGCGAGCCGTTCCTGGTCCGGGCCGGCCTGCTGGCGCGTACGCCCCGGGGGCGGGTGGCCACCGGGGCCGCCTGGCACCATCTGGGCCGTAAGCCACCGAATGGTACATTTGGTGCGGACACCCCGCCGGAGCCCGATCTGTTCTCGACGTCTACCGATGGGCCGTGATCCGTTCGTGATCTGTGCCGCATTCGGTCTTTCCAGGAGCAGGGACTAGACTTCGCCGCGGTCTCTACAGGACGTGAGAATCCGCCTCCGCTGCGGCGCCCCCGGGGCCGACGGAGGCCAACCGGAAGGTCGACACCGTGCTTTACGCAGCAGCGAGTGGCGGGGGAGCCGGCGGTCTGACGCCGATCCTCATGATCGCTCTGCTCTTCGTCGTCATGTACTTCATGATGATCCGTCCGCAGCAGAAGCGCCGCCGCGAAGCGGAGCAGATGCAGTCCGCCCTCGCCCCCGGCGACGAGGTGGTCACCATCGGCGGCCTGCACGGCACGGTCACCGTGGTCGAGGACGACACGGTCCTGCTCGAGGTGGCCCCGGGCGTGCAGACCCGGTACGCGCGTCCCGCTGTGGCCCGGGTGGTCAAGCGGGCCGAGGCGCCCGAGGCGGAGACCATCAGCGAGGAAGCCGAGTCGGTCAAGGAGTGACCGTCCGCCCTCGGACGGGGCAGCGGGAACACCTCCACAAGTGGATAGTTGGGTCGGCGTCCGACGCCGGCACGCGGCCAGGCCCGCGCGACGCCCCCGCGTCGCGCCCGGGTCGGCGTGCCGGTGAGCGGGGCCGGCCCGCCGGAGCAGTCGGGCGGACACCCCCGGCCCGACAGTTGTCGCCGCCGTGGAAACGGCGCGACCGTACAGGGAGACAGGACAGCCGTGGCACCACCTCAGGGACAGATGCGCCCCGGACGGCAGCTCGCCGTGCTCGGGTTCATCTTCGTCGTCCTCTATCTTTTGGTGTTCTTCTCGGGCGGCGCCAGCGGTGGCTGGAAGGACCGGCTGGAGCCCCGGCTCGGCCTGGACCTCATCGGCGGCACCCGGCTGACGCTCGAGGCCACCAACACGGTCGACGGCAAGCCGCCGACCGCCGAGAACCTCGAAGAGGCACGTCAGATCATCGAGAGCCGGGTCAACGCCTACGGCGTGGCCGAGGCCGAGGTGGTCACCGAGGGCAACCGCAACATCGTCATCTCCCTGCCCGGCGAGAACCGTGACCTGACCGACGTGGGCAGCGCCGCCGAGCTGCGCTTCCGCAAGGTGCTCAGGGCCACCGACGGCAGCGGCGCCGCCGCCGCGCCGGCGCCGAGCCCCAGCGCCACGCCGTCCGGCAGCGCCACCCCGAAGCCCTCGGGCAGCGCGTCGCCGAAGCCGAGCGCGAGCGCCAAGGTCACCGCGTCGCCGAGCGCCGGCGGGCAGGGCGGGATGGCCCCGGCCCCGAGCGCCAGCGCCACGCCGACCCCGTCGGCTTCGCCGAGCGCTGCCGCGCCGAGCCCGAGCGCCAGCGCCGCGCCGGTGCCGCAGAGCATCGAGCAGCAGCGTCAGGCCGTGCAGCAGAAGGTGGGCGCCGCCGCCTGGGCCGCCGCCTCGGGGCTCCAGGCCCCGGCCGACCTCACCGCCGACCCGTCGCTGGCCGACAAGCTCAAGCCGTTCGGCACGCTCTCCCCGCAGGAGATCGCCGTGCTGCCGGTGGAGATGCAGTTCAACGTTCCCACCATCACCTGCGCCCAGCTCGACAAGCGCCCGGCCGGCTCGATCAACGACCCGAAGCAGAAGGCGGTGGCCTGCGAGTCCGGGGCGAAATACCTGCTCGACGTGGCCAAGGTCGAGGGCACCGACGTCAAGAACGCCTCCGCCCAGCTCGACCAGACCAGCTCCTGGGTGGTCAGCCTCACCTTCAAGGGCGACGGCCAGGAGAAGTGGACCGCGCTGACCCGCGAGGCGTTCAACAACGAGGGCCAGGCCTGCGACCAGACCGCGCTCGGCCAGGACGGCAAGTGCCGGGTCGCCGTGGTGCTGGACAACGAGATCGTCTCCTCCCCGGAGATCCAGGGCGTGCTCACCGGTGACTCGCAGATCACCGGCAGCTTCGACAACAAGTCGGCGAACGCGCTGGCCAGCCAGCTCCGCTACGGTGCGCTGCCGGTCACGTTCGAGCCGCAGGAGAGCCAGAACGTCACCGCGACGCTCGGCGACAGCCACCTGAGGGCGGGTCTGCTGGCGGCCGGCATCGGCATGCTGCTGGTCATCATCTACTCGTTCTTCTACTACCGCCTGCTCGGCTCCGTCATCTTCCTCAGCCTGGTGCTCTCCGCGCTGCTGGTCTTCGGCGCGCTGGTGGTGCTGGGCCGGTCGATCGGCTTCACGCTCACGCTCGCCGGCATCGCCGGCATGATCGTCTCGCTCGGTGTGGCGGCGGACTCGTTCGTCATCTACTTCGAGCGACTGAAGGACGAGATCCGGGAAGGCCGCAGCCCGCGCAGCGCGGTGCCGCGGGCCTGGATCCGGGCCCGCCGCACGATCATCTCGGCCAACGCCATCACGCTGATGTCGGCGGTGGTGCTCTACATCGTCTCGGTCGGCGCGGTGAAGGGCTTCGCCTTCGCGCTCGGCCTGGCGACCGTGCTGGACCTGGTCGTCGTGTTCCTCTTCCGCCACCCGATCATGACGATGTTCGCCCGCACCCGGGCGTTCCTGTCCCCGCGGGTCAGCGGTCTGGGCCGGGCGCTGCCGGCCCGCTCGGCCGAGTCGGGCACCGCCCGCAACCCGCGCGTCAAGGAGGCCTGAGATGGCGAAGAATGGTCTGGCCGCCCGGCTCTACCGGGGCGAGGCCGATCTCAACATCGTCGGCAAGCGCAAGCTGTGGTTCGGCGTGGCCGGCGTGCTGGTGCTGATCGCGGTCCTGAGCTTCGCGTTCAGCGGCTTCAAGCTCGGCATCGAGTTCGCCGGCGGCAACTCGTTCCAGGTGCCGGCCAGCGTCGGCACGCTCGACGAGGCCGAGCGCACCATCGACGGCGTGCTGGCCAAGGAGGCCCCGGGCGTCGAGGTGGTCACCGCGCAGAAGGTCGGCGGGGCCGGCGGCGAGACCTACGAGATGCGCACCGGGCAGCTCAGCCAGGAGCAGGCCAACGCGGCCAAGACCGCGATGGCGCAGGAGTTCGGCATCCAGCCCGACCAGATCAGCGGCAACCAGGTCTCCGAGGCGTGGGGCAGCCAGGTCACCTCCCGCGCGCTGCTCGGTCTGGTGATCTTCATCGCGGTGGTGTCGGTCTACCTGGTGTTGCGCTTCGAGTGGCGGATGGCGGTCGCCGCGATCGCCTCGCTGCTGACCAACCTGGTCCTCACCGCCGGCATCTACTCGCTCGTCGGCTTCGAGGTCACCCCGTCGACGGTCATCGGCTTCCTCACCATCCTGGGCTTCGCGCTCTACGACGTGGTGGTGGTCTTCGACAAGGTGCAGGAGAACACGCGCGGCATCACCGCGAACAACAACCAGACCTACGGCGAGGCGGCCAACCTGGCGCTCAACCAGAGCCTCATGCGCTCGTTGAACACCTCGGTGGTGGCGCTGCTGCCGGTCGGCGGCCTGCTCTTCATCGGTGCCGGGCTGCTCGGCGCGGGCACCCTGAAGGACCTCGGCCTGGTGCTCTTCGTCGGCATGGCGGTGGCGTTCCTGACCTCGATCCTGCTGGCCACCCCGCTGCTGGTGCTGCTGAAGAACCAGGACCCGCGGATCAGCGCGCACAACAAGCGGGTGCACTCCCGCCGGGCGGCCATGGCCCGGGGCGAGGTCACCCCGAAGGGCGCGCCGCGGCCCGCGCCGAGCGGCGACCAGCCGGTCGACCCGGACGCGGCGCTCGCCGGCGCCGCCCCGAAGGTCGGCGCCCGGCCGACCGGCAAGCGCCCCAGCGGCGCCCGGGGCGGCCGTCCCGGTGGAGGCAACCGGCCGGGCGGCGCGAAGCGCCGCTGACCCGGACGGAATCGACACCGGCGGCGTCCGTCATGCTGTTGCCGCGGCATGACGGACGCCGCCGTCGTTTCGAGAGGACATGGGACGCATCGTGACGGAGACCCACACCACCGGCGTGCGGGGAGACAGCGGCCCGGAGGTCGCCCAGCTCGTGGCCAGCCGGTCGTTGGACGTGCCGGACTTCCCCCAGCCGGGGGTCGTCTTCAAGGACCTGATGCCGCTCTTCGCCGACGGGGTCGCGTTCCGTGAGGTGATCGACGGGATCATCGCCTACCACGGTCCCGAGTCCTTCGACGTGGTCGCCGGCATCGAGGCGCGCGGGTTCGTGCTGGCGGCGGCCGTGGCCTACGCCACCGGTGTCGGCGTGGTGCCGGTGCGCAAGGCCGGCAAGCTTCCCCGGGCGACCCACTCGGCCTCCTACGCGTTGGAATACGGCGAGGCGACGCTGGAGGTGCACCAGGACGCGTTCACCGCCGGCCACCGGGTGCTGGTGCTCGACGACGTGCTCGCCACCGGCGGCACCGCGGAGGCCACGCTCGATCTGGTGGAGCGGGCCGGCGGCACGGTGTCCGGGTTCACCGTCCTGCTGGAGCTGGGCTTCCTCAACGGCCGCCAGCGCCTCGCCCCGCGTCCGGTCCATGCCCTGTTGACCGTTTGACGCCGGCCCCCGGTCGGGTCCGTCGGCACGGACCGTCCGGGGGAGAGGTGGCGTACCCTGCGTACGGGTAGCATTGCCCTTTGCCTGACCGGGCGGGGGACCGTCCGCAGGCGGCGGAGCCGCCGGGGCGCAGCCCCCGGTGACCGGCACGGAACAACACCGGCCCTCGGGTCGGTTGGACCAGACGTCGGCCGGACGGCCGGCGCATCCCGGCGAACGGTGAGGAGGCCGGTGTCCCACGATGTCGTCCCTCCGGTGGAGGGCACGGTGCACCCGACAGGCGACGCGGACGGCTCGGTGACCGAGCGCGGCGGGAATCCGCCGGCCCGGGCGACCGGCGCCACCGACGGCACGCCGGACGCGACGGCCGACGGCAGCGCGGTGGTGGTGCCGTTCCCGACCGACGGTGACCCCACCTCCAGCGGCGGTTTCGCCCTCTCCAACGCGCCCACCGGCCGGCGGGTGCGGGCCCGGCTGGCCCGGTTCAACGCGCCCTGGCAGACCTCCCAGGTCAGCGAGGTGCTGGAGCCGCTGATCTCCGCCCACCGGGACGCCCATCCCAAGGCCGACGCCCGGCTGCTGCAACGCGCCTTCGACACCGCCGCGCGCTGGCACTCGGGGCAATACCGCAAGTCCGGCGATCCCTACATCACCCACCCCCTGGCCGTGGCGACCATCCTGGGCAACCTGGGCATGGACACCACCACGCTGGTGGCGGCGCTGCTGCACGACACCATCGAGGACACCGAATACACGCTCGACGCGATGCGCGCCGACTTCGGTGGTGAGGTCGCGTTGCTGGTCGACGGCGTGACCAAGCTCGACAAGGTAAAGCTGGGCGACGCGGCCAAGGCGGAGACCATCCGCAAGATGGTCGTGGCGATGGCCAAGGATCCCCGGGTCCTGGTGATCAAGCTGGCTGACCGGCTGCACAACATGCGGACGCTCACCTTCCTGCCCCGCCCCAAGCAGGAGCAGAAGGCCAAGGAGACGCTGGAGATCCTCGCCCCGCTGGCGCACCGGCTGGGCATGAACACGATCAAGTGGGAGCTGGAGGATCTGGCCTTCGGCACGCTGTTCCCGAAGCGGTTCGAGGAGATCAACCGGCTGATCGGGGAGCACCAGCCGCAGCGCGAGGCGCTGCTGCGCCAGGTGACGCAGAAGGTGTCGACCGACCTGAAGGCCGCCAAGATCAAGGCGGAGACGACCGGGCGGCCGAAGCACCTCTACTCGATCTACCAGAAGATGATCGTGCGCGGGCGCGACTTCAACGACATCTACGACCTGGTGGGCGTGCGGATCCTGGTCGACACGGTGCGCGACTGCTACGCGGCGTTGGGTGTCATCCACGCCAACTGGCAGCCGGTGCCGGGCCGGTTCAAGGACTACATCGCCATGCCCAAGTTCAACATGTACCAGTCGTTGCACACGACGGTCATCGGGCCCACCGGCAAGCCGGTGGAGATGCAGATCCGCACCTACGCGATGCACCGCACCGCCGAGTTCGGCATCGCCGCGCACTGGAAGTACAAGGAGCACAAGGGCACCCAGGTGGTGGGCCCGCCGGCGCACATCGACGAGATGACCTGGCTGCGGCAGTTGCTGGACTGGCAGCGGGAGGCGGCCGACCCGAGCGAGTTCCTGGACGCGCTGCGCTTCGACCTGTCCAGCCAGGAGGTGTACGTCTTCACCCCGAAGGGTGACGTCATCCCGCTGCCGACCGGGTCGACGCCGGTGGACTTCGCCTACGCGGTGCACACCGAGGTCGGGCACAAGTGCATCGGGGCGCGGGTCAACGGCAAGCTGGTGCCGCTGGAGTCGACGCTGTCCAACGGCGACGTGATCGAGATCTTCACCTCGAAGTCCGACACGGCCGGCCCGACGCAGGACTGGTTGGGCTTCGTCAAGAGCCCCCGGGCCCGGACGAAGATCCGCCAGTACTTCAACAAGGAGCGGCGCGAGGAGGCGATCGAGGCCGGCAAGGACGCGATCGTCAAGGCGATGCGCAAGCAGGGCATGCCGTTGCAGCGGATGCTCACCTCGGACGCGCTGATGGCGATCGCCCGGGACCTGCACCTCGCCGACGTGGCGTCGCTCTACGCGGCGGTCGGCGACAGTCAGGTCTCCGCGCAATCGGTGGTGCAGAAGCTGATGGCGTCCTACGGCGGCGAGGAGGGCGCGGCGGAGGACATCGCCGAGACGGCCGTCGCCACCCGGCCGCCGCGCAGCCGGCAGAGCAGCGCCGACCCGGGCGTGGTGGTCCGCGGCGTCAGCGACGTCTGGATCAAGCTGGCGCGGTGCTGCACGCCGGTGCCGCCGGATTCGGTGTTCGGCTTCGTCACCCGCTCCGGCGGGGTCAGCGTGCACCGCGACGACTGCGCCAACGCCGAGGACCTGCGGGCGCAGCCCGAGCGGGTGGTCGAGGTGAGCTGGAAGCTGACGTCGGCCTCCACGTTCCTGGTCGCCATCCAGGTGGAGGCGCTCGACCGGCACAAGCTGCTCGCCGACGTCACCCGGATGCTGTCCGAGGAGCGGGTGAACATCCTCTCCGCGACCGTGACCACCACGCGGGACCGGGTGGCGGTCAGCCGGTTCAGCTTCGAGATGGCCGACCCGAAGCACCTCGGGCACCTGCTGGCCGCGGTGCGTAAGGTCGACGGCGTGTTCGACGCCTACCGGGTCACCTCGGGGGCCTGAGCGCAGACGGAAAACGCCCGCCGGGTCGCTCCGGCGGGCGTTTCTCGTACCCCGGGTCAGCCCTCGATCGGGCTCATCGAGATGTCCTTGATGACGATCTCCTTCTTCGGGTGACCGCCGCCGGCCTGGTTCGCGAACGCGCCGTCGTCACCGGCCGCGGCGACCTGCTTCACCACGTCCATGCCGCCGGTGATGGTGCCCAGCACCGTGTAGTTCGGGTCGAGCGGGGAGTCGCCGTACACGATGAAGAACTGGCTGCCGGTGCTGCCCGGCTGCCCGGAGTTGGCCATCGCGATGACGCCCTCCGGGTACGGCGGGCGCTTGTTGGTGGGCAGGTTCTCCTCGGCCAGGTTGTAGCTCGGCCCGCCGGTGCCGTCGGTGTCCCGCCAGCCCTTGCCGGTAGCGCTCGGGTCGCCGCACTGGAGCACCTTGATGCCCTCGGTGACGAGCCGGTGGCACTTGGTGTTGTCGAAGAAGTCCTTGCTGGCCAGGTGGGTGAAGCTGCCGGCGGTGCAGGGCACCGCGGCCCGGTCGAGCTTCGCGGTGATCGGGCCCAGGTTGGTGTCGATCGTCATCGTCTGGCTGCCCTTGTTCGCCTGCTGCGCCGGTGGCGGCCCGACGTCCTTGATCTGCGCCGGGCGGCCCTCCTTGGGCACCTCGGTGTAGGCGCACTGGGTGAAGCCGGCGCCGGCGCCGGCCTGCTCCTTGTCCTCGTCGCCGCCGAGCGACGTGGCGAGCCAGACGGTGCCGGCCACGACGAGCACCAGCACGGCCGCGGCGCCGACGATCGCCTGCGTCTGCCGGCGCTTGCGGGCCTTGCCGGCCCGCTCGGCCATCTCCCGTTCGAGCCGGGCCCGCGCCGCCGCCCGCTGGCGGTCTCTCGTGGACGTCACGCTCACTCCTCACCTGCTGCGTATCGGGGGGCGGCGTGGGGCGCCGCCGAGTCATCGGTGGATCAGCGGTGGATCAACCCGCGCTGGGGCTGGCCGCCGGGGCGGTGTTCGGCTCGCCGACGGTCAGGCTCTGGATCACCACGTCCGTCTTCGGCTTGACCTTGACGCCGCCGCCGTTGTCGACGGTCGGCAGCGCGCCGATCTTCTCCACCACGTCCATCCCGCCGCTGACCTTGCCGACGACGCTGTAGGCCGGCTTGGCCGGGTCGAAGTCCTTGAAGAAGATCAGGAACTGGCTGCCGTTGCTGCCGGGCGGGTTGCCGATCATGGCGACCGTGCCCTTCGGGTACGCCGGCGGCTGGCCCGGCGCCGGCGAGGCCGACGGGCTGGGCTCGGGCGCGGTGGGGACGTTCTCGTCGTAGAACGAGTAGGTCGGGCCGCCGATCCCGGTGCCGCTCGGGTCGCCGCAGCGCAGCGCGCCCTCGGTGGTGATCTCATGGCACGTGGTGTTGTCGTAGAACGACCTGCTCGCCAGGTGGGCGAGGCTCGCGCTGCCGCACGGCGCGGCGGCCAGGTCCAGCTCGACGGTGATCGGCGCACCCTGGTTGGTGGTGATCGTCATCGGCCGGGTGCCCGAGGTGGGCAGGTCCTTGGTGTCGGGGGTGCCGATGTCCTTGAGGTCGGCGTTCCCGGCGCCGTCCTGCGGCGTCCAGAGGCAGGTGTCCTCGGCGGCCTGCTTCTTCGGCTCCGAGTCGAACGCGCCGAGCGCCCAGGCCGAACCGGCCACGATCAGCGCGAGCACCACCGCGGCGCCCACGCCGGCCTGGATCTGCCGGCGACGCTTCGCGGCCGCGGCCCGCCGGGCGAGTTGCCGGTCGAGCTTGGCCCGCGCCAGTTTGCGCTGCCGGTCCCTGCTGGAAGCCACAGGTGCTCCCCTTCCTCTGCCTGATCGTCGCCGGCGTCCGGGCGCTGCCCGCCACCGCAGTCGGGGGGGTGCGCCACGCCACACGCCCGCCAGAGTGTACGGGTACCGACTGTGAATGTGGTGTACGAGGTCCCGCCTGCGCTTATCGGACGTTGTCACTGGGCCGGTTGGGGCGGGTGGGTCGGTGCGGGCGAATCCCGCTCGCCGGGGCGACTAGGCTGCTGGACGAGGACGACGACCGGACGGAGAGGGGACGGACGTGCTCGTGGCCGGCTTTCCCGCGGACGCCTTCGGCACCAACTGCTATGTGGTGGCGACCGGGCCGGGTGAGCAGTGCGTGGTGGTCGACCCCGGCATCGGGGTGCTCGACCGGCTCGACGCGGTGCTCGCCGAGCACCGCCTGCACCCGGCCGCCGTGCTGCTCACCCACGGCCACCTCGACCACACCTTCTCGGTCGCGCCGGTCTGCGGTGCGCGGGGCATCGCGGCCTACGTCCACCCGGAGGACCGGGAGCTGCTGGCCGACCCCGCCAAGGCGCTCTCGATGGACCTGACCGCGCTGTTCGGCGGGCGGCTGCCCTACGCCGAGCCGGACGACGTGGCCGAGCTGACCGACGGCGCGACGCTGTCGCTGGCCGGGTTGGAGATCACCGTCGACCACGCCCCCGGCCATACCGGCGGGTCGGTGCTGTTCCGGATGCCCGGCGCCGGCTCGCCCTGGGAGGCCGACGAGATCTGCCTCTCCGGTGACGTGCTGTTCGCCGGCTCGATCGGCCGCACCGACCTGCCGGGCGGCAGCATGCCCCGCATGCTGGCCAGCCTCCGGAAGAAGGTCCTCCCGCTGGCCGACGACACCGTCGTCCTGCCCGGCCACGGCCCGCAGACCACGATCGGCCGCGAGCGCGCGAGCAACCCCTACCTCGTCGAGGTGGCGGGGTCCGCGCGCCCGGCCGCGCCCACCCGAGGCCTCTAGACCCTCACCTCGCGCCGCGCGCGGGTGCCCAAGGAGTACGCCATGAGCAAGCCCACGCCCATCTCCGGCTTCCCCGAGTGGACGCCGGCGCAGCGGATGATCGAGCAGTTCGTGCTGGACCGGATCCGCGCCACGTTCGAGCTGTACGGCTTCGCGCCGCTGGAGACCCGCTCGGTCGAGCCGGTGGACCAGTTGCTGCGCAAGGGGGAGACCTCGAAGGAGGTCTACCTGCTGCGCCGGTTGCAGGCCGACACCGACGGCCCGGCCGGCGACGACGCGCTCGGCCTGCACTTCGACCTGACCGTGCCGTTCGCCCGCTACGTGCTGGAGAACGCCGGCAAGCTCCAGTTCCCGTTCCGGCGCTACCAGATCCAGAAGGTGTGGCGGGGCGAGCGCCCGCAGGAGGGCCGCTACCGGGAGTTCCTCCAGGCCGACATCGACATCGTCGACCGGGACACGCTGCCGCCCCACTACGAGGCGGAGATGCCGCTGGTGATCGGCGACGCGCTGCGGTCGCTGCCGATCCCGCCGGTGCGCATCCAGGTCAACAACCGCAAGATCTGCGAGGGTTTCTACCGGGGCGTCGGGCTGGCCGATCCGATGGCGGCGCTGCGCGCCGTCGACCGGTTGGACCGGATCGGCCCGGCGGGCGTCGCCGATCTGCTGGCGTCCACCGCCGGGGCGAGCGAGGCGCAGGCCAAGGCGTGCCTGGCCCTCGCGGAGATCGCCGCGCCGGACGCCTCCTTCGCCGACGCGGTGCGCGCCCTCGGGGTGACCGACCCGCTGCTCGACGAGGGCATCGCGGAGCTGACCGCGGTGATGGAGACCACCGCCGCGCACTCGCCGGGGCTCTGCGTCGCCGACCTGCGCATCGCCCGCGGGCTGGACTACTACACCGGCACGGTCTACGAGACGCAGATGGTCGGCTACGAGCGGTTCGGCTCGATCTGCTCCGGCGGCCGGTACGACAACCTGGCCAGCTCCGGCACCGTCCGGTTCCCGGGGGTGGGCATCTCGATCGGGGTGACCCGGTTGCTCGGTCTGCTCTTCGGCGCGGAGGCGCTGTCGGTGTCCCGGTCGGTGCCGACGTGCGTGCTGGTCGCGGTCACCGCCGAGGAGGACCGGGCGGCCAGCGACGCGGTCGCGGCGGCGCTGCGCTCGCGGGGGGTGCCGACCGAGGTGTCGCCGTCCGCGGCGAAGTTCGGCAAGCAGATCCGCCACGCCGAGCGGCGGGGCATCCCGTACGTCTGGTTCCCCGGCGCGGACGGCGACGAGGTGAAGGACATCCGCTCGGGGGAGCAGGTGCCCGCGTCGGCGGGCGAGTGGACCCCGCCCCGGGCGGACCTGAAGCCCCTGGTCGGGCCGGCCGGCACTGGCGTCTGACGACGATTCGACCTACGGTGGCGTAAGTTACGCCACCGTAGGGAGAACGTCGTGACCGTGCTCAGCCAGACCGCTCTGCTCACCGAACTCGAACCGGTGGTCGAGAAGAACCTCGACCGGCACCTGTCGCTGGCCAAGGAGTGGTTCCCGCACGAGTACGTGCCGTGGAGCGCCGGGCGCACGTTCGACGGACCGCTCGGCGGAACGGCCTGGTCGCCGGCCGACTCCACGATTCCCGAGGTGGCCCGCACCGCGCTGATCGTCAACCTGCTCACCGAGGACAACCTGCCCTCCTACCACCACGAGATCGCCACGCTGTTCGGGCGCGACGGCGCGTGGGGCACCTGGGTGCACCGGTGGACCGCCGAGGAGGGCCGGCACGGCACCGCGATCCGGGACTACCTGACGGTGACCCGGGCGGTCGACCCGGTGGCCCTGGAGCGGGCCCGGATGGTGCACATGTCCGCCGGCTACCGCAACGTCCACGACGACGAGGTGCTGCACTCGCTGGCGTACGTGTCGTTCCAGGAGCTGGCCACCCGCATCTCGCACCGCAACACCGGCCGGGCCACCGGCGACCCGGCCTGCGAGGCGTTGCTGGCCCGGGTGGCGGCGGACGAGAACCTGCACATGGTCTTCTACCGCAACCTGCTCGCGGCGGCGTTCGAGCTGGCCCCGAGCCAGGCCATGCGGGCGGTGGCGGACGTGCTCGCCGACTTCCAGATGCCGGGGGTGGGCATCGACGGCTTCGCCCGCAAGTCGGTGGCGATCGCCCTGGCCGGCATCTACGACCTGCGCCAGCACCGCGACGAGGTGGTGATGCCGGTGCTGCGCCAGTGGAACCTGTTCGAGGTGACCGGCCTGGACGGCGACGGCGAGGCCGCCCGCGACCAGATCGCCGCCCACCTGGACACCCTGGAGACCCAGGCGTCCCGCTTCGAGGAGCGCCGCGCCGCCCGCGCCGCCCGCCCCCGCACCCCGCCCCTTCGGCCCCGCTGATTCACGGAAAGAGTGGCTGTGCGGCGGACGATGGCCACTCATTCCGTGAATCAGCGGGGTCCGAGGGGTGGGGTGGGAGGGGGAAGAGGAGGCAGGTTGAGGTGGGTCGGCGTCCCGCGCCAGGTGCTGACCAACCGCCTGTCGATGCGGGTGGAGCGCGGGGTGCTGCGCCGGGAGCCGTACCGCGAGCCGGGCCGCCGGGCGCGGCACGAGTACCGGCTCACCGAATGGGGTGGGACCTGTGGCCGGTGCTGGTCGCGGTGCTCGGCTGGGGCGACAGATGTCTCGCCGACCCGGAGGGCGCGCCGCTGACCGTGGCGCACCGCGACTGCGGCGCCGAGGTGCGGGTGGCGTTACGTCTGAGGGGCGCCTCTGACACCTCGTGACGATCTTGTTGCTCCGGTGTTACATCCGGCGGCGGCGTGAATCCGGGCAAAATCGTGTCTTGCTTACGATCTTAAATATGTGAATACTTTGGTCAGCCCGGACGGTTTCCCCAGGTCGCCCGGGTTGTCCTCGGGCGTTCCCCCCATGACGACGCCCGTTCACCCCCGTTCGGAGGTTGTTACATGCGACCCACGAGGTCCACGCTCCGTCGCGCCGCCGCCGTCGCCGTGGCCGGTACCCTGGTCACCGGCTCCCTGCTCGGCGCCCCCGCCCAGGCCGCCCCCGCGTCGCCCGCCTCACCCGACGCCGCCGCCAGCCTCGTCGCCAAGCTCGGCGACCGCGCGGCCGGCACGTACGCCGACGCCAGCGGCAAGATGGTCGTCACGGTGACCGACGCCGCGGCCGCCCGCCAGGTGCACGCCGCCGGCGCCACCCCGAAGCTCGTCACCCGCGGCGCCAACCAGCTCCGAGCCGCCACCAGCGAGCTGGAGCGTTCCGCCAAGATCCCGGGCACCGCCTGGTGGACCGACGCGGCGACCAACCAGGTCGTCGTCTCCGTCGACAGCACCGTCACCGGCGCCAAGCTGGCGCGGGTCAAGGCCGCCGCCGCCCGCACCGGTGGCGCGGTCCGCATCGAGGCCGAGGCCGGCACGCTGACCACCCGGATCTCCGGCGGCCAGGCCATCTACACCGGCGGCTACCGCTGCTCGCTCGGCTTCAACGTGCGCAGCGGCTCGACCTACTACTTCCTCACCGCCGGCCACTGCACCAACCTCGGCTCGACCTGGTACTCGAACTCCGGCCAGTCGTCCGTGCTGGGCAGCCGGGCCGGCACCAGCTTCCCGGGCAACGACTACGGCATCGTGCGGTACACCAGCAGCGTGTCCCACCCCGGCAACGTCTACCTCTACAACGGCAGCTACCAGGACATCACCTCGGCCGGCAACGCCTACGTCGGCCAGTCGGTCCGCCGTTCCGGCAGCACCACCGGCCTGCGCAGCGGCACCGTCTCGGCCACCAACGCGACGGTCAACTACGCCGAGGGCAGCGTCTCCGGCCTGATCCGCACCAACGTCTGCGCCGAGGGTGGCGACAGCGGCGGCTCGCTGTTCGCCGGCAGCACCGCGCTCGGCCTCACCTCCGGCGGCAGCGGCAACTGCTCCTCCGGCGGCACCACCTACTTCCAGCCGGTCACCGAGCCGCTCAGCGTCTACGGCGTGAGCGTCTACTGATCCGCACCCCACGAACGGGCCGCCGGGCGACCGGCGGCCCGTTCCGCGTGCACCGGCGGACGAGCGGGGTCGACGGGCCGGCGGCGGGGCCCGGTTCAACCACCTGCTGCCGGCCGAGCCGGGGCGACCCGGCGGGTGCCGGGGTGCCGGCCCGCCCGCCCTGACAGAATGCTCCGGAGCAGTCGTGGACCAGATGAGGAGACGCCAGCCGTGATCCGTACCCACAATGCCGGAAGCCTGCGCGCCGCGGACGCCGGCTCGACGGTGACGCTCGCCGGGTGGGTGGCCCGCCGGCGCGACCACGGCGGGGTCATCTTCGTCGACCTGCGCGACGCCTCCGGCGTCGTGCAGGTGGTCTTCCGCGAGGAGGACGCGCACGCGCTGCGCAACGAGTTCTGCGTCACGGTCACCGGCGAGGTGACCCGCCGTCCCGACGGCAACGAGAACCCCGAGCTGCCGACCGGCGAGGTCGAGGTGACCGCCGCCGCGCTGGAGGTGCTCGCCGAGGCCGCGCCGCTGCCGCTGCCGGTGGACGACCAGGTCGAGGCCGGCGACGACATCCGGCTCAAGTACCGCTACCTCGACCTGCGCCGCAGCGGCCCGGCGCGGGCGATGCGGCTGCGCTCGCGGGCCAACCAGCTCGCCCGCACGGTGCTGCACGAGCGGGACTTCCTGGAGATCGAGACGCCGACGCTGACCCGCTCCACCCCGGAGGGCGCGCGCGACTTCCTGGTCCCGGTGCGCCTGCAGCCCGGCAGCTGGTACGCGCTGCCGCAGTCGCCGCAGTTGTTCAAGCAGTTGCTCATGGTCGGCGGGATGGAGCGCTACTACCAGATCGCCCGCTGCTACCGGGACGAGGACTTCCGCGCCGACCGGCAGCCGGAGTTCACCCAGCTCGACATCGAGATGTCCTTCGTCACCGAGGACGACGTGATCGACCTCGGCGAGGCGATCGTCGCCGCGCTGTGGAAGGACCTGGCCGGGCACGAGATCAGCCGGCCGATCCCGCGCATCACCTGGCACGACGCGATGGCCCGCTACGGCTCCGACAAGCCGGACCTGCGCTACGGCGTCGAGTTGACCGAGCTGACCGACTACCTGCGCGGCACCGCGTTCCGGGTGTTCGCCGGCGCGATCGACGCGGGCGGCTACGTCGGCGCGGTGGTGATGCCGGGCGGCGCCAGCCAGACCCGCAAGGAGCTGGACGGCTGGCAGGACTGGGCCAAGGCGCGCGGCGCGCGCGGCCTGGCGTACGTGGTGCTGGACGCGGAGACCGGCGAGGCGCGCGGCCCGGTGGCGAAGAACCTGTCCGAGGCGCACCTGGCCGGGCTGGCCGACGCGGTCGGCGCGAAGCCGGGCGACGCGGTCTTCTTCGCCGCGAGCACCGACACCCGGGAGGCGCAGGAGCTGCTCGGCGCGGCCCGGATCGAGATCGCCAAGCGGGCCGGGCTGGTCGACGAGTCCGCCTGGGCGTTCTGCTGGGTCGTGGACGCGCCGATGTTCGAGCGGACCGACGATGGTGGCTGGACCGCCGTGCACCACCCGTTCACCTCGCCGAACGCGGAGTGGGTGGACCGGTTCGAGTCCGCGCCGGACCGGGCGCTGGCCTACGCGTACGACATCGTCTGCAACGGCAACGAGATCGGCGGCGGGTCGATCCGTATCCACCGGGGCGACGTGCAGCAGCGGGTGTTCGACCTGCTCGGCATCACCCCGGACGAGGCGCGGGACAAGTTCGGCTTCCTGCTGGAGGCGTTCAGGTACGGCGCCCCGCCGCACGGCGGCATCGCGTTCGGCTGGGACCGGGTCTGCATGCTGCTGGCCGGCGCGGACTCGATCCGCGAGGTGATCGCGTTCCCGAAGACCCGCGGCGGCTTCGACCCGCTGACCGGCGCGCCGACCCCGATCACCGGGCAGCAGCGCGCCGAGGCCGGCATCGACGCCAAGCCGAAGGCGCCGGCCGCCCCGCACGCCGGCACCGCCGGCCCGGCCGCCCCGGTGGCCGACCCGACCTGATCCTCGCCTCGTCGAAGGGCCCGCGTCATGATGACGCGGGCCTTTTCGATCATCAGGGGGACGGCATGAACCTGCTCGTGGTGGGCGCCAGCGGTTTTCTCGGCGCCGAGGTGTGCCGGCAGGCGGTCGCCGCCGGGCACCGGGTGGTCGGCACGGGCCACTCGGCCGCCGTCGCGGTGCCCGGTGTCGCGCCGCGCCGGCTCGACATCACCGACCGCGCCGCGGTGCGCGCGCTGCTGACCGGGCTACGCCCCGACGCCGTGGTCAGCACGCCGTACCGCGTCGACGACTGGGCGGTCACCGCCGACGGGGCGGCCCACGTCGCGTCCGCCGCCGCCGAGGTGGGGGCGCGGCTGGTGCACCTGTCCAGCGACGCGCTGCACGCCGGGCGGCCCGAGCCGTACGCCGACGCCGAGGCGCCCACGCCGGTGTATCCGTACGGGGCGGCGAAGGCGGCGGCCGAGACGGCGGTGCGGGCGGTCGATCCGGCAGCCCTGCTGGTGCGGACCTCGCTGATCCTGGGGGAGGGCAGCAAGCAGATCCAGCGCTGCCGGGACGCGCTCGCCGGGCGGGCCACCCTGTTCAGCGACGAGATCCGCTGCCCGGTGGACGTCACCGACCTGGCCGCGGCGGTGCTGGAGCTGCTGCCGACCGACCTGGCCGGTCCGCTCAACGTGGCCGGCCCGGACGAGGCCAGCCGCGCCGACCTCGGGCGGCTGCTGGCCCGCCGGCTCGGCGTCGACCCGGCCGGGCTGCGGACCACCACCACGCTCGCCGCCGGCCTGTTCCGCCCGATCGAGGTACGCCTCGACTCGGCCCGGGCCGCCGGCCTGCTCCGTACCCGGCTGCGCGGGGTGGCCGAGTTGTACGGCTGAGCGGTTGCACAATTATTTTGCACGATCCTTGTGCACAGGAACTGTGCACAGATATTGTGCATCCTATGGAGAGTGCACCCACCCGCCCCGAGCCGCGCCGGGTCCGCCTCGACCACCAGCAGGTGCGCGTGCTGGCCCACCCGCTGCGGATGCGCCTGGTCGGCGCGCTGCGGGTGAACGGGCCGGCCACCGCCACCCGACTCGCCGAGCTGCTCGACACCAACACCGGCGCGACCAGCTATCACCTGCGCCAACTCGCCGAGGTCGGGATGGTGGTGGAGGACCCGGACCTGGGCACCGGCCGGCAGCGGTTCTGGCGGGCCGCGCACGAGGTCACCCAGTGGGAGGCCAGCGACTACGACGACGACCCGGACGCCCGGGCCGCCATTGAATGGATCGAGGCGGACTACATCCGCTTCTTCAGCCACCACGCCGAGCGGTGGGCCGCCCGCCGGCACGAGTGGTCGCCGGCCTGGCGCGACGCGTTCGGGATGGGCGACTTCTTCATGCGCATCCCGGCCGACCGCCTGGAGGCGATCAAGGCGGAGGTCTTCGCGGTCTTCGAGCGCCACCGGGACGAGACCGATCCCGACGACCCCGACGCCGAGCTGGTGCAGCTCTACCTCGCCGCCTTCCCGCTGAGCCCGGTCCTGCCACCCACCGAGGAGAAGCCGTGAGCGCCCTGTCCGTACGCCAGGTCCGCCTCCGCTACCTCACGCTCTACGGCCTGCGCTGGCTGCCCAGCGGCCTGCTGATGACCGTGATGATCCTGCTGATGCAGGAACGCGGGCTGTCGTTGTCGCAGATCGGCCTGGTCGCCACCGCGCAGGGGCTGGTGGTGCTGGCGCTGGAGCTGCCCACCGGCGGGTTCGCCGACGCGCTCGGCCGCAAGCCGGTGCTGCTGGCCGCCTGGGTGGTCGCCCTGGCGTCGCTGGCGCTGATGGCGGTGGCCGACTCGTTCTGGATGTTCTTCCTGGTCTGGGCGTTGCAGGGCGTTTACCGGGCGCTCGACAGCGGCCCGCTGGAATCCTGGTACGTCGACGCCACGCTGGCCGCCGACCCGACGGCCGAGTACGAACGCGGCCTCGGCTGGGCCGGCACCGTCATCGGCGTCGCCATCGGCGCCGGCGCGCTGCTCGGCGGCGGCCTGGTCGCCCTCGGCCCGGTCGGGCCGGTCAGCGCGCTGACCCTGCCGGTGCTGGTCGCCGTCGTGCTCCAGGCGCTGTCGATCGGGGCGCTGCTGCTGCTGATGACCGAGCAGCGACCCGCGTCGGGCCCGGTCGCGCTGCGCGCCTCGGTGGCGGAGGCGCCCCGGATGGTCGGCCAGGCGGTCGGCCTGCTGCGCCGCAACCGGGTGCTGCTGGCGCTGGTCTCGGTCGAGCTGTTCTGGGGCTTCGGCATGGTCACGTTCGAGTCGCTGCTGCCGGTGCGGCTGTCCGAGGTGGTCGGTGACGCCGACCGGGCGGCGACGCTGCTCGGCCCCGCCGGCACCGCGGCCTGGCTGGCCAACGCGGCCGGCGCCGCGCTCACCCCGGTCCTGCTGCGCCGCCTCGGCGCCGCCCCGGCCGCCGCGCTGATGCGGGTGCTCCAGGGCGTGACGGTGGTCGGCATGGGCCTGCTCGCCGGCCCGGTCGGCGTGCTGATCGCCTACCTCGCCTGCTACGCCGTGCACGGCGCGTCGAACCCGCTGCACATGGGGTTGCTGCACCGGCAGGTCGACGGGCCGTACCGGACCAGCGTGCTGTCGCTGAACTCGATGATGGCCCAGCCGGCGGGGGCGCTCGGCGCGGTGGTGCTGACCGCGCTGGCGGACGCCACAAGCGTCGGCGTCGCCATGCTCGTCGGCGCCTTGATGCTCGCCGTGGCCGCGCCGCTCTACCTGCCGGCCTGGCGCGCCGGCCGGGCCGCCGCGGGGTCCGGGCCCGCCGAGCCCGGCGCCGCGGAGTCCGACACCGTGCGGCCCGAGAACTCCGAGGCGGCGCGCCCCGCGCCCGGGCCGGTCCTCGCGACCGGTCCCGACGGGAGCCTCGCGGCCCCCGGTGCGGTGGCGGTCCCGACGTCGGCGCCGTCCGCCGCAGCCGGTGCGGCGGGCCGGGCCGGGTGACGGACGGCGACGGCGCCGGGCGACGAGGTGGCCGGCGGCCACGGGCGTGATGGCGCGGGGCGACCGACGCCGGACGTCGGAGCAGCGGGAGGTCAGCCCAGGCGGATCGAGGTGCGGTGCTCGACGTTGGTGAAGCCGAGCCGGCGATAGAGCCGGATCGCCCCGACATTGTCCGGATAGACGCCCAACGCCACCTGGTCGTAGCGCCCGAACAGGGCATGCGTCATGCCTGCGGTCAGCGCCGCGCCCAGGCCCCGGCCACGCTGCCCCGGTGCCACGGTCAGCCCGGCCAGGAAGCCGACGTCGCCCCGGCTGCGGTCGGCGCCACAGGCGAGCAGGCGGTCACCGTCGCGGATGCCGTACCAGTCGACGATGCCCGCGTCGCCCGGCCGCGAATCGGCCACCGGCAGGCACGCCGTCACCGTGGCGGGCGCGACGCGGGACAGGTTCACCGACTGGCCGGGCCGCAGCGTCCCGTCCGCCCGCAGCGCGGCGAAGACGTCCAGCGCCGGTTCGGGCGGACCGACCGCGCCGCCGGCCGACCACTCACCCGGCGCGAGCAACCAACCGACCGTGCCGTCGTGCCGCCACCCCCGCGCGGGCCGGTCGGGTCGCAGCGCGTGCCGGGCGTACGGGTGGTGGCCGGCGGCGGCGAGCAGCGCCTCCCGCCCGCTCAGCACCTGGTCGGCCGTGATCATGTCGCCAGCCTACGAGAGGACCAGCCGTGACCCCTATCCGCTCCGTCCGGGCGGTTCACCTGCCCGGCCCCCGGTGCGCGCTGCGCGAGTGGACCGACGCCGATGCCCTCGTCCTGCACGCCTTCCTGACCGAGCCGGCCGTGGCCGACGGGCTGCTGGACGACGAGGTGCCCACCCCGGCCGCGGTGGCGACCGCGATCTCGGCGTGGCAGGCGGCGGCCGGGGACGAGCCGCGCCCGGAATACCGGTTGGCGGCGGTCGACGGCGACCGGCTGGTCGGCCTCGGCGGGCTGGCCGTGACCTCGGTGGAGCACCGGCGCGGCGAGATCGGCTACGCGGTGCGCACCGCGTGTCAGGGTGCCGGCCTCGGCACGGAGATCACCCGTCTGCTGCTGGACCTCGCGTTCGAGCAGGTGGGGTTGCATCGGGTGGAGGCCACCACCCGGCCGGACAACGCCGCCTCCCGCCGGGTGCTGGCGAAGGCCGGCCTGCGGCCGGAGGGGGTGAGCCGGGACCACCTGCTGGTCCGCGGCGTCTGGCGGGACTCGGCCCGCTTCGCGATCCTCGCCACCGACCGGTTCCACGGTGGAGATTGACGAACAGACCGATCGGGTACATCCGTCGCCGACCTACTGGGAACCCCCACCGGAGGAACGACATGCTCGCCATTCTCGCGGCCATCGTGTTCGGCTTCGCGCTGCTGCTCGACTTCCTGAACACCGACCTCGGCGCACCGGATCTGTTCAGCACCTCGACCCTCATGCTGATCGGCTTCCTGCTGCTCTCGCTCTACCTCGCCGGGGTCGGCTCCGGCCCGCGCGGCGGCGGGGGCGGTCGCTGGTACCGGGGTCGCCGCCCCGGCCGCGGCTGACCGGAAACGACCACCCGGGTCGGGTCGGCGGCGTGATTCCGGCGCCGTCGGTCCGGCCCGGTACTGTTCTCGTGATGGAATCCGACGCCCTCTTCACCCTCGGCGAGCCCGCCGGAGCGCCCGGCGCACCCGCGGCCTCCGGTGGCGTCGACGGCTTCACCGCCGCCCGGGCGGACTCGCCACTGCCGGTCCGGATGCGTCCGGCCGGCATCGACGAGCTGGTCGGTCAGGACCATCTGCTCGCCCCCGGCGCCCCGCTGCGCCAACTGGTCGAGGGCGCGACTCCGATGTCGGTCATCCTCTGGGGCCCGCCCGGCAGCGGCAAGACCACCATCGCCCACCTCGTCGCGCACGCCACCGACCGGCGCTTCGTGGCGATGTCCGCGTTGACCGCCGGCGTGAAGGACGTCCGCGCCGTCATCGAGACGGCCCGACGGCAACGCCGCGCCGGCGGGCCGCCGACCGTGCTCTTCATCGACGAGGTGCACCGGTTCAGCAAGACCCAGCAGGACTCCCTGCTCGCCGCCGTCGAGGACCGCACGGTGACCCTGCTCGCGGCGACCACGGAGAACCCCTACTTCTCGGTCATCTCGCCGCTGTTGTCACGCTGCGTGTTGCTCACGCTCCAGGCGCTCGGCGACGACGCCGTACGCGGGCTGCTGCGTCGCGCGGTGGCCGACGAGCGGGGGCTCGGCGGCGCGCCGGTCCTCACCGAGGAGGCGGAGGATCATCTGGTCCGGCTCGCCGGCGGCGACGTCCGCAAGGCGCTCACCGCGCTGGAGGCGGCGGCGGCCACCGCGACCGCCACCGGCGTCGACCGGATCGACCTCGCCGTGGCCGAGCAGGCGGTCGACGTGGCGGCCGTGCGCTACGACCGCGACGGCGACGCGCACTACGACGTCACCAGCGCGTTCATCAAGAGCATGCGCGGCTCGGACGTGGACGCCGCGCTGCACTGGCTGGCCCGGATGCTGGTGGCGGGCGAGGACGCCCGGTTCATCGCCCGCCGGTTGGTGATCTTCGCCAGCGAGGACGTCGGCATGGCCGATCCGACCGCGCTGACCGTGGCCACCGCCGCGGCGCACGCGGTGGAATACGTGGGCCTGCCCGAGGCGCAGCTCAACCTCGCCCAGGCGGCCATCCACCTCGCCACCGCCCCGAAGTCGAACTCGGCCACCAGCGCCATCGGCGCGGCCGTCGCCGACGTGCGGGCCGGGCGCGGCGGCCCGGTGCCGCGCGGGCTGCGCGACGCGCACTACGCCGGGGCGCGCGGCCTCGGTCACGGGGCGGGCTACCGCTACCCGCACGACGACCACCGGGGGGTCGTCACCCAGCAGTACGCTCCGGACGATCTCGTCGGGACGGACTACTACACGCCCAGCGGGCACGGCGCGGAGCGGGCGGTGGCCACCCGGCTGCCGGTGCTGCGCCGGATCGTGCGGGGGTTGCCGGTGCCGGCGACGCGGGGGGAGGCCGGTGCGCCGGCAGCCGCGAACGGGGCCCGGGTGGGCGGCATCGAGCAGGTCGGCGGGGCGAGCGAGGGCGGCGGCGACGCCACCGAGGGGGGTCAGTAGTGATGGCGCGTGGTCCGGAGCGGCCGGCGGACGGCCCCGACGAACGGCGCGATCCGAAGGCCAGGGGCCGCCGGTGGGGCCGCGGCCGGGCCGCGGCCGAGCCGGAGCAGGCTCCGGCCGGCGAGGAGTTCGGCTGGATCGACGACCTGCGCACGGCCAAGCAGCAGCGCGGCGGGCTCGGTCCGGAGGGGCCCGGGCCGCTCGCCGAGGCATCGGGCGGCCCGGCGCCGCGAGCCGCCGCGGCCCCGCCGGGGCCGGCCGGGCCCGCTCCGGGCGCGCCACCGGCGGCCGGCGGACCGACTCCGCCGTCCGACCGCCCGGCCGCGCGGCCTCCGGCTCCCGGCGGACTCCCGCCGGCCGCCGGGCGGCCGGGGCCACCGCCGGTGACGACGGGTCCGCAGCCGCCGGCCACCGGGCGGCCGGGTCCGCAGCCGCCGGTGACGACCGGTCCGCAGCCGCCGACCGCCGGGCGGCCGGGGCCGCCGCCCGCGGCGACGGATCGGCCGGGCCGCTCCGGCCCGCCACCATCCGCCGGCCCGCCCGGCTCCGGGCCGCAGGCGCCGGGCCGAGCCCACCCGACGGCTCCCGGGGCCCCCGGCCGCACCGGTGCGACGATGCCGCCGGTGGTGGGTCGCCCGGCCGCGACGCCGGCCGCCGACGCGACGCCCCCGGGCGCCGCCCGTGGCGGGGGAGACCTTCCGCCCGGCGCCGCTCGCCCCGGCCCGCCGACGTCATATCCCGGTGGCCGCCCCGATCCCCGTGCTCCGGGCGCGCGACGCGCCCCGGACGGGTCCGCGCCGCCGCCCGCCCGCCCGGCTGGTCCCGATGCGGGCGGGCCTCGCCGTCCGGTGGACGGCCCCTGGCCCGGCATGCCCGAGGCATCCCGGCCGGGTGGCCTGCCGCCCCGGGGCGGCGCGGACGCCCCGACCGGCCAGCAACCGCCGCTCCCCGGCCGTCCGGTCGGCCCGGGTGGTCCCCGGGGCGCGTCCCCGGCCGTCCCGGGCCGAGGCCGGCCCGGAGCCGATCGTGGGCCGGTGGAGCCGGGCCCGGGTCGGCCGCCGTCCACGGACGACGACGGCGTGCGGGTGGTGACGCCACCCACCCCGCGCGGCCGGCACGGTGTGGAAGCGCCCGACGCCGACCCGGCCGGATCCGGTTCCACGGTTCGGCCCGCCTCCGGTGGACGCCGTGCGCTGCCCGAGGACGTCGCTGGCGTCCGGCCGGTCTCCGGCGCCGGTCGCCGGGCGCGGCCGGACGACGCGCCGACCAGTGGCGGCCACCGGTCGACGGCCGGCGACGTCCACCCCGCCGGAGGCGACGCCCCGGGCACCGGCCGGCGGGCCGCCCGGGAGCCGGACCGGCCGGTGGTGGTGCCGCGCAGCGGGAACGCACCCGGCCTTCCCGGCGCCACCGCGCCCGTCTCCGGCGGACCGGTGGAGGGGACGGGCCCGAGCGCCCGCCGTGATCCGGGCCGTGGCCGCCGGGCCGCGCCCGACGAGGCCGACACCGGCCCGGCCCGCACCCGCCGCCGCGCCGCGGAGGAGTCCGCCGAACCACGCCCGCAGCGGCCGGAACGGCCGGCCGACTGGCTGCGGCAGGCCGGTCGCGCGCCGCACACCGACCCGGCCATGCCGGCTGCCCGCCGGCCGGCCGGCCCGCCGGTGGACGAGCCGCCCGTCCGCCCCGCCGGGATCGACCGTGGGACGGGTGGCCGTGCCGGCGCCGCCGGGCCGCCGGTCCGTCCCGACCAGTCCGGCCCGGCGGCACAGCCGAACCGGACCGGGTCGCCCGGCCCGGCCGTGCCGCCGAACCGGACCGAATCACTCGGCCCGGCTGTGCCGCCGGGCCGGGGCGCGCAGCCCGGACCGGCCCGGGGCGCGGCGCGTCCCGGCGCGACACCGGCCGGCGGTGACCGGGCCGGTGGTGCTCCGGCCCGGTCCGGCCAGCCACCGGTGGGCCCGGGCACGCCCGGCCCGCACGGCGACAGCGAGCGCAACGGTGGGATGCCGGTCGGCGGCGGCCGTCCCGGCGGACGCGGCCCGGCCGGTGACCCGTCTCGCGCCGGTGACCGCCCGAGCGGCGGCGCCCGCGCCACTGTCCCCGGGGCGGCAGCGGTACGACCGGCCGGTGACGGGCCCGGCCCGGTCCGGTCCGGCGGTGCCGTCCCGGCCGGCGGTGTCGTCGCGTCCGGCGGCGCACCCGGCCCGGCGGGTGCGCCGGGACCTCGCGCGGCCTCGGCCGGCCCGGTGGTGGCCCGGGGCGGGGCGGGCCTGGCCCGCCCACCCGCCCCGGGCGAGCAGACGGGCGGACGGGCCGTTCCGCCCACCCCGGATCGGCCCGCAGCCGCGGGTGCCGGTGCGCCGGCGGTGGCGCGGGCGGCTGCGGTCGTACCGCCTGCGGGGGAGCCCGTGGGGACGCGGCCCGGCGCGGGCGACGGACCGGTGCCGCGACCGGGTGGCGCCGACCCGGCGCAGGACGCGACGGCGTCCGGCGGCGCCCGCTCCGACCTGCGGCGGCAGCTACGCGAGCGGCGCCGGCTGCGGATGGCCGCCCTCGCCCTGGTCAGCCTCGTGCTGCTGGGAGCCGTGCCGCTCTACTTCGGGCTGCGGACGCTCAGCCGCGACCCGGTCTTCGACACCCTCGACGCGCTCGACGTGCCGTCCTGGGCGGCGACGAACACTGTCGACAACGTCAGCGGCAGCCGATGGTGCCTGCAGGACTGCCGGCTGCGGGAGCGCGCGGTCGAGTCGGAGCGGGGATGGAAGCCGACCGTCGCGGCCTACGAGCAGGCGCTTGCCGAGGACGGCTGGCGCCGCTGGAAGGTCGACCGCTGCCCGGAGGAGAAGGTCGAGGGCAGCTACACCTGCTGGCGGCGGGACGAACTCACGCTCGACCTGTGGGTGCGCGACCCCGCCTGCACGCCGCCGCCGGTCGACGGGGAGCCGGCGCCCTCCGCGCCGCCCGCGACCGCTGCGGCGACCTGCACCGGCTCGTTGGTGTTGGTGAAGGTGCGTAACGCGATCGACGACGAGCGCACCGGCCCCACGCCGACCACCGATCCGTCACTCACCGGTGAGGATCCCTACCCGACCCTGACCGACGACCCGCTCGGCGAGCCGACCCCGTCACCGTCGTGAGCCGACTTCCATCACGGACGGTAGGGTCTGGGGCTGGCGCGCCCGCCCGCGCCCGATGACCGGGTCGGCGGGGGGCGCGGTGGGCAGGTACGGTCGCGCGTCCCGGAGCGTCGGTTCCGGAACCCTGGTTGAGGAGGACATGCGTGAGTTTTGGAGAGGTCGCGGCGCTCGTCGCGGCGATCGCGTTCGCGATGCTCGTGTTGATCCTGACGCTGCCGATCCTGCGGCTGCGACACACCGTCGACGCCGCCACCCGCATGATCAACGACCTCAACGACCGCACCGGGCCGCTGCTCGGTGACGTGAACACCACGGTGCAGAACGTCAACACCGCGCTGGAGCAGGTGCAGACCTCGCTGGACGGGGTGAACCTCCAGCTCGCCAAGGTGGACACCATGACCAGCCACGCGCAGAACGTCACCGCGAACGTGGCGAACCTGGCCACCGTGGTCTCCGCCGCCGCCGCGAACCCGCTGGTGAAGGTGGCCGCGTTCGGCTACGGCGTGCGCAAGGCCGCCTCCGCCCGCCGGCACGCCGAGACCGAGCGCGAGGTGCGCGACACCATCAAGCAGCAGCGCCGGGCCGCCAAGCGCGGCAATCGCTGACCCGGCCGGCGTACGCGGGAAGGATGAGAGCATGAGGCGGTTGTTCTGGCTGGGCATCGGCCTGGCCGTGGGTGTCCTGGTGGTGCGCAAGGCCACCCGGACCGCGCAGGCGTACACCCCGGCGGGCATCGCCAGCGGGCTGTCCGAGTCCGCCGGCGGCCTGGTCGAGTCGGTGCGTGCCTTCGTGGACGACGTGCGGGTCGGGATGGCCGAGCGTGAGCAGGAGATCCACGAGGCATTCGCCCGCGGCGAGGCGTACGACGACGAGTTCGCCGAGCTGCGGGAGGACCCGCGGATCGGTGACCGAGAGATTTTCCCGGAGGAGCACCAGCGATGAAGACGGCGGAGATCAAACGGCGGTTCCTCGCCCACTTCGAGGCGAACGGCCACGCCGTGGTGCCGTCCGCTCCGCTGCCCGCCATCAGCGACCCGAACCTGCTGTTCATCAACGCGGGCATGGTGCAGTTCGTGCCCTACTTCCTGGGTCAGCAGACCCCGCCCTACCAGCGGGCGGCGAGCGTGCAGAAGTGCATCCGGACGCCGGACATCGACGAGGTCGGCAAGACCAGCCGGCACGGCACGTTCTTCCAGATGAACGGCAACTTCTCCTTCGGTGACTACTTCAAGTCCGGGGCGATCCCGCTGGCCTGGGAGCTGGCCACCACGTCGGTCGAGGCGGGCGGCTTCGGGCTGGACCCGGAGCGGATCTGGGCGACGGTCTACCTCGACGACGACGAGGCGTACGACATCTGGCGGGCCACCGGCGTGCCGGCCGAGCGGATCGTGCGCCGGGGCAAGGCGGACAACTTCTGGTCGATGGGCATCCCCGGCCCGTGCGGCCCGTGCTCGGAGCTGTACTACGACCGGGGCCCGGAGTACGGCCGCGAGGGTGGTCCGGAGGTCGACGAGGACCGTTACCTGGAGTTCTGGAACCTGGTCTTCATGCAGTTCGAGCGCGGTCCGGGCGCCGGGAAGGAGGACTTCCCGATCCTCGGCGACCTGCCGGCGAAGAACATCGACACCGGCATGGGCCTGGAGCGGATGGCCTCGCTGCTGCAGGGCGTGGACAACCTCTACGAGATCGACGAGGTCAAGCCGATCCTGGACCGGGCGGCCGAGCTGACCGGCAAGCGCTACGGCGCGCACTCCGGGCACGCGGCCAACCAGTCGCACCCGGACGATGTGCGGTTGCGGGTGGTCGCCGACCACGTGCGCACCGCGCTGATGCTGATCGGCGACGGGGTGACCCCGTCGAACGAGGGCCGGGGCTACGTGCTGCGGCGGATCATGCGCCGGGCGATCCGGTCGGTGCGGCTGCTGGGCTACCAGGATCGGGCGCTGCCGGAGCTGCTGCCGGTGGCGCGGGACTGCATGGCGCCGTCGTACCCGGAGGTGGCCGAGGACTTCGGCCGGATCTCGCAGTACGCGTACGCCGAGGAGGACGCGTTCCTGGCCACGCTGCGTGCCGGCACCACGATCCTGGACACCGCGATCGCCGAGACGAAGTCGGCCGGCAAGCCGGCGCTGTCGGGTGACAAGGCGTTCCAGTTGCACGACACGTACGGCTTCCCGATCGATCTGACCCTGGAGATCGCGGCCGAGCAGGGCCTGCAGGTCGACGCGGACGGCTTCCGCCGGCTGATGGCCGACCAGCGCGGCCGGGCCAAGGCCGACGCGCAGGCCCGCAAGACCGGACACACCGACGTGTCGGCGTACCGGTCGGTGCTCGACGGCGGCGGGCCGGTGGAGTTCACCGGCTACACCGAGCTGAACCGGGAGTCCCGGGTGCGGGCGCTGCTGGCCGGCGGCGCGGCGGTCGGCGCGGCGGTCGAGGGCGACACCGTCGAGCTGGTCCTGGACACCACCCCGTTCTACGCCGAGGGCGGCGGCCAGCAGCCCGACCAGGGGCTCATCACGGTCGGCGGCGGGCAGGTCGAGGTCTTCGACGTGCAGCAGCCGGTGCCCGGCCTGATCGTGCACCGGGCCCGGGTGGTGCGCGGCGAGGTGCGGTCCGGCGAGACCGGGTACGCGGAGATCGACGTGTCCCGCCGCCGGGCGATCTCCCGCTCGCACACCGCGACGCACCTGGTGCACCAGACGATGCGCAACTTCCTCGGCGAGTCGGCGACCCAGGCGGGTTCGCTGAACGCCCCGGGCCGGCTGAGGTTCGACTTCAACACCCCGACCGGGGTGGCGCCGAGCGTGCTGCACGACGTGGAGCAGCAGGTCAACGAGGTGCTCCTGGCCGACCTGGAGGTGCACGCGTTCGTCACCAGCCAGGAGGAGGCCCGCCGGATCGGCGCGATGGCGCTGTTCGGCGAGAAGTACGGCGAGCGGGTGCGGGTGGTCGAGGTCGGCGACTACGCCCGGGAGCTGTGCGGCGGCACGCACGTGGCCCGGTCGGCCCAGCTCGGCCTGGTCAAGATCCTCTCCGAGGCGTCGGTCGGTTCCGGGGTCCGCCGGATCGAGGCGCTGGTCGGCATGGACGCGTTCGGCTTCCTGGCCCGGGAGCACCTGCTGGTGTCCCGGCTGGCCGAGCTGTTCCGGGTGCCGGGCGAGCAGGTGGCCGACCGGGTGGAGCAGACCGTCACCCAGTTGCGCGACGCCGAGAAGGAGCTGGAGAAGCTGCGCGCCCAGCTCGTGCTCGGCGGGGCCGGCGCGCTCGCGGCGCAGGCGAAGGACGTGCGCGGGGTGGCGTACGTGGGCATCGAGGCGCCCGAGGGCGCGGCGGCCAACGACGTGCGGACCCTCGCCCAGGAGATCCGGGGGCGGATCGACGCGGCCCGCCCGGCGGTGGTCGCGGTGGCCGCCCGGGCCAACGGCAAGGCATCCCTGGTGGTGGCCGTCAACGCCGCCGCCCGGGGCCGGAGCCTGAGCGCGAAGGATCTGGTGAAGGCGGCGTTCTCCGGCCGGGGCGGCGGCAGCGACGACCTGGCCCAGGGGGGCGGCCTGCCCGCCACTGAGGCCCCGAACCTGTTGGCCACCGTGGAGAAGGCGGTCGCGGGCTCGGCATGAGTGAACGCACCGAGCGGAGCGAGGGCCGTGCGGGCATGCCCGGCTTGCTCGGCATGAGTGAACGCACCGAGCGGAGCGAGGGCCGAGCGGGCATGCCCGGCCCGCACGGCATGAGCACACCGATCGACGCCAGGGCGGACCGGCTGGTCCGCCCTGGCCCGTACCGGTGGGGAGGTGGCGGATGACCGGGTTCGTCAGTGGCGTCCGGCTGGGCGTGGACGTCGGCCAGGTCCGGGTCGGTGTGGCCCGCAGCGACCCGCACGGCATCCTCGCCACCCCGCTGGTCACCCTGGCCCGCGACCTGACCGCCGATCCGGACGCGGTGCCCGCCGACATGGCCGGGCTGGTCCGGCTGGCGGCCGAGCACGAGGCGGTCGAGATCGTGGTCGGGCTGCCGGTCAACCTTGCCGGAAAGCACGGTCCGGCGGCGGCGAACGTATCGGCCTATGTCGCCCGTTTGGCCGATGTAATGGGGTCGATTCCGGTGACGCTGACGGACGAGAGGATGTCGACCGTCGTGGCGAGTCGTAGGCTGGCCGAACGGGGCGTCCGGGGAAAGCGCCAACGGGCGGTGGTCGACCAGGCCGCCGCGGTGGAGATTCTGCAGAGCTGGCTTGACGCACAGCGGAGGCGGACGCATGATCGACGATCTTGACCTGGGGTTTGACGAGCAGGAGAGGGGGGAGAAAGGCCGGCACCGCCGCGGCGCCGTGCAGCGCAGGCAGGGCAGGTCCGGCGGCGGCCGAGGAAAGACGATCTTCGCCCTCCTGATGGCGTTCGTCCTGCTCGGCGGCATCGGCGGCGGCGCGTATGTCGGCTTCGACCGGATCCGCAACTACCTGGTCACTCCCGACTACGACGGTCAGGGCACCGGCGAGGCGCTGGTCGAGGTGAAGGCGGGCGAGTCGCTCACCGACATCGGAAACACGTTGTACGAAGCCGGCGTGGTGAAGAGCACCAAGGCGTTCATCGAGGCCGCGGACGCGAACCCGCGCAGCAAGAACATCCAGGTGGGCCGGTACAAGGTCCGCAAGGAGATGAAGGCGGCGGACGCCATCACCCTGATGCTCGATCCGAAGAGCCGGGTGGTCAACGGCGTGACCATCCCCGAGGGGACGATCACGCTGAACGTCTACCAGATCCTCTCCAAGGAAACCAAGATCCCGGTCAAGGAGTTCCAGGCGGCGGCGAAGGACCCGGCCAAGCTGGGTGTGCCGGATTTCTGGTTCAAGCGTGAGGACGGCAAGAAGGGCCCGAAGAGCCTGGAGGGCTTCCTCTACCCGTCGACGTACGAGATCCCGCCGAAGGCCACCGCCGAGCAGATCCTGTCGATGATGGTGGACCAGTTCCTCAGCGTGACCGAGGAGCTCGACTTCGTCGACCGGGCGAAGAACGACCGCAAGATCTCCCCGTACGAGGCGTTGATCACCGCTTCCATCGCCGAGGCGGAGGCGGTGAACGCGGTCGACCTGCCCAAGGTCTCCCGGGTGATCTACAACCGGGTCTACGGCGGCAAGATCGGTTGCAACTGCCTCGGCATCGACAGCGGCATCAATTACTACCTGCGCTTGCAGGGCAAGGACCCGAAGGACTCCGACGACCTGCTGCAGAGCGAGATCAACGACCTGAAGAACCCGTACAACACGCACAACGTCGCCGGCCTGCCGCCCACCCCGATCAGCAATCCCGGCCAGGCGGCCCTCAAGGGCGCGTTGGAGCCGCCGCCCGGTGACTGGATCTTCTTCATGACCGTGGACCAGAAGGGCACCATGGGCTACGGCTCCGACGACGCCGACTTCCGCAAGCTGCAGCGGCAGATGTGCGACAACAAGGTGCTCACCGGGGAGAACTGCGCCTGATGCGGGCCGCCGTGGTCGGCCGGCCGATCGGCCACTCGCTCTCCCCGGCGATCCACCGCGCCGGTTACGCGGCGGCCGGGCTGACCGGGTGGTCGTACACCCGGATCGAAGCTGGCGCGGACGAGTTGCCCGCCCTGGTCGCGGGCCTCGGCCCGGAGTGGGCCGGGCTGTCGGTGACCATGCCCGGCAAGGAGGCGGCGCTCGCGCTGGCCGACGAGGTCTCGCCGGTCGCCGCCGCGGTCGGTGCCGCGAACACGCTGGTACGCCGACCCGACGGCATCTGGTACGCGGACAACACCGACGTCAGCGGCATGGTCGAGGTGCTCACCGCCGCCGGCTGCGTGGCCGGGGCGGTGGTCACGGTGCTCGGCGCCGGCGGCACCGCCCGGGCGGCGATCGCGGCGGCGGCCCGGGTCGGTGCGGCCGAGGTGACGGTGGTGGCCCGCCGGCCCGAGGCGGTCGACGAGCTGCGCCGGGTGGCGACGGCGGTCGGCGTGCCGCTGGCCGGCGCCGAGTGGGACGGCGCTCCCGCGCACGCCCGGGCCGACCTGGTGATCTCCACGGTCCCGAAGGGCGTCGCCGACCCGCTCGCGGAGAACTTCGACTGGCGGCCGGAGACGGTGCTCTTCGACGCGCTCTACGACCCGTGGCCGACACCGCTCGCGGCGGCGGCGCTCGCCGCCGGCTGCCGGGTGATCTCCGGCCTGGACCTGCTGCTGGCCCAGGCGGTCGGCCAGTTCGAGCAGTTCACCGGCGTCCCCGCCCCCCGCGACGCGATGCGCGCCGCGCTGGGCCGGTAAGGAAGGGCCCCTTCTTAACGCCTCCGGTATAGCAGGGGCCCCCGCTTAACACTCGCGGCCGAGCGGCAGCGAACGAGCGGGTGGGTGAGCTGGCGTAGGCGGCGGATGGCGGTTCGGCGAGGGCCCGGTGGCGCGACGGGATGGTCCGCAAGGCGGGACGCCGTCGGCGCCGCGGCGGGACGGACCGGGGGCGTGACAGACTATCCGCTGTGTTGCGCTGGCTGACTGCAGGTGAATCGCACGGACCCGCCCTCGTCGCGATGCTCGAGGGGGTGCCCGCCGGGATCGAGGTGACTACCACCGAGATCCGTGGCGAGCTGGCCCGCCGCCGGCTCGGCTACGGCCGGGGCGCCCGGATGGCGTTCGAGCAGGACGAGATCGAAATCATCGGCGGGCTCCGGCACGGCGTGACACTGGGCAGCCCGGTGGCGATCCGGGTCGGCAACTCCGAGTGGCCGAAGTGGCGCACCGTGATGGCCGCCGACCCGGTCGACGCCGAGGAACTGGCCGCTCAGGCCCGCAACGCGCCGCTGACCCGCCCCCGCCCGGGCCACGCCGACCTGGCCGGCATGCAGAAGTACGGGCACACCGACGCCCGGCCGATCCTGGAGCGGGCGAGCGCCCGGGAGACCGCCGCCCGGGTGGCCGTCGGCACGGTCGCCAAGGCCCTGGTCCGGCAGGCGCTCGGCGTCGAGATCGTCTCGCACGTGGTGGAGTTGGGCCCGGTCGCCGCCAAGCCGGGGCTGCGGCCCACCCCCGACGACGCGGCGCGGATCGACGCGGACCCGCTGCGCTGCCTCGACCCGCAGGCCAGCGCCCGGATGGTCGCCGAGGTCGACGCCGCGAAGAAGGCCGCCGACACGCTCGGCGGCGTGGTCGAGGTGCTGGCGTACGGGGTGCCGCCGGGCCTGGGCAGCCACGTGCAGTGGGACCGCAAGCTCGACGCCCGCCTCGCGACCGCGCTGATGTCCATCCAGGCGATCAAGGGCGTGGAGATCGGCGACGGCTGGCAGCAGGCGCGTTCCCGTGGTTCCGAGGCGCACGACGAGATCATTCCCACCGCCACCGGGGTACGCCGGGTGACCGACCGGGCCGGCGGGTTGGAGGGCGGCATCACCACCGGTGAGCCACTGCGGGTGAAGGCGGCGATGAAGCCGATCTCGTCGCTGAACCGCGCCCTCGCCACGATCGACGTGACCACGGGCGAGCCGGCGACCGCGATCAACCAGCGCTCGGACGTGTGCGCGGTGCCCGCGGCGGCCGTGGTCGCCGAGGCCATGGTCGCGCTGGTGCTGGCCGAGGCGGCGGTGGAGAAGTTCGGCGGCGACTCGGTCGCCGAGATGCGCCGCAACCTGGCCGGCTACCTCGACAGCCTGGTGGTCCGGTGAGCGCGAGGA
>NZ_JBFAGS010000015.1:0-81991 GCF_040653835.1 Micromonospora sp. NPDC050980 | reverse complement strand
GAACGTAGCGCAGCGGAGTCCCGCAGTCGTGAACGGAGGGTCGGTCCGGTGAGCGCGAGGAACGTAGCGCAGCGGAGTCCCGCAGTCGTGAACGGAGGGTCGGTCCGGTGAGCGCGAGGAACGTAGCGCAGCGGAGTCCCGCAGTCGTGAACGGAAAGTCAGCCCGGTGAGCACCCGGCCGGTGTGCGTGCTGGTCGGGGCGCCCGGTTCCGGCAAGAGCACGGTGGGGGCGGCGCTCGCCGGGGTGCTCGGCGTCGACTTCCGGGACACCGACGGTGACATCGAGCGCCTCGCCGGCAAACCGATCCCGGAGATCTTCGTCGACGAGGGCGAGGACCACTTCCGTACGCTGGAGCGGGCCGCGGTGGCGGCGGCGCTGGCCTCGCACGCCGGGGTGCTCGCGCTCGGCGGCGGCGCCGTGCTGGCCGAGGAGAACCGGGCCGCGCTGATCGGCCACACCGTGGTGCACCTGTCGGTGGAACTGTCCGACGCGATCAAGCGGGTCGGGTTGGGCGCCGGCCGGCCGCTGTTGGCGTTGAACCCGCGGGCGACCCTCAAGCACCTGTTGGAGCAGCGCCGTCCGCTCTACGCCGAGGTGGCGACCGCAACGGTGGTGACCGACGGGCGCGCGCCGGAGGAGTTGGCCGCGGAGATCGCCGCCCTGCTCAAGCCCTGACCCCCGTCGCGCCCCTGCCCCGCTCCGGGTCGCACCGGCCCCCGCTCTGGGTGACACCCTTGGCGTTCCATTCGGGGCCGCCGACGCTGGTGGGTGGAACGTCGTGGGTGTCTGCGGAGGGTTTTGGCACCCATGGCGTTCCACTCGGAGCCGCCGACGCTGGTGAGTGGAACGTCATGGGTGTGTGCCGGTGGTCGGGTGCGGTGGCGGGGGTCACCGGCTACGACGCGGTCGGTGCGGGCCGACGCCGGCTCGCGGGGCGAACCGGGCCGGGCGCCCCTGCGGCCGTCGGCCCGCCGCGTGGGGTGATGTGGCGGAGCTGGCGAGCTGCGCGCGTGGGGTGGTGTGGCGGAGCTGGCGAGCTGCGCGCGTGGGGTGGTGTGGCGGAGCCCGGGTGGGGCCGTGTGGCGGAGCCGCGAGCAGGCCGCTGGTGCGGTCCGGGGTGAAACCGTCCGCCCCGGTCACGCCCGGACCGGCGTGGGTCCGGGGGCTGGGCGGTGGGCCCGGCGCTCCGGTCGCCAGGTGGCGAGCAGCGTGAGCGCGAGCGCGATCTCGGCCAGGTCGCCGAGGTAGTACATCAGGGTGGCGCCGGCGCGCAGCTCCGCGCCGGTGGCTGGCACGTCGACGAGCACCCCGGCGTAGAGCAGCTGGGCGATCGTGGCGTGCGCGGCCACCCCGACGCCGAGCACCACCAGCCGCACCGGCACCCGGGGGCGGTGCGGGCCGGGGTCCGGCCCGGCGATCGACCAGGCGAACAGGCAGCCGCTGAGCAGGAAGTGGGCCTGCACCAGGGTGTGCAGCAGCGGGTGGTCGAGCGTGGCCCGGTAGAGCGGGGTCAGGTAGAGCAGCCACAGGCCGCCGGCGGTGAGCAGCAGGCCGGTCGCCGGGTGGCCGAGCACCCGCGCGACCGGGTGCCGCAGCAGGTGCACCAGCGCCCGGCCGGTGCGCCGGTCCAGCGTGCGCAGCAGCAGCGTGACCGGCGCACCGAGGATCAGCGCCAGCGGCGCCAACATGCCGATCAGCAGGTGCTGCCACATGTGCCCGACGAAGTCGCCGGCCGGCCGGAGCAGCCCCGCCGTCACCAGCAGCGCGCCCAGCCCGAAGCTCGCCGTCCGGCCGTGCGCCCAGCCCGGCCCGCCGGGGTCCCGCAGCCGCAGCGCGGCGGCGAGGTAGACCCAGAACGCCGCCACCGGCACGAGCGCGGTCGCCGGGAAACCGCCGGCGGCGTGCCCGGCATGGGCGAGGGTCATCGCGACCCCGGCGCGCACAGGTCGATCTCGTCGGCCCGCCGCTGGATCGCCCAGCCGGCGACGACCAGGACCACGCCGAGGGCGAGGAAGCCGAGGTCCCACCAGGTCTGGTACGGGCCGGAGCGGACGTGGTGGATGCCGAGCAGGTGGTGGTCGATGACGCCCTCGACCAGGTTGAACAGCCCCCAGCCGACGAGCACCCACCCCCAGAGCATCGGGGCGCGCCAGAGCCGGCCGCGGGAGTGGGTCACCCGGGAGTAGAGCAGGGCCAGCCCGGTCAGCACCGCCACCCAGGTGACCACGTGGAACAGCCCGTCCCACACCGTGTTCATCTGCAGGCCGGGCATGGTGTCGACCGGGTAGTCCTTGATCCCCACGTGGTCGGCGTCGGTGCTGCTGAGCATGTGGTGCCACTGGAAGACCTGGTGCAGGAAGATGCCGTCGACGAAGCCACCGAGGCCGACGCCGAGGATCGTGGCGGGAAGGCGGATGCTCATCCCGCCGCCCTACCCGGGGCGCGGCCGGACAAACACCCCACGGAGTGGACTAGGCTGCCGGCGATGGACGAGGTGACCCGGATCCCGGTCGGCGGCGAGCGGCCGTACGACGTTCTGGTGGGACGTGACCTGCTCGACCCGCCGCCCCGACTGCTGCCCGGCGCTGAGCGGGTGGCCTACCTGTACGCGCCGCCGCTCAAGGCGCTGGCCGAGCGGCTCGCCGAGGGGGCCCGCGCCGACGGCGTGACGCCGCTGCTGGTGGAGCTGCCGGACGCCGAGGCGGGCAAGCACGTCGACGTGGCCGCCGGGTGCTGGGACCGGCTCGGCGCGGCCGGCTTCACCCGTACCGACGCGGTGGTCGGGGTGGGCGGTGGCGCGGTGACCGACCTGGCCGGTTTCGTCGCCGCGACCTGGCTGCGCGGGGTGCCCTGGGTGCCGGTGGCGACGTCGCTGCTCGGCATGGTCGACGCCGCCGTCGGCGGCAAGACCGGGATCAACACGGCCGCCGGCAAGAACCTGGTCGGCGCGTTCCACCCGCCGGCCGGCGTGCTGGTCGACCTGGCGACGCTGGACGGCCTGCCGCCGGCCGACCTGGCCGCCGGCATGGCCGAGGTGGTCAAGTGCGGCTTCATCGCCGACCCGGTGATCCTCGACCTCGTGGAGCGGGATCCGGCCGCCGCGCTGGACCCGGCCGGGCCGGTGCTGCGCGACCTGGTCGAGCGGGCGGTGCGGGTCAAGGCCGACGTGGTCGGCGGTGACCTGCGTGAGTCCGGGGTGCGGGAGGTGCTCAACTACGGTCACACGCTGGCGCACGCGATCGAGAAGGTGGAGGGCTACCGCTGGCGGCACGGCCACGCGGTGGCGGTCGGCCTGGTCTACGCCGCCACCCTCGCGCGGCTCGCCGGCCGGCTCGACGACGCGACGGCACGGCGGCACCGCGCGGTGCTGGCCGCGCTCGACCTGCCCACCGGCTATCGGGCGGACGCCTGGCCGGAGCTGCTGGCCGCGATGCGGGTGGACAAGAAGGCCCGGGGGAGCCGGCTGCGGTTCGTGGTGCTTGACGATCTCGCCCGCCCGGCGATGCTGGAGGGGCCGCCGGACGAGCTGCTGGCCGAGGCGTACCGGGAGATCAGCTCGTGAGGGTCTACGTGCTCAACGGTCCGAACCTGGGCCGGCTCGGCACCCGCCAGGTCGACGTCTACGGGGTGACCAGCCATGCCGAGCTGGCGGCCGACTGCGAGCGGACCGGGCGTGAGCTGGGCCTGGACGTGGTGGTCCGGCAGACCGACGCCGAGCACGAACTGCTGGGCTGGCTGCACGAGGCGGCGGACGAGGCGGCGGCGGTGGTGCTCAACCCGGCGGCCTGGTCGCACTACTCGCTGGCGGTCCGGGACGCCTGCGCCATGCTCCGCGCCCCGCTGATCGAGGTGCACATCTCCAACATCCACGCCCGGGAGGAGTTCCGGCGCCACTCGGTGGTCTCCGCGGTGGCGACCGGGGTGATCTGCGGGCTGGGCGTGGACGGCTACCGGCTGGCGCTGCACCACCTGGCCGCGCGGGCGAGCGTCGGCGGCTGAGCGTGCCCGCTCGGGCACCGGGGTCCGATTCGACACGGCGAGTAGACTCGACAGGTCTGTCCGCCAATTGATGATCAAGGCAGGAAATGGCCTCCACCAACGACCTGAAGAACGGCCTGGTACTCAACCTGGACGGCGAGCTGTGGGCCGTCGTCGAGTTCCAGCACGTCAAGCCCGGTAAGGGTGGTGCGTTCGTGCGTACCACGCTGAAGAACGTGCTGTCCGGCAAGGTGGTCGACAAGACCTTCAACGCGGGCACCAAGGTCGAGACCGCGACCGTGGACAAGCGCACCATGCAATACCTGTACGCCGACGGTGAGGACTTCGTCTTCATGGATCTGGAGACGTTCGACCAGATCACCGTGCTCGGCGGCACGGTCGGCGAGGCCGCCAACTACCTCCTGCCGGAGGCCGAGGCGACCGTCGCCACCCACGAGGGCGTGCCGCTCTACATCGAGCTGCCGACCTCGGTCGTGCTGGAGGTCACCTACACCGAGCCGGGCCTGCAGGGCGACCGGTCGACCGGTGGCAACAAGCCGGCCACCGTCGAGACCGGCGCCACCGTGCAGGTGCCGCTGTTCATCACCACCGGTGAGAAGATCAAGGTCGACACCCGCGACGGCCGTTACCTCGGCCGATCCTGATGGCCGAGGGTCCGAAGCAGCAGATGCCGGCGCGCCGCAAGGCGCGCAAGCGGGCGCTGGACGTGCTCTTCGAGGCCGACCTGCGGGACCGTCCGCCCGTCGAGGTGCTCGCCGGCTACCTGGAGCGGATCGAGCAGCCGCGCCCCGACCACCTCGGCTACGCGGTCGGGCTGGTCGAGGGCGTCGCGGCGCACCTCGACCGGATCGACGAGACGATCGCCAGCTACGCCGAGGGGTGGACGCTCGACCGGATGCCGGTGGTCGACCGCAACCTGGCCCGGATCGCCGTCTACGAGCTGCTCTACGTCGACGAGATCGACGACGCGGTGGCGATCAGCGAGGCGGTCGAGCTGGCCCGGCAGATGTCGACCGACGACTCGCCCCGCTTCCTCAACGGCATCCTCGGCCGGATCGCCGAGTACGCCACGCGCTGACGCGCCACAACGTCGAAGGGCCCGTGCCAGCCGGCACGGGCCCTTCGACGTACGGGTGGGTCAGGAGGCGAAGAACGCCCGCGGGTCGGCGACCAGCACACCGTGCTCGGTCAGCCGCTCGATCAGGCCCGACGGGGAGGCGTCGTAGACGATGGCGAGGGCGCGCAGGTCGTCGGCGCGGATGGAGAGCACCCGGCCGTTGTAGTCGCCGCGCTGCTGCTGGATGGCGCGGGCGTACCGGGCGACGTACGCGAGGTCCTCGGAGGCCTCGTCGTAGAGCCGCTCCAGGTCGAGCACGATCTTGCTGGTGGGCTCGTGACGCACCCCACTGCCGTCGGGCAGCAGCTCGGAGACGGGAACGCGGTAGAAGTCGGCCAGCTCCGCCAGGCGGGACACGGTGACGGCGCGGTCGCCGCGCTCGTACGAGCCGACCACCACGGCCTTCCACCGACCGTTCGACTTCTCCTCCACCCCTTGCAGGGAGAGGCCCTGCTGCTGGCGGATGGAGCGCAGGCGGGCGCCCAGCGACTTGGCGTATTCAGAGGGCATTCGGACACTCCCAGTGCTGCTCGGGGTTCTCCCAGCTATCGCTACGGAGCGTGACGGTACGGGGATTGCGACAACTGGTCAAGTGTTGCCGTCCACGAGGTCCGGGCCCCGGTGTGGCTTGTCCCCATTTCTCCGGGCTGACCGGGAGGTCAGGACCGGCGGCGGTGGGCGCGGTGACCGCTGGTAACGTGGCGTGCAGCCCCGGTCCGGGCCCGTCGAGGGTCCAGCCGGAGTCGATAGACGTCCTTTAACGACCCGTCCCGTGAGGCGGGGAAGGAGGTCCGCCGTGGCCTATCCACCGGCTGCCCACTCGTCGCCGCCGCGACAACCCTCGGTGAAGGTGATCCTCGCCGCCGCCGACGTCTCGCGGGTGGTCGACCGCATCGCCCACCAGATCCTGGAGAAGACCCAGGGCGCCGCCGACACCGTGCTGCTCGGCATCCCCACCCGGGGCGTCCCCCTGGCGCGCCGCCTCGCGGCCCGGATCAGCACCTTCGAGGACGTGACCGTCCCGGTCGGCGTGCTCGACATCACGCTCTACCGCGACGACCTGCGCCGGCACGCCACCCGCGCGGTCGGCCCGACCGATCTCCCGCCGGGCGGCGTCGACGGCCGGCGGGTGGTGCTCGTCGACGACGTGCTCTTCTCCGGCCGCACCGTGCGGGCCGCGCTGGACGCGCTGAGCGACGTCGGCCGCCCGGCCTCGGTGCAACTCGCGGTCCTGGTCGACCGCGGCCACCGCCAGCTGCCGATCCGCGCCGACTACGTGGGCAAGAACATCCCCACCGCGCTGGCCGAGAGCGTCAAGGTCACCCTCGCCGAGACCGACGGCACGGACGAGGTACGGCTGTACGGAGGCGAGTTTTCATGATCCGGCACCTGCTCTCCGGGGCGGACCTGGACGCCGACACCGCCACCCTGGTCCTGGACACCGCGGCCGAGATGGCCACCGTGGCGGGCCGGGAGGTCAAGAAGTTGCCCGCGCTGCGCGGGCGGACCGTGGTCAACCTCTTCTACGAGGATTCGACCCGGACCCGGATCTCGTTCGAGGCGGCCGCCAAACGCCTGAGTGCCGATGTGATCAACTTCTCGGCCAAGGGTTCCAGCGTGGCCAAGGGCGAGAGCCTGAAGGACACCGCGCTGACGTTGCAGGCCATGGGCGCCGACGCGGTGGTCGTCCGCCATCCCGCCTCCGGCGCTCCGCATCGGCTGGCCGACTGGGTGGACGGGTCCGTGGTCAACGCCGGCGACGGCACCCACGAGCACCCCACCCAGGCGCTGCTGGACGCGTACACCATGCGGTCCCGGTTGGGCCGGCTCGCCGGCCTGCACGTGGCGATCGTCGGTGACGTGCTGCACTCCCGGGTGGCCCGGTCCAACGTGCTGCTGCTCAGCACGCTGGGCGCGAAGGTCACGCTTGTCGGTCCGCCGACGCTCATCCCGGTCGACATCGCGACCGCGCTCGCCCCCGGCATCGACGTCTCCTACGACCTGGACACCGTTGCACCCGGTGTGGACGTGGTGATGATGCTGCGGGTGCAGCGGGAACGGATGAGCGACTCCTACTTTCCGTCGGCGCGGGAGTACGCCCGCCGGTACGGGCTCGACGGGCCGCGCATGCGCCGGCTGCCGGAGCACGCGATCGTCATGCACCCGGGCCCGATGAACCGGGGCATGGAGATCACGCCCGAGGTCGCCGACTCGCCCCGCTCCACAATCGTCGAACAGGTCGCCAACGGGGTCTCCGTGCGGATGGCCGTCCTCTACCTGCTGCTCGGAGGGAGCAACCGGTGACCGCGTACCTGATCAGAAACGTCAGCCCGGTCGGCGGCGAGCCGGCCGACCTGCTGATCCGCGGCGGCGTGGTGGCCGAGGTCGGCCCCGGCCTCGACGCCGGCGACGCCACGGTGATCGACGCGACCGGCCTGGTCGCGCTGCCCGGCCTGGTCGACCTGCACACCCACCTGCGTGAGCCCGGCCGGGAGGACGCCGAGACGGTCGAGTCCGGCTCCCGGGCGGCGGCGCTCGGCGGCTACACGGCGGTCTGCGCGATGGCGAACACCTCGCCGGTCGCGGACACCGCAGGCGTGGTCGAGCAGGTCTGGCGGCTGGGCCGGGAGGCCGGCCTGGTCGACGTGCAGCCGATCGGCGCGGTCACCGTCGCGCTGGCCGGGGAGCGCCTGGCCGAGCTGGGCGCGATGGCCGACTCCGCGGCCCGGGTGCGGATCTTCTCCGACGACGGGCACTGCGTCGCCGACCCGCGGCTGATGCGCCGGGCGCTGGAGTACGTCAAGGCGTTCGACGGGGTGATCGCCCAGCACGCCGAGGAGCCCCGGCTCACCGAGGGCGCGCAGATGCACGAGGGCGAGGTCTCCACCCGGCTCGGGCTGACCGGCTGGCCGGCGGTCGCCGAGGAGGCGATCATCGCCCGGGACGTCCTGCTGGCCGAGCACGTGGGCAGCCGGCTGCACGTCTGCCACGTCTCCACCGCCGGCAGCGTCGAGGTGCTGCGCCAGGCCAAGGCGCGCGGGGTGCGGGTGACCGCCGAGGTGACGCCGCACCACCTGCTGCTGACCGACGACCGGGCCGAGACGTACGACCCGGTCTTCAAGGTCAACCCGCCGCTGCGCACCGCCGCCGACGTCGCCGCGCTGCGGGCCGCGCTGGCCGAGGGTGTGATCGACGTCGTCGCCACCGACCACGCGCCGCACGCGGTGGAGGACAAGGAGTGCGAGTGGGCGTACGCCCGCCCGGGCATGCTCGGCCTGGAGACGGCGCTGTCCATCGCGCTCGACGTGTTCGGGCCGCGGTGGGACCTGATCGCCGAGCGGATGTCCCGCGCCCCGTCCCGGATCGCCGGCCTGGCCGGACACGGCCTCGACCCGGCCCCCGGCGTGCCGGCCAACCTGACCCTGGTCGACCCGGCGGCCCGGCGCGTGATCGAGCCGGCGGAGCTGGCCAGCCGCAGCCGCAACACCCCGTACGCCCGCATGACGCTGCCGGGTCGCATCGTGGCGACCTTCCTGCGTGGCGAGCCGACGGTCCTGGACGGAAAGGCAACCAAGTGAGGCGCAGAAGCGCGATCCTCGTCCTTGAGGACGGGCGCACGTTCCACGGCGAGGCGTACGGCAGCGTCGGGGAGACCTTCGGCGAGGCGGTCTTCAATACCGGCATGACCGGCTATCAGGAGACGCTCACCGACCCCTCCTACCACCGTCAGGTGGTGGTGCAGACCGCGCCGCACATCGGCAACACCGGCGTCAACGCCGACGACGACGAGTCCGGCCGGATCTGGGTGGCCGGGTACGTGGTGCGCGACCCGGCCCGGATCGGCTCGAACTGGCGCGCCACCGGCGGGCTGGAGGACCGGCTCGCCGCCGAGGGCGTGGTCGGGATCAGCGGGATCGACACCCGGGCGCTGACCCGGCACCTGCGCGAGCGTGGCGCCATGCGGGTCGGCGTCTCCAGCGTCGACGACGACCCGGCCGCCCTGCTGGATCGGGTGCGGCGTTCGCCGGCGATGGTCGGCGCGGACCTGTCCACCGAGGTGACCACCGCGAAGCCGTACGTGGTCGAGGCCGTGGGCGAGCACCGGTTCACGGTGGCCGCGCTGGACCTGGGCATCAAGCGCAACGTGCCGCGCCGGCTCGCCGCGCGCGGTGTCACCACCCACGTGCTGCCCGCCGGCTCCACGATCGAGGACCTGCTCGCCACCGGCGCGGACGCGGTCTTCCTCTCGCCCGGCCCGGGGGACCCGGCGACCGCCGACGGGCCGGTCGCGCTCGCCCGGGAGGTGCTCACCCGGCGGATCCCGCTGTTCGGCATCTGCTTCGGCAGCCAGATCCTCGGCCGGGCGCTCGGCTTCGGCACCTACAAGCTGGGGTACGGCCACCGGGGCATCAACCAGCCGGTGCTCGACCGGGTCACCGGCAAGGTCGAGGTGACCAGCCACAACCACGGGTTCGCCGTGCAGGTGCCGGGCGCGCAGGGCGGCGCGGTCGTGCCGGACCAGGTGATCGACACCGGGTTCGGCGGCGTCCGGGTGTCCCATGTCTGCCTCAACGACAACGTGGTCGAGGGGCTGCGGGCCGAGGACGTGCCCGCCTTCACCGTCCAGTACCACCCGGAGGCGGCGGCCGGCCCGCACGACGCGGACTACCTGTTCGACCGCTTCGCGGAGCTCATCGAAGGCGGTAGGAATGCCTAAGCGGACCGACCTGAAGCACGTCCTGGTGATCGGCTCGGGGCCGATCGTGATCGGACAGGCCTGTGAGTTCGACTACTCCGGCACCCAGGCCTGCCGGGTGTTGCGCAGCGAGGGGATCCGGGTCAGCCTGGTCAACTCCAACCCGGCGACGATCATGACGGACCCGGAGTTCGCCGACGCCACGTACGTCGAGCCGATCACCCCCGAGTTCGTCGAGCTGGTCATCGCCAAGGAGCGCCCGGACGCGCTGCTGGCGACGCTGGGCGGGCAGACCGCGCTGAACACGGCGGTCGCGTTGCACTCCGCAGGCGTGCTGGAGAAGTACGGCGTCGAGCTGATCGGCGCCAACATCGAGGCGATCAACCGGGGCGAGGACCGGCAGCTCTTCAAGGACATCGTGGCCAAGGCCGGCGTCCGGCTCGGCGTCGAGGACCCGGCCACGCTGACCCCGCGCTCCCGCGTCTGCCACTCCATGGACGAGGTCCGCGACACGGTCGCCGAGCTGGGCCTGCCGGTGGTCATCCGGCCGTCGTTCACCATGGGCGGCCTCGGTTCCGGGATGGCGCACACCGACGCGGACCTCGACCGCATCGCCGGCGCCGGCCTGGCCGCCAGCCCGGTGCACGAGGTGCTGATCGAGGAGAGCGTGCTCGGCTGGAAGGAGTACGAGCTGGAGCTGATGCGCGACCGGCACGACAACGTGGTGGTGGTCTGCTCGATCGAGAACGTCGACCCGATGGGCGTGCACACCGGCGACAGCGTCACCGTCGCCCCGGCCATGACGCTCACCGACCGGGAGTACCAGCGGCTGCGCGACCTCGGCATCGCGGTGCTGCGCGAGGTCGGGGTGGACACCGGCGGCTGCAACATCCAGTTCGCGGTGAACCCGGCCGACGGCCGGCTCGTCGTGATCGAGATGAACCCGCGGGTGTCCCGCTCGTCGGCGCTGGCGTCGAAGGCGACCGGCTTCCCGATCGCCAAGATCGCCGCGAAGCTGGCCATCGGTTACACGCTCGACGAGATCCCCAACGACATCACGCTCAAGACGCCGGCCGCGTTCGAGCCGTCGCTGGACTACGTGGTGGTGAAGATCCCCCGCTTCGCGTTCGAGAAGTTCCCCGGCGCCGACCCGGAGCTGACCACCACCATGAAGTCGGTGGGCGAGGCGATGAGCCTGGGCCGCAACTTCGCCGAGGCGCTGAACAAGGCGATGCGCTCGATGGAAACCAGATCATCCGGTTTCTGGACCGTCCCCGACCCTCAGGACGCGACCCGGGAGAACACGCTCGCCGCGTTGCGCGTGCCGCACGACGGTCGGCTCTACACCGTCGAGCGGGCGCTGCGCCTCGGCGCGTCGATCGCCGAGGTGGCCGAGGCGTCCGGCGGCATGGACCCGTGGTTCCTGGACCAGATCGTCGGCCTGGTCGAGCTGCGCGCCGAGATCGTCGACGCGCCGGTGCTCGACGCCGACCTGCTGCGCCGGGCCAAGCGGGCCGGCCTGTCCGACCGGCAGCTCGCCGCGCTGCGCCCCGAGCTGGCCGCCGAGGACGGGGTCCGCACGCTGCGGCACCGGCTCGGGATCCGGCCGGTCTACAAGACGGTGGACACCTGCGCGGCCGAGTTCGAGGCGACCACGCCCTACCACTACTCGACGTACGACCAGGAGACGGAGGTGGCGCCGTCGGCCCGGCCGAAGGTGCTCATCCTCGGCTCCGGGCCGAACCGGATCGGGCAGGGCATCGAGTTCGACTACTCGTGCGTGCACGCCGTCCAGGCTCTTCGGGGGGTGGACTACGAGACGGTGATGGTCAACTGCAACCCGGAGACGGTCTCCACCGACTACGACACCGCCGACCGCCTCTACTTCGAGCCGCTGACCTTCGAGGACGTGCTGGAGGCGTGGCACGCCGAGGACTCGTCCGGCCGGGCCGCCGGTGGCCCCGGCGTGGTCGGGGTGGTGGTGCAGCTCGGCGGCCAGACCCCGCTCGGCCTGGCCCAGCGGCTCAAGGACGCCGGGGTGCCGATCGTCGGCACCTCCCCGGAGTCGATCCACCTGGCCGAGGAGCGGGGCGCGTTCGGCGCGGTGCTGGCCCGGGCCGGGCTGCGCGCGCCCGCGCACGGCATGGCCACCTCGTACCCCGAGGCGAAGGCGATCGCCGAGGAGATCGGGTACCCGGTGCTGGTCCGGCCCTCGTACGTGCTCGGCGGCCGGGGCATGGAGATCGTCTACGACGACGCCACGCTGCGCGACTACATCGGCCGGGCCACCGAGATCTCACCCGACCATCCGGTGCTGGTGGACCGGTTCCTCGACGACGCCATCGAGATCGACGTGGACGCGCTGGTGGACGCGGACGGCGACGTCTACCTGGGTGGCGTGATGGAGCACATCGAGGAGGCCGGCATCCACTCCGGCGACTCGTCGTGCGCGCTGCCGCCGATCACGCTGGCCGGCTCCCACCTCACCCAGGTGCGCCGCTACACCGAGGAGATCGCCCGCGGCGTCGGGGTGCGCGGCCTGCTCAACGTCCAGTACGCGCTGCAGGGCGACACGCTCTACGTGTTGGAGGCCAATCCCCGCGCCTCCCGAACCGTCCCGTTCGTCTCGAAGGCGACGGCGGTGCCGCTGGCCAAGGCGGCGGCCCGGATCGCGTTGGGCGCCACGATCGCCGAGCTGCGCGCCGAGGGGATGCTGCCGCCGTCCGGGGACGGCGGCACCATGCCGCCGGACGCGCCGATCGCGGTCAAGGAGGCGGTGCTGCCGTTCAAGCGGTTCCGCACCCCGTCGGGCAAGGGCATCGACGTGCTGCTCGGCCCGGAGATGCGGTCCACCGGCGAGGTGATGGGCATCGACACCGGCTTCGGTCAGGCGTTCGCGAAGTCGCAGGCCGCCGCGTACGGGTCGCTGCCGACCGCCGGGAAGATCTTCGTGTCGGTGGCGAACCGGGACAAGCGCGGCATGATCTTCCCGATCAAGCGCCTGGCCGATCTCGGGTTCGAGATCGTCGCGACCACCGGCACGGCCGAGGTGCTGCGGCGGCACGGCATCGCCTGCGAGCAGATCCGCAAGCACTACGAGTCGGGCGAGGGCGCGGACGCGGTGTCGCTGATCCTCGGCGGCGACGTGGCGCTGGTGGTTAACACGCCGCAGGGCTCGGGCGCGAGCGCCCGCTCGGACGGCTACGAGATCCGCAGCGCCGCCGTCACGGCGGACATCCCCTGCGTCACCACCGTCCCCGGCGCCGCCGCGGCGGTGATGGGCATCGAGGCGCGCATCAACGGTGACCTCCGCGTCCGCCCCCTCCAGGACCTGCACGCCGCCCTCCGGGCCAACGAGTGACCCCGCGGACACCGGCGTCGATCATGAAGTTGGCGGCGGCGGAGGAGATCCACATCGCCGCCAACTTCATGATCAACGGCGCGGAGGGGGCGCGGTGATCTTCGAGCGGGTGGTGCGGGACCGGCTGTTCGCGCTGGGGGACGGGGACGCGGAGACGGCGCACGAGTGGACGCTCGCCCGGTTGGCCGGGCTGTCGCGGCGGCCAGCCGTGTTGGGGGCGCTGCGGCGGGCGTACTTCCGGGCTTCGCCGCGTGAGGTGTTCGGGGTGCGCTTCCCGAACCCGGTCGGCCTGGCGGCCGGGATGGACAAGAACGGCGTCGCGCTGCCGGCCTGGCCGGCGCTGGGTTTCGGCTTCGTCGAGGTCGGCACCGTGACCGCGCACGCCCAGCCGGGCAACCCCCGGCCCCGGCTGTTCCGGCTGCGCGACAGCGCGGCCGTGATCAACCGGATGGGCTTCAACAACGCCGGCGCCGAGGCGCTCGCGGCCCGGCTGTCGGCGCTGCCCCGGCCGCTCGGCGTGCCGCTGGGCATCTCGCTGGGCAAGTCCAAGGTGACAGCGCTGGACGAGGCGGTCGAGGACTATCTCGCCTCCTACCGGGCGCTCCAGGGGCACGGCGACTACTTCGCGGTCAACGTGTCCTCACCGAACACCCCGGGCCTGCGGTCGTTGCAGGATCGCGCGCACCTGGACGCGTTGCTCGCCGCGCTGGTGGGGGAGAAGCCGGTGCTGGTGAAGATCGCCCCGGACCTGACCGAGGCGGCCGTGGCCGAGCTGCTGGAGGTCTGCCTGGACCGGGGCGCGGCCGGCGTCATCGCCACGAACACCACGCTCGGCCGGGACGGGCTCGCCCCGGCCGACCGGGCGCGCGGCGCGGAGAGCGGCGGCCTGTCCGGTCGACCGCTGACCGCCCGGTCCCGGGAGTTGGTCGCCTTCGTGCACCGGGAGACCGGCGGCCGGCTGCCGGTGATCGGCGTCGGTGGCATCCTCGACCCGGACGACGCCACCCGGATGTTCGACGCCGGCGCGTCCCTGGTCCAGCTCTACACCGGCTTCATCTATCGCGGCCCGGCCCTGACCCGAGCCATCACCACCCGCACCCGCACCACCCCCTGACCCGCCCCACCCCACCACCGCCGCGATCTTGCGGTTGCTGCCCCGGCGTACCGCCCGAACCAGGCCGAAACCACAGGATCGCGGGGAGGGGAAGGAGTACCCGTGACGCCCGAGGAGATCCTCGCCCTGGACCGCCGGCACGTCTGGCATCCCTATGCGGCGATGCCGGCGGGCGGGCCGCCGCTGGTGGTGCGGAGCGCCTCGGGGGTCCGGCTGCGGCTGGGCGACGGGCGGGAACTGGTCGACGGCATGTCGTCCTGGTGGGCGGCCATCCACGGCTACCGGCACCCGGTGCTGGACGCCGCGGTGACCGACCAGCTCGGCCGGATGAGTCACGTGATGTTCGGCGGGCTCACCCACGAGCCCGCCGCGCGCCTGGCCGGCACCCTGGTCGAGCTGGCCCCGGACGGCCTGGAGCACGTCTTCCTGGCCGACTCCGGCTCGGTCAGCGTCGAGGTCGCGGTGAAGATGTGCCTGCAGTACCAGCGCGCCGTCGGGCGCCCGGACCGCCGCCGCCTGGGCACCTGGCGGGGTGGCTACCACGGCGACACGTTCCACCCGATGAGCGTCTGCGACCCGGAGGGCGGCATGCACCACCTCTGGGGCGACGTGCTGCCCCGGCAGGTGTTCGCGCCGCTGCCGCCGGCCGGCTTCGACGCCCCGCCCGACCCGGCGTACGAGGCGGCGCTCGCCGACGCGGTCGAGCGGCACGCCGACGAGTTGGCCGCGGTGATCGTCGAGCCGGTGGTCCAGGGCGCCGGCGGGATGCGGTTCCACCACCCGCACTACCTGCGGGTGCTGCGCGAGGTGACCAAGGCACACGGCATCCTGCTGGTCTTCGACGAGATCGCCACCGGGTTCGGCCGGACCGGGCGGATGTTCGCCGCCGAACACGCGGGCGTCGCGCCGGACGTGCTCTGCGTCGGCAAGGCGCTCACCGGCGGCTACCTCACGCTGGCCGCGGCGCTGTGCACCCCGGAGGTGGCCGGCGCGATCTCGGCCGACGGGGTGCTGGCGCACGGCCCGACGTTCATGGGCAACCCGCTGGCGTGCGCGGTCGCCAACGCCTCCCTGGGCCTGCTGCGCACCGGGGACTGGGCCGCCCGGGTGGCGGGCATCGCCGAGGGGCTGCGGGCCGGCCTGGCGCCGTTGCGCGGCGTCGCGGGGGTGACCGACGTGCGGGTGCTCGGCGCGATCGGGGTGGTGCAGGTGGATCACGAGGTGGACCTGCCGAGGGCCACGGCCGCCGCGGTGGCCGAGGGGGTGTGGCTGCGACCGTTCCGCGATCTCGTCTACACGATGCCGCCGTACGTGTGCGACGCCGCGGACGTGGCGCGGATCGCGGCCGGCGTGGCGGCGGCGGTCCGGGCCGGCTGAGTCGGGCCGCAACGCGGCCGGCGCGACGGAGGGTCCGTCGCGGACACGGAGGCGGCCGGAGCCGCCGGGGAGAGGGAGACGCGATGGAGACGTTCGGCGTACGCCTGCACCGGGCCGTGGCGGAGCGGGGACCGCTCTGCGTGGGGATCGATCCGCATCCCGGGTTGCTGGCCGACTGGGGGCTGTCCGACGACGTCGGGGGGCTCGAACGGTTCTGCCGCACCGTGGTGGCGGCGATCGGCGACCGGGTCGCCGTGGTCAAGCCGCAGTCGGCGTTCTTCGAGCGCTTCGGCGCACGGGGGGTCGGCGTGCTTGAGTCAACTATCCGACAGTTACGAGATGCGGGCTCGCTCGTTCTCCTCGACGTCAAGCGTGGGGACATCGGCTCGACCGTCCACGCGTACGCTTCGGCGTACCTCGATCCATCCAGCCCGCTGTATGTCGACGCGGTCACCGCGAGCCCCTACCTGGGAGTAGGTTCACTCGCGCCGATGATCTCCATGGCCGCCGCGCACGGCGGCGGGGTGTTCGTGCTGGCGCTCACCTCGAACCCCGAGGGCGCCGCCGTGCAGCGTGCCGTCGGGGCCGACGGGCGCACCGTCGCGCAGACCGTGATCGACGAGATTTCCCAGCTCAACCGGGGTGTCGAGCCGCTCGGTAGCTTCGGTCTGGTGGTCGGCGCGACGATCGGCGAGACCGGTCACGACCTCAGCGCGGTCAACGGCCCGCTGCTCGCCCCGGGGCTGGGCGCGCAGGGCGGCACGCCGGCCGGGCTCCGCACGGTGTTCGGCGCCGCGCTGCCGTGGGTGCTGCCGTCGTACTCCCGCGAGGTGCTGGGCGCGGGGCCCGACCCGGCCGCCCTGCGAGCCGCCGCCGAGCGGGCGCAGGCCGAGTGCCGGGCCGTGCTGAACGCCGTCTGACTGACTGACGGCTCGGTCACTTTACGATGATCATCGCGCGTCCACGTTGCCGAAAGCTCCGTCGACCGCTAGTTTTCCCCGCGCTGGGAACCACGGACCCCTTTGGTTGCCAGCGACACCACGTTTCACAGCTGCGGTGGGGCTCCGCCCGCCGTACTAGGGACCTGAGGAGAACTGGTGCCGCTCCCGTCACTGACCCCCGAGCAGCGCGCTGCCGCGCTGGAGAAGGCTGCGGAGATCCGCAAGGCCCGCGCTGAGCTGAAGGAGCAGCTCAAGCAGGGCAAGACCACCCTCGCCACCGTCCTTGAGCGGGCCGAGTCCGACGACGTCGTGGGCAAGCTGAAGGTTTCGGCGGTGCTCCAGGCGATGCCGGGCATCGGCAAGATCCGGGCCACCCAGATCATGGAGAAGCTCAAGATCGCCGACAGCCGCCGCCTGCGCGGTCTCGGCGAGCAGCAGCGCAAGGCGCTGCTCGGTGAGTTCGCCGCCAACTGAACGACCCACCGTGTAGAAACAAGCGGTGAGCACGGATGACGGGGCGCGCTCGGCGGCTCGGCTCACCGTCCTGTCCGGCCCTTCCGGGGCCGGCCGGGGCGGTGTCGTCGAGTTGGTCCGGGCGCGCCTCGCGTCGCTCTGGGTGCCGGTGGTCGCCACCACCCGGCCGCCGCGTGTCGGCGAGCGCCACGGCGTGGACCGGCTCTTCCTCGACCCGGCCGGCTTCGACCGGCTGATCGCCTCGGGCGGGCTGCTGGAGTGGTGCCGGATCGGGCCGTACCGCCGGGGGGTGCCCCGCGCGGACGTGCGGTCCCGGCTCGCCGAGGGCCGGCCGGTGCTGCTGCCGCTGGATCTGGCCGGCGCGCTCGCCGTCCGTGCCGCCGTGCCGCAGGCCCGGCTGGTGCTGCTCGCGCCGCCGGCCTACCGGGCCGCCCCGGGCGTCGCGGAGGTGTTCGCACACGCCGTGACGCACGACCGGACCGAGCGTGCCGTGGCGGAACTGGTAGGATTGATCGGTTCGTCAGTCCTGGCTCCGGCCCGACCGCCCGCGAGCGGTTGAGCGGCCACCGACCGCCCGCGCGGCGGCGCACGAGACGCAGAGGTCAAATTTCGTGGGATCCATCGCCACCAACCCCGAGGGCATCACCAACCCGCCGATCGACGAGCTGCTCGAGAAGACCACCTCGAAGTACGCGCTGGTGATCTTCGCCGCCAAGCGCGCCCGTCAGGTCAACGCCTACTACAGCCAGCTCGGTGAGGGCCTCCTGGAATACGTCGGCCCGCTGGTGGAGACCACCCCGCAGGAGAAGCCGCTCTCCATCGCCATGCGCGAGATCAACGCGGGCCTGCTCACCGCCGAGCCGACCGACCAGCCGTAACCGCGCCCGCGCCGATGCCCGCCGAGATCGTCCTCGGGGTCGGCGGCGGCATCGCCGCCTACAAGGCGTGTGAGCTGCTCCGGCTCCTCACCGAGTCGGGTCACCGGGTCCGGGTCGTGCCGACCGCCTCGGCGCTCCGCTTCGTCGGGGCGCCGACCTGGGCGGCGCTCTCCGGCCAGCCGGTCGCCGACGACGTCTGGTCCGACGTGCACGAGGTGCCGCACGTGCGGCTCGGGCAGCACGCCGACCTGGTCGTGGTCGCGCCGGCCACCGCCGACCTGCTCGCCAAGGCCGCCCACGGGCTCGCCGACGACCTGCTCACCAACACCCTGCTGACCGCGCGCTGCCCGGTGGTGCTGGCGCCGGCCATGCACACCGAGATGTGGGAGCACCCGGCCACCGTGGCCAACGTGGCCACGCTGCGGTCCCGGGGCGTGCGGGTGATCGAGCCGGCGGTCGGCCGGCTCACCGGGCAGGATTCCGGCAAGGGCCGGCTGCCCGACCCGGCGGAGATCTTCGCGGTCGCCCGCCGGGCGCTGGCCCGCGGTGTCGCCGCTCCCGCCGACCTGACCGACCGGCACGTGGTGGTCACCGCCGGCGGCACCCGCGAACCGCTCGACCCGGTCCGCTTCCTGGGCAACCGGTCCTCCGGCAAGCAGGGGTACGCGTTCGCCCGCGCCGCCGTGGCGCGCGGCGCGCGGGTGACAGTAGTCTCGGCGAACGTGGCGCTCCCCGACCCGGCCGGGGTGGACCTGGTCCGGGTGGGCACCACCGAGGAGCTGCGCGCCGCGACGCTGACCGCAGCCGACGCCGCGGACGCGGTGGTGATGGCCGCCGCGCCCGCCGACTTCCGTCCGGCCAGCTACGCCACCGGCAAGATCAAAAAGGCGGACGACGGCGTCGCGCCGACCATCGGGCTGGTCACCAACCCGGACATCGCCGCCGAGCTGGGCCGGCGCCGCCGCCCGGGGCAGGTGCTCGTGGTGTTCGCCGCGGAGACCGACGACGCCGAGCGCAACGGCCGGGCCAAACTGGCCCGCAAGCGCGCCGACCTGATCGTGGTCAACGAGGTCGGCGTCGACAAGGTCTTCGGCGCGGAGACCAACGCGGCCACCGTGATCGACGCCGACGGCGCCGTGCACCGGTTTTCCGAACAACCCAAGGAGGCCCTGGCCGACGCCGTCTGGGACCTCGTGGTCGCACGCCTGGGCCCGACTTCCTGACGATTGCTCACCTGACGTTCCCGGGGCCACAGCGCGACAGGGGCGACTAAACTGCCGCCCAGCGACCTTTCCAAGTCCTCACATGCTTAGGAGTGCCGTGACACGTCTCTTCACGTCCGAATCGGTCACGGAGGGCCACCCGGACAAGATCGCCGACCAGATCAGCGACGGCATTCTCGACGCGCTGCTCGAGCAGGACCCGCACAGCCGGGTCGCGGTGGAAACGTTGATCACCACCGGGCAGGTGCACGTCGCCGGCGAGGTGACCACGAAGGCGTACGCCGACATCCCGACAATCGTCCGGGAGACCATCCTCGGGATCGGCTACGACTCGTCGAAAAAGGGCTTCGACGGCGCCTCCTGCGGAGTGAGCGTGTCGATCGGAGCCCAGTCGCCGGACATCGCCCAGGGCGTGGACAACGCCTTCGAGTTGCGCACCGGTGGGTCGGAGAGCGCGCTGGACGCGCAGGGCGCGGGCGACCAGGGCATGATGTTCGGCTTCGCGTGCTCCGAGACGCCCGAGCTGATGCCGCTGCCGATCGCGCTGGCGCACCGGCTGGCGCGCCGGCTGTCGCAGGTGCGTAAGGACGGCACGATCCCCTACCTGCGGCCGGACGGCAAGACCCAGGTGACCATCGAGTACGACGGGCTGCGCCCGGCGCGCCTGAACACGGTGGTGGTGTCCAGCCAGCACGCGGCGGACATCTCGCTGGAGTCGCTGCTCACCCCGGACGTGCGGGAGCACGTGATCACCCCGGAGCTGGAGGGTCTCGGCCTGGAGACCGACGGCTACCGGCTGCTGGTGAACCCGACCGGGCGGTTCGAGATCGGCGGCCCGATGGGTGACGCCGGGCTGACCGGCCGGAAGATCATCGTGGACACCTACGGCGGGTACGCCCGGCACGGCGGCGGCGCGTTCTCCGGCAAGGACCCGTCGAAGGTGGACCGGTCGGCGGCGTACGCGATGCGGTGGGTGGCGAAGAACGTGGTCGCCGCCGGGCTGGCCGAGCGGTGCGAGGCGCAGGTCGCGTACGCGATCGGCAAGGCGCATCCGGTGAGCCTGTTCGTCGAGACGTTCGGCACCGAGACGGTGCCGGTGGCCTCGATCGAGAAGGCCGTCGCCGAGGTGTTCGACCTGCGTCCGGCCGCCATCATCCGGGACCTGCACCTGCTGCGCCCGATCTACCGGCAGACCGCCGCCTACGGCCACTTCGGCCGCGAGCTGCCGGACCTGACCTGGGAGAGCACCGACCGGGCCGCCGACCTCAAGTCGGCCGCGGGAGCCTGACCACCGCCACGCGCCGCGACCGGCGACCCGCCGAGGGGTCGCCGGTCGCTCGCGTCTGCGTGGACGTGCCGCTGCCGCACCTCGACCGCCCGTTCGACTACCTGGTGCCCGAGGCGCTGGACGCCGAGGCCCGGCCCGGGGTCCGGGTGAAGGTCCGCTTCGCCGGGCAGCTCGTCGACGGCTGGCTGCTGGAGCGCGTCGCCGAGTCCGACCACCCGAAGCTGGCGTACCTGGAGAAGGTCGTCTCCCCGGTGCCGGTGCTCTCGCCGGAGGTGGCCCGGCTGGCCCGGGCGGTCGCCGACCGGTACGCCGGCAGCCTCGCCGACGTGCTCCGGCTGGCCGTGCCGCCGCGGCACGCCCGCGCCGAGCGGTCCGTCACCGCCGCCGACGCGCCGGCCGCCGTCCCGACCAGCGACGCGCCGACCACCGCCCCGACCACCGACGACACCCGGACAGCTGCCGCTGAAGCCGCGTCGCGCACCGCCGGCGTGGACGGGCCGGGAGCCGCCGCCGGCGCGGGTCGCGGCCCGGACGTCCCGCTCGACCCGCGCGGCTGGCGGGACTACCCGGCCGGGCCGGCGCTGCTGCGCGCGCTCGCCGACGGCCGCGCGCCGCGCGCCGTCTGGTCGGCCCTGCCGGGGGAGGACTGGGCCGACCGGTACGCCGACGCGGTGGCCGCGACGGTGGCCGGCGGCCGGGGCGCCGTGGTGGTGGTGGCCGACGGCCGGGACCTGGACCGCCTCGACGCCGCCCTGACCGCGGTGCTCGGCCCGGGCCGGCACGCCTGCCTCGCCGCCGCCGCCGGGCCGGCCCGCCGCTACCGGGCCTTCCTGGCCGCCCGGCGCGGGGAGGTGCCGGTGGTGATCGGCACCCGGGCGGCCATGTTCGCCCCGGTCGAGCGGCTCGGCCTGGTGGCCGTCTGGGACGACGGGGACGACCTGCACGCGGAGCCGCGGGCGCCCTACCCGCACGCCCGCGACGTGCTGCTCACCCGGTCGCGGCTCACCGGCGCGGCCGCCCTGGTCGGCGGCTACGCCCGGACCGCCGAGGCGCAGCTGCTGGTGGAGACCGGCTGGGCCCGGGAGGTCGTCGCCGACCGGGCCACGGTGCGGGCGCGGATGCCGGCGATGGCGCCCACCGGGGACGATCCGCAGCTGGCCCGGGACCCGGGCGCGGCGTCCGCCCGACTGCCCAGCCTGGCCTGGACCACGGCCCGCGACGCGCTCCGCGCCGACCTGCCGGTGCTGGTCCAGGTGCCCCGCCGCGGTTACCTGCCCTCGATCGCCTGCGCCGACTGCCGGGCCCCGGCCCGCTGCCCGCACTGCGCCGGTCCGCTCGGCCTGCCGTCGGCCCAGGGCACGCCCGCCTGCCGCTGGTGCGGTCGGGTCGCCGCCGCGTACTCCTGCCCGGAGTGCGGTGGACGGCGGTTGCGGGCCTCGGTCACCGGCGCCCGGCGGACCGCCGAGGAGTTGGGCCGGGCGTTCCCGGGCGTGCCGGTGCGGACCTCCGGGCGCGAGGAGGTGCTGGCCGGCGTGCCCGGCGGCGCCGGACTGGTGATCGCCACCCCGGGCGCCGAGCCGGTCGCCGAGGGCGGCTACGGCGCGGTGCTGCTGCTCGACTCGTGGGCGCTGCTCACCCGCGCCGACCTGCGCGCCGGGGAGGAGACGTTGCGTCGCTGGCTGGCCGGGGCCGCGCTGGCCCGTCCCGGCGCGGCCGGCGGCCGGGTGGTGGTGGTCGCCGACGGCGCGCTCGCCCCGGTGCAGGCGTTGCTGCGGTGGGACGCGGCCTGGTTCGCCGAACGGGAGCTGGCCGAGCGCCGCGAGCTGGGCTTCCCACCGGCGGTGCGGATGGCAAGCGTCACCGGCGCGGCCGACGCGGTGGCCGACCTGCTGGCCGGCGCCCGGTTGCCCGACGACGCCGAGCTCCTCGGCCCGGTGCCGGCCGACGAGGGCCGGGAGCGGATGCTGGTGCGGGTGCCGCGCGCCCGGGCCGCCGCGCTGGCCGAGGCGTTGCACGTCGCGGCCGGGCAGCGCAGCGCCCGCAAGGCAGCCGACCCGGTCCGGCTCCAGGTGGATCCGCTCAGCCTGTTCTGATCGGCGCCGCCCCGTGACCGAACGCACCCACCCCCTCGCACACGGTCGTGAGCTGGGGTTTGCCGCACACCTGGTCCGGCAATTAGACAGCGCGCGGTGATAGCATCGCCCGTCATGCCCAGTCGTGCGGGATTTCCGCGCGGGACGCGGCGCGACGGTCGCTCCGGGCACGTCGGGCCACACGGATTCGATGTCGTCAGTCAGCCGGTGAGCAGGGGTGGACCAGTCGTGACCGTTCGTCAGTCGATCGTCTTCAACGGTGACCTCGGCAGCGGCAAGAGCACCGTTTCCGTCGAGATCGCGAAGCGGCTGGGCCTGCGCCGGGTCAGCGTCGGCGACCTCTACCGGCAGATGGCGCAGGAGCGGCAGATGACCGCGCTCCAGCTCAACCTGCACGCCGAGCTGGACCAGGCCGTCGACGGTTACGTCGACCAGCTCCAGCGGGACATCGCCGCCTCCGGCGAGTCGCTGGTGATGGATTCCCGTCTGGCCTGGCACTTCTTCACCGACGCGCTCAAGGTGCACATGATCACCGAGCCGACGGAGGCGGCCCGGCGGGTGCTCGCCCGCCCCTCCGGCCCGGCCGAGAGCTACACCACGCTGGAGGAGGCGCGGGCCAAGCTGCGCGAGCGCAGCGAGAGCGAGCGCAACCGCTTCATCGTCCGCTACGGCGTGGACAAGGCCCGGTTGCGCAACTACGACCTGGTCTGCGACACCACCCGGGCCAACCCGGAGCAGGTGATCCAGCACGTCGTCGACGTCTACGAGGGCCGGCTGGGCGCCGACGTGCTGCGCGCCGGCCAGCCGCTGCTGCTGCTCGACCCGACCCGGGTCTACCCCACCGAGGACGTCGCCGAGCTGCGCGGCTCCTGGGACGGGGAGCACACCGGCGACGAGACCGTCGAGCCGCTGAGCATCGGCTACACCGGGGAGTACTTCTTCGTGGTCGACGGGCACCGGCGGCTCAGCGCCGCGGTGCGCGGCGGCGTCCCGCTGGTTCCCGCCCGGCTGGTCGCCGAGGTCGACGAGCCGGTGGTCGGCGGGATGAGCGCGGTGGACTTCTTCGCCGCCCAGGCCCGGCCGAGCCTGATCCACGACTGGCAGGACGCGCACGGCACCGCGCTGCCGCTGCCCGAGCACGCGCTGCTCGGCGGTGGTCCGGTGCTGGCCGGGGAGCCGGGCGCCGGCGTCTGAGCGTTGCTCGCGCCGACCGACGGGACCGCCCGATCCGGCGCGGCGGAGCCGACGCCGGATGCGCCGGCTGGCCGCCGGCGCGTTCACCCCGCGGCGGATCGCCGCCATGCGCGGCGTGGTCGAGGCGCAGGCCGACGAGCCCAATCCGTAGACTGGCGTCGCACCGCCCGTCCCAGACAAGGAGCCCCGCCGCGTGACCGTTCAGCCCATCCGTCTGTTCGGCGATCCGGTGCTGCGCACGCCGGCCGACCCGGTGGTCGACTTCGACGCCGAGCTGCGCAAGCTGGTCGCCGACCTGACCGACACGATGCGTGAGCAGAACGGCGCCGGCCTGGCCGCGCCGCAGCTCGGGGTGGGCCTGCGGGTGTTCACCTTCGACGTCGACGACGTGCTCGGTCACCTGGTCAACCCGGTGCTGGAGTTCCCCGACGAGGAGGAACAGGACGGCCCGGAGGGCTGCCTGTCCATTCCCGGGCTCTACTTCGACACGAAGCGCCGGCAGAACGTGATCGCCAAGGGCTTCACCGCCCACGGCGACCCGATGCAGATCGTCGGCACCGGCCTGATGGCCCGCTGCGTGCAGCACGAGACCGACCACCTCGACGGGGTGCTCTTCGTCGACCGGCTCGACCCGGCCGGCCGCAAGGAGGCGATGAAGGCGATCCGCCAGGCGGAGTGGTACGACCAGGCCGCCCCGCCCACGGTCAAGCTGAGCCCGCATGCCCTCGACAACCCGTTCGGCCTGGGGCGGTGACCCGGATGCGCCTGGTCTTCGCCGGCACGCCGGAGGTTGCCGTACCGGCCCTGGACGCGATCGTCGCCTCCGGTCACGAACTGCTCGCCGTGGTCACCCGCCCGGACGCCCCGGCCGGCCGGGGCCGCGGGCTGGTCCGCTCGCCCGTGGGCGCGTGGGCCGACGCGCACGGCGTCGAGGTGCTCACCCCGGCCCGGCCACGAGAGCCCGAGTTCCTCGACCGGCTGCGCGCGCTCGCGCCGGACTGCGTGCCGGTGGTCGCCTACGGCGCGCTGGTGCCGCCGGTGGCGCTGGAGATCCCCCGGCACGGCTGGATCAACCTGCACTTCTCGCTGCTGCCCGCCTGGCGGGGCGCGGCGCCGGTGCAGCACGCCGTGCTGCACGGCGACGAGTTGACCGGGGCCAGCGTCTTCCAGTTGGAGGCGGGGCTGGACACCGGCCCGGTCTTCGGCACCGTCACCGACGAGATCCGGCCGGCCGACACCTCCGGCGACCTGCTGGAGCGGCTCGCCCACTCGGGCGCGGGGCTGCTGGTCGCGGTGCTCGACGCGATCGGCGCCGGCACCGCCCGGGCCGAGCCACAGCCGGCCGACGGGGTCTCCCTGGCTCCGAAGCTGACCGTGGAGGACGCCCGGGTGCGCTGGAGCGACCCGGCGTTCGCGGTGGACCGGCGGGTGCGCGCCTGCTCCCCGGCGCCCGGCCCGTGGACCACGTTCCGCGGCGACCGGGTCAAGCTCGGCCCGATCGCCCCGGTGGCGAACGGCCCGGAGTTGAAGCCGGGCGAGCTGCTGGTGGAGAAGTCCCAGGTGCTGGTCGGCACCGCGACCGGGCCGGTGCGGCTCGGTGAGGTGCGGGCGGCCGGCAAGAAGGCCATGTCGGCCGGCGACTGGGCGCGCGGCGCCCGGGTCGCCGCCGGCGAGGTTCTCACATGAGCGCGAGGAGTGAGCCGGTGTTGCGAGCCCCGCAGTCGCGAACGAACGGCAGTTTCGCGTGAGCACGACGGGCCCGGAACGGCCCGTCGAGGGCGAGCGTTCCCGGGGGTACGCGCGCGAGGACGGCGATCGCCGGCGCGGCGGCGACCGCTTCGGCGGCGACCGTCAGCGTGGCGACCGGCCCGGGTCGGACCGGCGCGGTGGTGACCGCTCCGGCGGCGACCGTCAGCGTGGCGACCGGCCCGGGTCGGACCGGCGCGGTGGTGACCGCTCCGGCGGCGACCGGCGGGGCGGGCAGCGGCCGACTCGACCGGCGGTGGACCTGCCGCGGCACGTCGCGTACGAGGCGCTCGCGGCGGTGCACCGCGACGACGCGTACGCCAACCTGGTGTTGCCGGCGATGCTGCGCGAGGCGGGGTTGAGCGGCCGGGACGCCGCGTTCGCCACCGAGCTGACCTACGGCACGCTGCGGCACACCGGCACGCTGGACGCGATCGTCACCGACGCGGCGGGCCGGGACGTGCAGCGGATCGATCCGCCGGTGCGCGACGCGTTGCGCCTCGGCGCCTACCAGTTGCTGCACACCCGGGTGCCGGCGCATGCCGCGGTGTCGTCCACGGTGGACCTGGTCCGCACCGTGGGGCCGGGCGCCACCGGGTTCGCCAACGCGGTGCTGCGGGAGATCGCCGGCCGGGATGCCGACGCCTGGGTGGCGAGGTTGGCGCCGGCCGAGGAGACCGACCCGGTCGGCCGGCTGGCGTTGGCCTTCAGCCACCCGCGGTGGATCGTCCGGGCGTTCGCCGAGGCGCTCGGCGGAGATCTGGGGGAGACGACCCGGCTGCTCATCGAGGACAACGAGCGCCCGCCGGTGCACCTGTGCGCCCGGCCGGGCCGGGCCGACGCGGTGGCGCTGGCCGACGAGGTGGGCGGTGCGCCCGGCGCGTTCTCGCCGTACGCGGTCTACCTGTCCGGCGGGGCGCCGGGTGAGCTGGCGGCGGTGGCCGACGGCCGCGCGCACGTGCAGGACGAGGGCTCCCAGTTGGTGGCGGACGCGCTGGCGCACGCGCCGTTGGACGGCCCGGACGGTCGGTGGCTCGACCTGTGCGCCGGGCCGGGCGGCAAGGCGGGCCTGCTCGGCGCGCTGGCCGCGACCCGCGACGCGCGGTTGACCGCGGTCGAGGTGGCCGAGCACCGGGCCCGACTGGTGGCGCAGGCCACCCGCGGGCTGCCGGTCACCGTGGTGCACGCCGACGGGCGGGACGTCGGCGACGAGCCGAAGCTGCCGGCGGGGCACTTCGACCGGGTGCTCGTCGACGCGCCGTGCACCGGCCTGGGCTCGCTGCGCCGCCGGCCGGAGTCGCGTTGGCGTCGCCAGCCGTCGGACCTGCCGCCGCTGACCCGGCTGCAACGGGAGCTGCTCACCGCCGCGTTGCGGGCGGTCCGTCCGGGTGGCGTGGTCGCGTACGTGACCTGTTCGCCGCATGTGGTGGAGACGCACGTGACGGTGACCGAGGCGTCCCGGCGGTGCGGCTTCCCGGTCGACTTCGTCGACGCCCGGCCGCTGCTGCCGGCCGGCATGCCGGGCCTCGGCGACGGTCCGACGGTGCAGCTCTGGCCGCAGCGTCACGGCACCGACGCGATGTTCCTGGCCGTCCTGCGCCGAGGCTGACCCCGCCCCACCCACCCGCTGCTGATTCACGGAAAGTGGGCGCATTCCGGGTGCCATGCCCACTCTTTCGGTGAATCAGCGGGGGAGACCTGCGGGTGCATCCCGGGCGGGGGAGGGGGGTCGTGGGATGTGACGGGACATTGACTGCGCGATCGATACATGTAACTGTTCCGATCACCGGTCAACGGTACGTCACCCCCGCGTTCCCCCGAGGAGTCTCCATGAGACGCAGCACGCCGACCACGAGCCTCGCGCTCGCCCTCGTCGCCACCCTGACGACGGCGAGCCTGGCCGGCACCGCCTCCGCCGCCCCCGCCCCCGCCCCCGCCCCGGCCGCCGCGCTCGCCGCCCCGGACGTCTCCCTGACCAACGTCCAGGCCCACCTCACCCAGCTCAACGCCATCGCCAGCAGCAACGGCGGCAACCGGCGGGCCGGCTCGGCGGGCTACGCCGCGTCGGTCAGCTACGTCAAGGGCAAGCTCCAGGCCGCCGGTTACACCGTCACCGAGCAGACCTGCACCAGCTGCACCTACCCGGGCAGCAACCTGATCGCCGAGTGGCCGCAGGGCCCCGCCGACCAGGTGGTGATGTTCGGCTCCCACCTGGACAGCGTCTCCGCCGGCCCCGGCATCAACGACAACGGCTCCGGCTCGGCCACCCTGCTGGAGAACGCCCTGGTGCTGGCCGCGCAGCGGCCGACCATGACCAAGCGGGTCCGGTTCGCCTGGTGGAACGGCGAGGAGCAGGGGCTGCAAGGGTCGAAGCACTACGTCAACCAGCTCAGCTCCACCCAGCGGGGCTACATCAAGGGCTACTACAACTTCGACATGGTGGGCTCGCCCAACGGCGGCTACTTCATCAACCGGATCACCTCGGCCACCGCCGCGCCGCTGAAGGCGTACTGGGACTCGTTCGGCATCCAGCCGGAGGAGAACACCGAGGGCCAGGGCCGCTCCGACGACTACTCGTTCGCCAACGCGGGCATCCAGACCTCCGGCTACGCCGCCGGCGCCAGCTACAAGAAGACCTCGGCGCAGGCCGCCAAGTGGGGCGGCACCTCCGGCGCGGCCTACGACGGCTGCTACCACCGCTCCTGCGACACCACCAGCAACATCAACACGACGGTGCTCAACCGCAGCGCCGACGGCGTGGCGTACACCATCTGGGCGCTCGCGGTCGGCGGCGGCACCCCGGCCAACGACTTCTCCGTCGCGGTGAGCCCCACCTCCGGCAGCGTCGCCCGGGGCGGCTCCACCACCGCCACGGTCAGCACGGCCACCACCTCCGGCAGCGCCCAGACCGTCGCGCTGTCGGCCAGCGGCGCCCCGAGCGGGGTGACCGTCGCGTTCAGCCCGTCGTCGGTCACCTCCGGCGGCTCCGCCACCATGACGGTCAGCGCGTCCGCCTCGGCGACCACCGGCACGTTCACGCTCACCGTCACCGGGACCGGCTCGGCCACCCGCACCGCCACCTACACGCTCACCGTGACCGGCGGCAGCGGCGGCTGCACCGGCGGGCAGCTCATCGGCAACGGCGGCTTCGAATCGGGCAGCACGCCGTGGACGGCCACCTCGGGCGTGATCACGAACGACTCCGGCCAGGCGGCCCGGACCGGCTCCTACAAGGCGTGGCTGGACGGGTACGGCTCGTCGCACACCGACACGCTGAGTCAGTCGGTGACCCTGCCGGCCGGCTGCACCAGCTACACGCTGGCGTTCTGGCTGCACATCGACACGGCCGAGACCACCACCTCGACCGCGTACGACAAGCTGACCGTGCAGGTCGGGTCGACCACGCTGGCGACCTACTCGAACCTGAACAAGGCCAGCGGCTACACCCAGCGCAGCTTCAACCTCGCCGGGTACGCGGGCCAGACGGTCACGCTGAAGTGGACCGGCGTCGAGGACGCCTCGCTGCAGACCAGCTTCGTCGTCGACGACGTGACGCTGCAGGTCGGCTGAGCGCGGACGGGCGGGGTGGGCCGGTGCCCACCCCGCCCGGGCTCACCTGATCGGCAGGGCCTTGGCGCCCGCGCCACGGACCGAGCGGGTGAGCGTCCGGTCGGAGATCCAGAGGAAGCACTGTACGCCCCGGTCGCCGTCGCGCCACCGCTGCTCGAACGGGTGGTAGATGATCGTGCCGGCCCGATACTGCATGGTGCCGTCGTCGGGCGCCTTGGCGTACTTCGCGATCAAACCCCGGCACGCCTTGTGCGCCCGCAGCGAGGTGCGGTCGAACTCGGCGTAGCTGATGTCGGGCGCCTGCCAGATCCCGACGAACTCGGCGTGGTGCCGGCTGGTGCAGGCGACCGGCCGCATCGCCTGCACCTCGTCCTTGGTCAGCTTGGGGTTGAAGCAGGCCAGCGCCAACGGTGAGCCGGGCTTGAGGGCGCCGCGCAGGCTGCCGGTGCGGGCGGTCACGTTCCCCTCGTCCAGGCCGTCGATCTCGGCGACGTCGCAGCGGTACCAGCGGGCACCGCCGGACCAGGCCAGCGCCGACGGGAAGACCACCGAGAGCTGCAGTCGCCCGGAGCGCCAGTCCGCGCCGACCGCCCCGGTCACCCGCCGGGCGCACTCGGCGTTGGCGGTGCGGACGCCGGCCGAACCGGCCCGCGGTGGCGCGGAGCGCCCGGAGTCCGGGCCGGTCAGGGTGCCGACGTGCAGCGTCTCGACCCGGTGCGTGGTGGCGCAGTCGACCGGCTGGTAGCCGCTGAGGTAGCCCACGTCCGCGACGGTGGGGTGGCAGACGCCCGCCTCGGGCACGAAACCGACCGGGGCGGCGAACGCCGGCCACTCGTCGGTCAGGTCACGGTCGACCCCGGCCGGCGCGCGGCAACCGCCGAGCGCCAGCACCGTCACCGCGCCCGCGGCGACCGCCGCCCACCATCGCCGCATCGCGATCGACCTCCCCGCCGTCCGGAGCCGTCCGGTCGACCGGCACGCCTCGGCGACGCAGCATACGGCACCGGCGGCTAGATGACGGGCAGTCCCTCGGGGCCGGCGCCGCGCATCGAGCGGGTCAGCTTGCGGTCGTCGCTCCACAGGAAACACCGCACCCCCCGGTCGCCCTCCTCCCACTCCCGCTGCGACGGCGGATAGAAGATGGATCCGGCCCGGTAGGGCAGCTCCGCGTTGTCCGGCACGTTGGCGAACGCGGCGATCAGCGTCATGCACCGCCGGTGCGCCGCCGGCGCGGCCCGGGTGAACGCCGCCCAGGTCATGTCGCGTTCGGTGAAGACGCCGACGAACTCGGCCCGGTGCGGTTCGGTGCACAGCACCGGGGCCATGTAGTTCAGGTTCGCGCCGATCATTTTCGGGTCGAAGCAGCGGTGCACCAGCGGGTTGTCGCCGACCAAAGCCCCGCGCAAGCTGCCCACCCGGTTGACCGGCCGGGTGTTGTCGATGCTGCCGGTCTCGGCGAGGTCGCAGCGGAACCAGCGGGCGCCGGCCAGCCAGGCCGTCGCCGGTGGCAGGGCGATGTTGAGGGTGAGCCGGGCGGCGTGCCAGTCCCCGCCGATCATCTCCCGGGCCCGCTGGTCGCACTCGGCCCGGGCGGTGCGCAGCTCCGGTGAACCGGGTTCGGGGCGGGCGCCCAGCGCCGCCGGCCCGCGGAACGTGCCGACGTGCACCGCCTCGGCCAGGTGGCTGCGCGCGCAGTCCACCGTCTCGTACGTGGCCGCCTGCACCACCGCGGTCAGGCGCGGCAGGCAGGCGTCGGTGGCCGGGACGAAGAGCCGGGGCGCCGGCAACGCCGCCCAGTCGTCGACGAGGTCACCGTCGGCCCGGTGCGACTGGACGCAACCGGCGAGCACCGCCGTCATCGCGCCGCCCAGCGCGAGCGCGTGGAGCAACCGTCGCATCGTCCGCCCTTCGCCGGAGTGATGGCAGCCGGTCGCCGCGGGCCCGTGCGGCGTCCCCCGCGCCCGGGCGTGCAGCATATGCGACCGTCCCTGTAGGAGTTTCGCCACCTTTCAGTCGATCGGCCAGTGGCGGACGACTATTCGTGTCGATTTCCCACCCGGACGGGCCGATGCCGCACCGGAGGTGACCGGGAGGTCACCGCCCGTGCCTCGTGGTGCCGCGCCGCAGCCGGGCGGCGACCGCATTCGTACACTGACCCGGTGACCGTACCGCCGCCCGTCGTCGCGCCCAGCATCCTGGCCGCCGATTTCGCCCGCCTCGCCGACGAGGTCCGCGCCGTGGAGTCCGCCGCCGACTGGCTGCACGTGGACGTCATGGACAACCACTTCGTCCCCAACCTGACCATCGGCCTGCCGGTGGTGCAGAGCCTGCTGGCCGCCACCGAGCTGCCGTTCGACGTGCACCTGATGATCACCGACCCGCGCCGGTGGGCGCCGGGTTACGCCGACGCCGGGGCGTACAACGTCACGTTCCACGCCGAGGCCTGCGACGACCCGGTGGCGTTGGCGAAGGACCTGCGCTCCGCCGGGGCGAAGGCGGGGCTGGCGATCGACCGGGACACCCCGATCGAGCCCTACCTGGAGCTGCTGCCGCACTTCGACACGCTGCTGGTCATGACGATCAAGGCCGGCTTCGGCGGCCAGCGGTTCCTGCCGTCGCTGCTGGACAAGGTGCGCGCCGCCCGCCGGCACGTGGACAGCGGCCACCTGGAACTGCGCATCGAGGTCGACGGCGGCATCGCCGCCGACACCATCGAGCAGGCCGCCGCCGCCGGCGCCGACGCGTTCGTCGCCGGCACCGCGGTCTACGGCGCGGACGACCCGGCCGAGGCGGTACGCCGCCTGCGTGGCCTGGCGGAACGTGCGATGACCGGGGCCTGAGATGGACCCGGCCGGCGACCGACCCGACGTCATCCTGGTCGTCGACGACGACGAGGACATCGCCCGCTTCGTCGAGTTCAACTTGCGCCTGCACGGCTTCGAGGTGCTGCACGCCGCCGACGGGCAGGAGGCGCTGGAGGTGATCGAGCGGCAGCGGCCGGACCTGGCCGTGGTCGACCTGATGATGCCCCGCGTCGACGGCCTGGAGCTGACCCGCCGGCTACGCGCCGACCCGATGACCTCGGCGCTGCCGGTGATCATGCTGACCGCCAAGGGCATGACCTCCGACAAGGTGAACGGCCTCAGCGCGGGCGCCGACGACTACCTGGTCAAGCCGTTCGACACCGCCGAGCTGGTCGCCCGGGTCAGCTCGACGCTGCGCCGCAACAAGGAGTTCCGGGAGGTCTCCCCGCTGACCGGCCTGCCCGGCAACAGCCGCATCCGGCGGGAGATCACCGACCGGGTGCGCAGCGGCGTCGACTACGCCGTCGGCTACGTCGACATCGACCGGTTCAAGAGCGTCAACGACCGCTACGGCTTCGTCCGCGGTGACGAGTTCATCTCCGCGCTGGCCCGCAGCCTGCACCGGGCGGTGGTGTCGATCGGGCTGCCGCCGGCCTTCCTCGGCCACGTCGGCGGCGACGACTTCGTCATCGTCTGCGCCCCGACCCAGGTCCGGCCGCTGACCAGCCGCGCGGTGGTCGACTTCGAGAAGGCCGCCGACGCGCTCTACGACGCCACCGACCGGGAGCGCGGCTTCGTCGAGCTGAAGGACCGGCGGGGCAACATCCGCCGGGCCGCCCTGGTCACCCTCTCCATCGGGGTGTCGCTGTCCGACAGCGGCAAGCGGTTCACCGACCCGCTGGAGGCCATCGCCGTGGCCTCCGAGATGAAGACGGTGGCCAAGAGCCAACCCGGGTCGTACGTGGCGGTGGACAGGCGTCGCGGAGTTACGTGATCGTGCGGTCCTGCTGTGAGGTAGCTCGCCTCTGTGGCGCGCGTCGCCGCGGAACGTGTAAGACTTCCGGGGTACCCACCACGCGCTGGCGGGGCTCGGTGAAATTCCGAACCGGCGGTGATCCACGGTCCGACCGTGGTAAGCCCGCGACCCGGACGGCTTCGGCCGGACGGTGGACCTGGTGAAAATCCGGGGCCGACGGTTGGGGTGCGGCTCGTCCGCCCCCAGAAAGTCCGGATGGGAGACAGCGCGCGGAACGGGGGAGGCCCCTGCCGGCCGCTGAGCACCCTCAGCAGCGCGCGTGGGCTCCCCGGGGGCGGCCGTGCCGTTCCCCGGGTTCTCCGCCGCCGCGTGTCCGCGGCCACCGTGCCGCCGCTCCCCGACCCGCCCGCGCGTGACCGGCGAGCGGGAGGGCAGGGCAGGTCATGGCGAGCGTCTCCGTCGACGAGGCGATGCGTCGCGCCGTCGAGCTGGCCGCGCGCGGCCTCGGCGCCACCAGCCCCAACCCGGTCGTCGGCTGCCTGCTGCTCGACGCCGACGGCGAGGTCGTCGGCGAGGGCTTCCACGCGTACGCCGGCGGGCCGCACGCGGAGATCGTCGCGCTGGCGCAGGCCGGCACCCGCGCCCGCGGCGGCACCGCGGTGGTCACGCTGGAGCCCTGCGACCACACCGGCCGCACCGGCCCCTGCAGCCACGCGCTCATCGCCGCCGGCGTGGCCCGCGTGGTGATCGCCGTGCCCGACCCGAACCCGGTGGCCTCCGGCGGCGCGGCCACGCTGCGCGCCGCCGGGGTCGAGGTCATCCTCGGGGTACGCGGCGCGGAGGCCGAGGCCGGTAACGTCGCCTGGCTCACCTCGATGCGCCGGGGTTGGCCCTACCTGATCTGGAAGTACGCGGCCACGCTCGACGGGCGTTCCGCCGCCGCCGACGGCACCAGCATGTGGATCACCTCGGAGGCGGCCCGCACCGACGTGCACGCGCTGCGCGGCACCGTCGACGCGGTGCTCGCCGGGGTGGGCACCGTGCTCGCCGACGACCCCCGGCTCACCGCCCGCAACCTGCGCGACGGCACGCTCGCCATCCGGCAGCCGCTACGGGTGGTGGTGGACAGCTCGGGGCGTACCCCGGCCGACGCCCGGGTCCGCGACGGCGCCGCGCGCACCTGGGTGGCCACCGCCGCGGAGGTCGGCGCCGGCCCGGACGGCCGGGTCGACCTGGCGTCGCTGCTGGCCGAGCTGCACCACCGCGGCGTGCGGGCCGCGCTGCTGGAGGGCGGCCCCACGCTGGCCGGCGCGTTCCTCGCCGCCGGCCTGGTCGACAAGATCGTCGGCTATGTCGCGCCGAAGCTGCTCGGCGCCGGCCCCACCGCGCTGCTCGACGCCGGCGTGACGACCGTCGCCGACGCGATCGACCTGGAACTCACCGACGTTACGCAGGTCGGCCCCGACCTGCGGATCACCGCGCTGCCCCGGAAGAGGGAGGCCTGAACATGTTCACCGGCATCGTCGAGGAGCTGGGCGAGATCGTCCGGAGCACCGAGACCGCCGACGACTCGGCGCTGCTCGCCATCCGCGGCCCGCTGGTCACCTCGGACGCCCGCCACGGCGACTCCGTCGCGGTCAACGGGGTCTGCCTGACCGTCGTCGACGTCGACGGGGGCGTCTTCACCGCCGACGTGATGGGCGAGACGCTGCGCCGCACCGCGCTCGGGGCGCTGCGCCCCGGCGACCCGGTCAACCTGGAGCGGGCCGCCGCGCTCAACAGCCGGCTCGGCGGGCACCTGGTGCAGGGACACGTCGACGGCGTCGGTGAGGTGCTCGCCCGGGAGCCGGCCGCGCAGTGGGAGACGGTCCGCTTCCGGTTGCCGGCCGGGCTGTCCCGCTACGTGGTGGAGAAGGGCTCGATCACCGTCGACGGGGTGTCGCTGACCGTCGCCGAGGTGGGCGACGACTGGTTCTCGGTCGGGCTCATCCCGACCACGCTGAAGCTCACCGTGCTCGGCACGAAGCAGGTCGGCGACCCGGTCAACCTGGAGGTGGACGTGCTGGCCAAGTACGTCGAGCGACTGCTGGGCGGTGCCCGGTGACCGGTCCGCTCGGGTGGCTGCTCGACGCCCAGGTGCACGTCGCCGGCTCGCCGGTGCTGGTCCGGGAGATCGTCGGCAACGTGTTCGGGCTGGCCTCGGCGCTGCTCGGGCTGCGCCGGGTGGTCTGGGCCTGGCCGGTCGGCATGATCGGCAACGGGTTGCTGTTCACCGTCTTCCTCGGCGGCGTCTTCGCCACCCCGCAGGCGCACGACCTCTACGGCCAGGCGGGCCGGCAGGTCTTCTTCTTCGCGGTGAGCGTCTACGGCTGGTGGCGCTGGTCGCGCAACCGCCGCGCCGGTGGCGGCGCGGAGCCGGCCGTGCAGCCGCGCTGGGCCACTCGGCGGGAGCGGCTGGGCCTGCTCGTCGTCGCGGTCGCCGGCACCGCCGCCGCGTACCCGGTGCTGGCCGCGCTGGGCTCGTGGGGCCCGCTGCCGGACGCGTGGATCCTCGTCGGCAGCCTGCTCGCCACCTACGGCATGGCCCGGGGCTGGGTGGAGTTCTGGCTGATCTGGATCGCCGTCGACGCGGTCGGCGTGCCGCTGCTGCTGCGCGGCGGCTTCTATCCGTCGGCCGCCATGTACCTGGTCTACGGCGCGTTCTGCGCCGCCGGCCTCTACGCCTGGTGGCGCACCTCGCGGGCGGCCACCGCCGCGCGCACACCGATCCCGGCGACGTACTCGGAGGTCGTGGCATGAGCAGCTTCGGTTCGATCGAACAGGCGGTGGCGGACATCGCCGCCGGGCGACCCGTGGTCGTGGTCGACGACGAGGACCGGGAGAACGAGGGCGACCTGATCTTCGCGGCCGAGCTGGCCACGCCGGAGCTGGTCGCGTTCATGGTCCGCTACACCTCGGGCTACATCTGCGTGCCGCTGACCGAGGCCGAGTGCGACCGGCTGGACCTGCCGCCGATGCACCACACCAACCAGGACCGGCGCGGCACGGCGTACACGGTGACCGTGGACGCCCGCGAGGGGGTGAGCACCGGCATCTCCGCGGCCGACCGCTCGCACACCATCCGGCTGCTCGCCGACACCGGCACCGACCCGACCGACCTGGCCCGTCCCGGTCACGTGGTGCCGTTGCGCGCCCGCGCCGGCGGGGTGCTGCGTCGGGCCGGGCACACCGAGGCGGCCGTGGACCTGACCCGGTTGGCCGGGTTGCGCCCGGCCGGTGTGCTCTGCGAGCTGGTCAACGACGACGGCACCATGATGCGCCTGCCGGACCTGGAGAAGTTCTGCGCCGAGCACGGGCTGACTCTGGTCACCATCGCCGACCTGATCGCGCACCGGCGGCGCACCGAGAGGCAGGTCGAGCTGGCCGCCGAGGCCCGGATGCCGACGCCGTACGGCGTGTTCCGGGCGTACGGCTACCGCGCCGAGCACGACCCCGCCGAGCACGTGGCGCTGGTCATCGGTGACCTCGGCGACGGGCGCGACGTGCTGGTCCGGGTGCACTCCGAGTGCCTCACCGGGGACGTGTTCGGCTCGCTGCGCTGCGACTGCGGCCCGCAGTTGCAGGCCGCGCTGGCCCGGGTCGGCCAGGAGGGGCGTGGGGTGGTGCTCTACGTGCGCGGGCACGAGGGGCGCGGCATCGGCCTGCTGCACAAGCTGCAGGCGTACCAGTTGCAGGACCAGGGCCGCGACACCGTGGACGCGAACCTCGACCTGGGGCTGCCGGCCGACGCGCGCGACTACGGCACCGGCGCGCAGATCCTGTACGACCTCGGCGTCCGCTCGATGCGGCTGCTGACCAACAACCCGGCCAAGCGGGCCGGCCTGGAGGGCTACGGCCTCACCGTGACCGGCCGGGAGGGCATGCCCGTGCGGTCCAACCCGGAGAACGTGCGCTACCTGCGCACCAAGCGCGACCGGATGGGCCACCTCCTGGACGGGCTGGACGAGGTGACCGGGGCAGGCGAGGTGACCGAGGCGCCGATGGGCCGTCCGGTCGCCGGTGACGAGATCGGAGCGTAGGACGATGGCGGGATTCGGGGAACCGGGTGTCACCGCGGTGGACGCCGCCGGGATGACCGTCGGCGTGGTGGCCGCCCGCTGGCACGGCGAGCTGACCGACCACATGACCGAGCGGGCGGTGGCCGCCGCGCGGGCGTGCGGCGCGCGGGCCGTGGTGGCCCGGGTGGCCGGCTCGGTGGAGCTGCCGGTGGTGGCCCAGGCGATGGCCCGGCGCTTCGACGTGGTGGTCGCGCTCGGCGTCGTGGTACGCGGCGCGACCGCCCACTTCGACTTCGTCTGCCGGTCGGTCACCGAGGGGCTGACCCGGGTGGCGCTGGACGAGGGCAAGCCGGTGGCGCACGGGGTGCTCACGGTGGACACCATCGAGCAGGCCCGGGACCGGGCCGGGCTGCCCGGCTCGGCCGAGGACAAGGGTTGGTCGGCCACCGTGGCCGCGTTGGACGCCGCGCTGGCCGTCCGCGGTTTGGACGCCGCCAACGCCCACCGCGTCGGCTTCGGCTGACCTCTCCGCCAGGGTCGGAGCCCGCGCCGCCGTGGTGCCTGGGCTGTCGCGGTGCGTGGGCTGTCGCGGTGCATGGGCTGTCGCGGTGCGGAGTCGCCGCGGTGGCGTGGGCTCCGACTGGCGGCAGGTGTCCGGCCGGCTGCCTTTGGAGCTGACATCACCAACGACTCACCCTCCGTCGTCGTCATCGACCAGACCCGCTCCGCCGATCGTCGCGTCGATGTGATGAGTCGTTCTCGACATCAGCTCCACAGGCGGTCGAGGCCGATGTTGCCCGGGCGGCGTCGAAGCGACTATCCGGCAAGGATCTCGGCTGTCCGCTGAGTGGTGGAGACGCCGGAGGGATGCTCGCCGCCGCCGGTCGGAGTGGTGAGCCGGCGGCCGGCGAGCAGGTAGCCGGCGGCGGCCGTCAGCACGATCCCGATCACGCCGTACAGCAGCCGGTAGTCGACCAGGCCGACCATCAGCGCGCCGGCGCCGATCGCCACCGCCTGGGGGCCGCTGGCGACCGCGTCCAGCGCCGCCGAGGCCCGTCCGACCAGCGCCGGCGCGGTACGCCGCTGCAGCAACGTCATCACGGCCACCCAGGCGACCGGCAGTCCCAGCCCGATCAGCAGGCTGGCTGCCACGGCGAGGGCCAGCGCCGGCCGGGTCAGCGCCAGGCCGGCGGCGGCGACGCAGGCCATGCCGAGCGCCATCGCGCCCAGCTCCCCGAACCGGCGGACCAGCGCCGCCGACCCGAGCCCGCCGACCAGGCCGCCGACGCCCTGCAGGGAGACCAGCACCCCGAGGAAGGCCGGTTCCCGGCCGAGCCCCTGATCGACGTACGCGAACCAGAGCGTCTCGCCGAAGCCCAGGCCGATCGTGGCGACGACGACGGCCACCAGGGCGCGGCGCAGCGCCGGCTCACCCAGCAGGTGCCGGACCCCGGCGACCAGTTCGCCGCGCCGGCCGTCGAGCGCGCCCCCGCCGTCCGGACCTGCCCCGACCGCGGCGCCTTCCGCCACGGCGGCGCCTTCCGCCACTTCGACCGCGGGCCCCGCCGGTGTCGGCGCCGGCCGCAGGGCCAGCCCGACCAGTGCCGCGAGGAGGAAGCCGGCGGCGCAGGCGGCGGCCAGTGCCGGGCCGCCGAGCAACACGAACAGGCCCGCGCCGAGCAACGGCCCGGCCAGCCGTAGGCCCTGCTTGACGGTCTGCGTCGTGCCGTTGGCGTCGGGCAACAGCGCGCCGGGGACCAGCTCCTGCACGAGCGCGGTGACCGTGGCGCCGAGCGCGAGATAGGACAATCCGTAACCCGCGGCCACCGCGTAGACCACCCAGAGCCGGCCGGCGTCGTGCACGCTCAGCAGCGGCAGCAGCAGGACGGCCGTGGCGGCGTTGAGCGCCACGAACAGCCGGCGTCGGGGTGCCCGGTCCACCACCCAGCCGACCAGTGGCGCGAGCACCATCGGGGCGGTCAGCGCGACGAAGGTGGCGCCGGCCAGCCCGTCCGAGCCGGTGAGCTGCTTGACCCACACGGCCAGCGCGAGCAGCAGCACCGACTCCGCGATCATGCTCACGGTCAGCGCGGCGAAGAACAGTCGGAAGTCCGGGCGGCGCAGCAGCCGTCTCACCGCTCCACCTCCGGCACGCCCCAGGCCATCAGGCGCACCGGGCGGGACCCGGGTGGCCGGTTCGCCGGGTCGTCGAGCCGGCCCAGGTGACGGGCGAACAACGCACGGATCTCGTCCCGCAGCCCGGCCAGTTCCGCAGCGGTGTACCAACCGATGAACTGGTTGAAGAACCCGGCGTCCCGCCACTCGGGGGAGTCCTGGCGGCGGGCGGCCATCCAGTCCCACAGCTTGCGGTATTCGAGGTCGAGCAGGACCCGGGCGGCGGCGTCGCCGGCCCGGGCCAACTCGGGACTCTCGTCGCCGTCGCCCCACCGGTGGCCGTCGGTGACCAGCCGCCACGGCCGCTGCCGTCCGGTGCCGCCGCCGGCCTCGGCGACGAATCCGTACTTGGCGAGCTGGCGCAGGTGCCAGGAGCAGTTGGCCGGGCTCTCGCCGACCCGCTCGGAGACCTCGGTGGCGGTCAGCGGGCCGTAAAGGCCGACCGCGTTCAGGATGCGCAGGCGCAGCGGATGGGTGAACGCCCGGAGAGTCTCTACGTCCGTGATCTCGCGAGGTCGTTGCTCGGTCATGCCGAAAGGGTAGTTTAGAAACCACCCTTTCGAAAGGTGCCTTTCGAGCCGCCCCGACCCGGCACGACCACCCGGCCGGGGCGGCTGGAAGAATCGCCTTCCGTGAAGACGTTCGAGGAGTTGTTCGCCGAGCTGCAGGCCAAGGCCGCCGCCGGCACCCCGGGCTCGGGCACCGTCGACGCGCTCGCCAAGGGCGTGCACTTCATCGGCAAGAAGGTCGTCGAGGAGGCGGCCGAGTCGTGGATGGCGGCCGAGCACGAGGGCCCGGAACGGGCCGCGGAGGAGATCTCCCAGCTGCTCTACCAGGCGCAGGTGCTGATGCTGGCCACCGGTCTCGACCTGAAGGACGTCTACCGACATCTGTGAGTGCCGTCCGCTGATCAGCCGATCGAACGAAGGAGCACTCCCATGCTGCGTGTCGCCGTACCCAACAAGGGCGCCCTGGCCGAGAAGGCCGCCGGGATGCTGCGCGAGGCGGGCTACCGCCAGCGCACCGACCCGAAGGACCTGGTCTGTCGGGACGAGCCCAACGACATCGAGTTCTTCTACCTGCGCCCCAAGGACATCGCCACCTACGTCGGCTCCGGTGACCTGGATGTCGGCATCACCGGGCGGGACCTGCTGATCGACTCCGGCGCGCCGGCCGAGGAGGTGGTGGACCTCAACTTCGCGCGGGCCACCTTCCGGTTCGCCGCCCGCCCGGACGACGTCGCCTCGGTCCAGCAGCTCGGTGGGCACCGGATCGCCACCTCGTACCCGGGTCTGGTCGAGCGGCACCTGGCCGAGTTGGACGTCAAGGCCGAGGTGATCCGGCTCGACGGCGCGGTGGAGAACGCGATCCGGCTCGGCGTGGCCGACGTGGTCGCCGACGTGGTGGAGACCGGCGCCACGCTGCGCCAGGCCGGGCTGGTGGTCTTCGGCGAGCCGCTGCTGCGCTCCTCGGCGGTGCTGGTCCGGCGGGCCGGCGCGCCCGGCGGTGCTCAGCAGGGGCAGTTGGAACGCCGGCTGCACGGCGTGCTGGTCGCCCGCCGCTACGTGATGCTCGCCTACGACGTGCCGGCCGGGCTGCTCGACCGGGCCAGCTCGCTCACCCCGGGCATCGAGTCGCCCACGGTGTCGCCGCTGCACCGGGAGGGCTGGGTCGCGGTGCAGGCCATGGTGCTCCGCGACGACGTGCACCGGATCATGGACGAGTTGTACGAGTTGGGCGCCCGGGCGATCCTGGTCACCAACATCCACGCCTGCCGGCTGTGAGGCCGCTGCCGCTCCCGGCCGCGCTGGCGGTCGTCGTCCTGGGCGGCGTGGCCTCCGCCGCCCAGGGCGTGGTCAACGCCGAGTTGGGGGAGCGGACCGGTGATCCGGTGCTCGGTGCGGTGGTCGACAACCTGGGCGGCTGCCTGATCGTGCTGGCCGGGCTGGCCGTGGTCCCGGCGATGCGGGCCGGGCTGGCCGGGCTGCGCCGGGCACTGCTGGCGGTGCTGGTGGCCGGGGGTCGGCGGCGGGTGCCGGCCCGGGTGGCGGTCGACCGTGAGCGGGAACCGGATGGCAGACTGGTCGGGTGAGCGATTCCGTGGTGACCGTGCGGCCCCGCCGCATCCGGGTGGTCTGCTGGGCGTCGGCGATCACGCTGGTGGTGGTCTTCAGTCTCGTCGCGACCTCGCTGACCGGCGCCACCGGCGACGGCTACGGCTCGTTCCAGCGCGGCGACCAGTTCGCCATGGTCGGGCTGGGCGTGTTCGGCGCGCTCGGGTTCCTGCTGTTCACCCGCCCGCGGGTGGTCGCCGACGCGAAGGGCGTGCGGGTGCGCAACGTGATCGGCTCCTACGAGCTGCCCTGGGAGGTGATCCGCGGCGTCCGGTTCGACCGCGGCGCCCCGTGGGCCAGCCTGGAGCTGCACGACGACGACCTGCTGCCGATGGTGGCGTTGCAGGCGGCCGACAAGGAGAGCGCGGTCGAGGCGGTCCGCGCCCTGCGCCGCCTGCACCAGGCGCACCTGGCCGCGCTCGCGGCCGGCCACCCCGCGCCGCGCTGACCTGCGGACCCGGTTTGGGGTGGCCTGGACCGAGGGTGTAGTGTTGCGGAGTCGACCAGACTGCCCCCGTCCCTGACGAGCGGGCGGTCGTGAAGCGGAGCGCCCGCTCCCACCCGAGTCGCCGTCGAGGTGTCCGGGTCCGGTCCCCGGTTTCGGGCCCGTCCCGAGCCCGGATGCGCGATCCTGTGATCGTGCCGACCGGTCGAGTGGGCCCTGGCATACGCCGGGGCCTTCTGCTTTCCGGGTCGGTTCCCACCCGGGAGCCCGCGGAGTCGGCACCGTAGGACACTCGACTCGAGGAGGCCACATCAGCGTCGAACCACGCGTGAACGAGCAGATCCGGGCACGTGAGGTCCGACTGGTCGGCCCTGAGGGTGAGCAGGTGGGCATCGTCCCGCTGGAGCGCGCCCTGCAGCTGGCCGCGGACGTCGACCTGGACCTGGTCGAGGTTGCGCCGATGGCGCGCCCGCCGGTGTGCAAGCTCATGGACTTCGGCAAGTTCAAGTACGAGAGCGCACTCAAGGCGCGCGAAGCGCGGCGTAACCAGCAGCAGACCGTCATCAAGGAGATGAAGCTCCGGCCGAAAATCGACCCGCACGACTACGAGACCAAGAAGGGTCACGTGGTGCGGTTCCTCAAGGCGGGCGACAAGGTCAAGGTGACGATCATGTTCCGCGGTCGCGAGCAGAGCCGCCCGGAGCTGGGCTACCGGCTCCTGCGCCGGCTCGAGTCCGAGATCACGGACCTGGGATACGTCGAGGCCGCGCCGAAGCAAGACGGCCGAAACATGATCATGGTTCTCGCTCCGCACCGGGCCGTCAAGGCCTCCGCGGTCGCCGCCACGGCGTCGCGCGGTGGTCCTCGGGACCGCGCCGCGGAGGAGTCCGGAGCCCCGGCGGGTGGCGGGGCCCCGGCGGCCGCCGAGACCGCAGCAGCCGGTGAGACCGGCCCGACCGCTGACACCAGCGGCCAGTAACAGGGAGAGACGTTCCACATGCCGAAGATGAAGCGCCACACGGGTATGGGCAAGCGGGTCAAGGTGACCGGCAAGGGCAAGATCGTTGCCCAGCAGGCCGGCCTCCGGCACAACCTGGAGAAGAAGCCCTCCACCCAGACCCGCCGGCTGACCGGCACGGTCGAGCTGGCCAAGGCCGACACCAAGCGCATCAAGAAGCTGCTCGGCCGCTGACGCGAGCCACCTGAACCGAAGAAGGAGTTGAGATGGCACGCGTCAAGCGGGCTGTGAACGCCCAGAAGAAGCGTCGTACCCTGCTGGAGACCGCGAGCGGCTACCGCGGTCAGCGCTCCCGGCTCTACCGCAAGGCCAAGGAGCAGGTGCTGCACTCGATGCAGTACGCCTACCGGGACCGTCGCGACCGCAAGGGCGACTTCCGGCAGCTCTGGATCCAGCGGATCAACGCCGGGGCCCGGGCCAACGGCATGACCTACAACCGGCTGATCCAGGGCCTGCGCCTGGCCGGCATCGAGGTCGACCGCAAGATCCTGGCCGACCTGGCCGTCAACGACGCCGCCGCGTTCGCGGCGATCGTCGAGCTGGCCCGCGCCGCCGTGGCGGCCGAGGGCACCGGTGGCGCCGCGGCCCAGGCCGCCTGACCCCACCGTACGGCAGATCGAGGCGTCTCCCATGCAGTCACCGTCGCAGGGGAGGCGCCTCGCTGCCGTCGCCGGCCCGTTAACCCCGCGTACCCCCAGGGTCGCGGCGGCCCGCCGGCTGCACCGCCGGCGCGACCGGGAGCAGGCCGGCCGGTTCCTGGCCGAGGGACCGCAGGCCGTCCGTGAGGCGCTCGCCCGCGACGGTTCGGTGGTCGAGCTGTTCGGCACCCCGGCCGCCCTGGACCGGTACGCGGACCTCGCCGCCACCGCCGCCCGCGCCGACGTGCCGGTCTCCGAGATAACCGACGACGCCCTGGCGGCGCTCACCGAGACCGTCGCCCCGCAGGGCCTGGTGGCGGTCTGCCGGCACCTCGACGTGCCCCTGGAGCAGGCCCTGGCGCGCGGGCCGCGCCTGGTCGCCGTGCTCGCCGGGATCCGCGACCCGGGCAACGCCGGGACCGTGCTGCGCACCGCCGACGCGGCCGGCGCGGGCGTGGTGGTCTTCGCCGGCGAAGCCGTCGACCCCTTCAACGGCAAGTGCGTGCGCGCCTCCGCCGGCAGCCTGTTCCACGTCGACGTGGTCCGCGCCGACGATCCGGTCCGGGTCGTCGAGGCGCTGCGGGCCGTCGGACTCACGGTCCTGGCCACCACCGGGTACGGCGACAGCGACCTGGACGACCTCGCCGACGCCGGCCGGCTCGCCGCCCCCACCGCCTGGCTGTTCGGTGCGGAGGCGCACGGCCTGCCCGAGGAGTTGACCGCCGCCGCCGACGCCCGGGTCCGGGTGCCGCTGCACGGACGCGCGGAGAGCCTGAACCTGGCTGCGGCGGCGGCCGTCTGCCTGTATTCTTCCGCGAGAGCACTGCGTGCCCCCGGGGGCACGCGAGGCACAGCAGAAGGGTCCGCCTCGTGATGAACGCGCCACGGCGTTCGTTTAGCCAGCCCGCCGGTGTCGGCGGGCGGCGGGCCTGACCCTTCCCTCCTGCACGACTCACACCGGCGGGCTGCGGCGAAGCCGCGCGTCCGTAGACTCGCCTGGCCGCCCTGTGGAAGGGCCGGTGCCGCCGTGAGGGAGTGCCCGTTCGCCATGAGCTACCGCAACGATCCGTACGACCCGAAGCCTGTCGCCCTGCTCGACCCGGACGCCCTGGCCGGGGCCGTGGCCGACGCCGAGAAGGCGTTCGCCGCCGCCGCCGACCCGGACGCGCTGACCGCGCTGCGCCCGGCGCACCTGGGGGACCGGTCCCCCGTGTCGCTGGCCCGCCGGGAGATCGGCGCGTTGCCGCCGGCCGCGAAGTCCGACGCCGGCAAGCGGGTCAACGAGGCTCGCCGCGCCGTCGAGTCCGCGTACGCCGCCCGGCAGGAGATCCTCGACCGCGAGCAGGCCGAGCGGGTGCTGGTCGAGGAGCGGGTCGACGTCACCCTGCCGTACGACCGCCGCCCGCGCGGCGCCCGCCACCCGCTGACCGTGCTGATGGAGCAGGTCAGCGACCTGTTCATCGGCATGGGTTACGAGGTGGCCGAGGGCCCCGAGGTCGAGCTGGAGTGGACCAACTTCGACGCGCTCAACATCCCGGCCGACCACCCGGCGCGGGGCCTGATGGACACGTTCCACATCGCATCCGCCGACGGCTCAGCGGGGTCGGGCCTCGTTCTCCGGACCCACACCTCGCCGGTGCAGGCGCGCACCATGCTCAGCCGCAAGCCGCCGATCTACGTGGTGGTGCCCGGCCGGGTCTACCGCACCGACGAGCTGGACGCCACCCACGCGCCGGTCTTCCACCAGGTCGAGGGCCTGGTGGTGGACAAAGGCATCACGATGGCGCACCTGCGTGGCACGCTCGACCACTTCGCCCGGGCCATGTTCGGCGAGGGCGCGAAGACGCGCTGGCGACCGCACTACTTTCCGTTCACCGAGCCGTCGGCCGAGTTCGACGTCTGGTTCCCCGAGCACCGGGACGGGCCGCAGTGGGTCGAGTGGGGCGGCTGCGGCATGGTCAACCCGCGGGTGCTGCGCGCCTGCGGCATCGACCCGGAGGCCTACTCCGGATTCGCGTTCGGGATGGGCATCGACCGGACCGTGATGGTCCGGCACGGGGTCAGCGACATGCGGGACATGGCCGAGGGCGACGTGCGGTTCACCCGTGCGTTCGGCGCCTGAGCTACGGGAGACGGTGGTCTAACAGTCATGCGAGTTTCTGTCAGTTGGTTGCGGGAGTACGTGGATCTTCCCGCCGACCTGCCCACCGGCGACCTGGAGCAGGCGCTGGTCGACCTCGGCATCGAGGTCGAGTCGATCGTGGACCTGCGGGAGACCGTCAGCGGTCCGCTGGTCGTGGGCGAGGTCCTCCAGATCGAGGAGCTGACCGGGTTCAAGAAGCCGATCCGCTTCTGCCGGGTGGACGTGGGCGCCGCGAACGGCACCGGCGAGCCGCAGGAGATCGTCTGCGGCGCGCGCAACTTCGCCCCGGGCGACAAGGTGGTGGTGATCCTGCCGGGCGGCGTGCTGCCGGGCAACTTCGCGATCGGCGCGCGCAAGACGTACGGGCGCAACTCGCACGGGATGATCTGCTCGGCGCAGGAACTGGGTCTGGGCGACGACCACTCGGGCATCATCGTGCTGCCCGCCGAGGTCAAGGCCCAGCCTGGCGACGACGCGCGACCGGTCGTCGGCCTCGACGACGTCGTGGTCGAGATGGAGATCACCCCGGACCGGGGCTACGCGCTCAGCGTCCGGGGCGTCGCCCGCGAGCTGTCGCACGCGCTCGGGGTGCCGTTCCGCGACCCGGCCGACGCGCCGGCCACCGGCGGGACGGCTGAGCCGGCGTACCCGGTCGAGGTCCGCGACACGGCCGGCTGCGACCGGTTCGCCGCCCGGATGGTGCGCGGCGTCGACCCGACCGTGGAGACGCCCGGCTGGATGCGGCAGCGGCTCACCGCGGCCGGCGTGCGCAGCATCTCGCTGCCGGTCGACATCACCAACTACCTGATGCTCGAACTCGGCCAGCCGATGCACGCCTTCGACGCCGACCGGATCGCCGGGCCGCTTGTGGTGCGCCGCGCCGAACCGGGGGAGAAGCTGACCACCCTGGACGGGGTGAGCCGTGCTCTCGCACCGGAGGACATGGTCATCTGCGACGCTGGGCTGCCCAACGCCCTCGCGAGCGAGGACGCCGGCGTCCCGATCTCGCTGGCCGCGGTGATGGGCGGCGAGACCAGCGAAGTGCTCGCCTCCACCACCGACGTGCTGTTCGAGGCCGCGCACTGGGACCCGGCCATGGTCGGCCGTACCGCCCGGCGGCACAAGCTGTTCAGCGAGGCCGCGAAGCGCTGGGAGCGGGGCGTCGACCCGGCGCTGCCGCTCGTCGCGCTGGAGAAGGCGGTCCGGCTGCTCACCGACCTGGCCGGTGGCACGGCCGGCGCGGAGGTGCTCGACCTCGACCACGTCCGCCCGCCGGCACCTGTCACGCTGCCGGTGGACCTGCCGTCGCGCCGGATCGGCGTGTCCTACCCGGCCGACCGGGTGGTGCAGTTGCTGGAACAGGTCGGGTGCGGGGTCACCCGGGGCGGCGACCGGCTCGGCGAGGACCCGGGCGCGGCCGGGGTGGCCGCCGGCGGCGCCGGCGAGGTGCTGACCGTGACGCCGCCGAGCTGGCGGCCCGACCTGACCGACCCGGCCGACCTGGTGGAGGAGGTGGTCCGCCTCGACGGGTACGACCGGGTGCCGTCGGTGCTGCCCACCGCGCGTCCCGGCCGGGGCCTCACCGCGGCGCAGCAGCGCCGCCGCGCGGTGGCCCGCTCGCTCGCCGAGCGCGGCCTGGTCGAGGTGCTCGCGCAGCCGTTCGTCGCGCCGGAGCTGGCCGACCAGCTCGGCCTGCCGGCCGACGACCCGCGCCGGACGGCGGTGCGGGTGGCCAACCCGCTGTCCGAGGAGGAGCCGCTGCTGCGCACCACGCTGCTCGGCCCGCTGCTCGGCATCGTCCGGCGCAACGTCGGCCGGGGCCAGCGCGACGTGGCGATCTACGAGATCGGCGCGGTCTTCCATCCGCGTCCGGGCGTGGGCGCCCCGCCGGCGATGGGCGTGGACCGCCGGCCCACCGACGAGGAGTTCGCCGCCGCCGACGCGGTGGTGCCGGCGCAGCCCCGGCACGTCGCGGTGGCGCTGTGCGGCGAGATCGAGCCGGCCGGCTGGTGGGGCGCGGGCCGGGCCGCCGGCTGGGCGGACGCGGTCGAGGCGGGCCGGGCGGTGCTCGACGCCGCCGGCATCCCCGCCGACCGGGTCACCGTCCGGGCCGGCGAGCGCGCCCCGTGGCACCCCGGCCGCTGCGCCGAGCTGCTCGTCGACGACGTCGTCGTCGGGCACGCCGGCGAGCTGCACCCGGCGGTGGTGGCCGCGCTGGAGTTGCCCCGGCGGACCAGCGTGATGGAGTTGGACCTGGACGCGCTGCCGGCCGCACCGCTGGCGGCCGGCCCGGCCATCTCCACGTTCCCGCCGGCCCTGATCGACGTGGCGCTCGTCGTCGACGAGGCGGTGCCGGCGGCCGAGGTGCAGGCGGCCCTGGTCGAGGGCGCCGGCGCGCTGCTGGAGGACGTGCGGCTCTTCGACGTCTACGTCTCGGAGCAGCTCGGCGCGGGGCGGAAGTCGCTGGCGTACAAGCTGACGTTCCGCGCTCCGGACCGGACGCTTGCCGGCGAGGAGGCGGTGGCCGCCCGCGACGCCGCGGTGGCGCTCGCCGCGCAGCGCGTCGGCGCCACCCTCCGCGGCGCCTGAGATGTAAGGAGGGGCCCCCGCTTAACGCATTCGGTAGAGGCGGGGGCCCTTCTTAACACCCGGACAACTGCGGTGCAGTGAGGGAGCATCCGCCGGGCCGTCACCGTCGGTCCGGCCGTCACTCCTCGTCCGCGGGCAGTTCGCCGAGTTCCCGCAGGCGTCGCAGGTCCCGCACCGTGATCCGCCGGTAGTCGGTGTCCACGAGGCGGTCGGCGCGCAGTTCGCGCAGCGCCTTCTGAATGGAGGTCTCGGCAGCGCCGCAGATCGTCGCCAGCTCGGGCTGGGTGAGCCGAACGTCGATGACGACTCCGTCCGGGCTCCGACGGCCGTGCGTGCGGCACAACTCGGCGATCACCCTGGCCACTCGGATCTTCACGGCATAAGAGGTGAAATCGATGCGCCGGCGGTTGGACCAGCGGAGCCGATCGGCGACCATCGCCGCGAGTTCGAGCGCGGCGTCTGGATGGTCCCTGAGGAAGTGGGTGAACCGGTCCCTGGTGACGACGCTGTAGCGGGTCGGTCCGCAGGTGGTGACCGTGGCCGAACGTGGCTGGTCGTTGAGGGCGGACATCTCGCCGACCAGGTCGCCGCCAACCCGCAGCGAGAGCAGCGCCGACCGGCCGTCGGGGAGACTCGCCGTCACCTTGGTCAGCCCTTCCTCCAGCAGCACCAGGTGCGACTCCCGAACGCCCTCATGAATGAGGATCTGCCCGGCCGGCACCTGACGCCGCACGCCGAGGTCGAGCACTATCGCGCGGGTATCTGGCCGCAGCCGTTGCAGGAAGGTGCCGTACGGCCACTGCACGTCCGGTGGTGCACCTCGGTGCATCGACAACCTCACTCTCGTCTTCCAGCGAAGGCGGTCGAAGCGTAGCCGAAGCTGAGCGGAGCGCGACGCCCGGCGCAGCAGGGCGATGGCACCGGCGTACAGCGCCACAAGGGCCATTACCTGCGCGGGGTGCCAGCCTGCGGCGAGAAGCAGTTCGCTGAGGACCTCGACCATGTCCCCAGTGCAACGTCAGCCCGGCCGTCGGATCCCGGACGGAGAGGGGAAGACCGGTTCCGGACAGCCTCTGCCGATGCCGTACTTCTACGGGGTAAGGCGGGGATGAGCCCGGTTCGATGTCCCTTGTTGTCCCGTCGATGTCGGCGGGCGGGTGATCTGAAGGGGCGACATGTCGATGCACCATCCCGAGCGACGACTGTTGATCAGTGTGGACATGGAGCGGTACAGCCGCCGCAGCAACCTCCAGCAGTACGAGGCGCAACAGGAGTTCCGGCGGTTGCTGCACGATGCGGCCGTCGCGGTGGGACTGGACCGGTCGGCCTGGCGCACCCAACAGGCCGGTGACGGCGAACTGGCGATCCTGCCTCGTGAAGCGCCAGAGGCACGAGTGATCGGCCGGTTCGTGCCCGAACTCAGCCGGCGGTTGCGGGTCTACAACTCCACTCGGGTGCCAGCGGCGCGGATCCGCCTGCGAATGGCCGTCCACCAGGGAATCGTGCATCTCGACGGCGCGAACGGCTTCCCGGGAACTGCCGTCGTGCGTGTCTGCCGACTCTGTGACGCCGAAGCGGTGAAGCACGCCCTGGCCGCCTTCCCGGGCGCGGGTGTGGCCCTCGTCGTCTCCAGCGACATCTACCAGGACGTCGTCTGCGAGTACCCGGAGGAGTTGCGGCCGGAGCGGTTCCGTCGGGTTCGGGTCAGTCATCCCGCTAAGGACTTCGAGGAGCATGCCTGGCTCCATGTGATCGACGAGGACATGTCGTCGATGCCACCAAAGGGCGGCGAACACACAGCGCCCGCCGGCGCCGCCGAGCGCGCCCCGAGCGGTGCACCGGCTCCGCCCCCGGGCCCGGCCGGATCCGGCGACGCGGGCATTCACATCGGCAGCCTCCAGGTCGACGGACAGAATGCCATCGGCGCGAACGCGACAGCGATCGGATCCGTCGGCCGGGACACCACCATCCGTCGGGACGGTGGTGGCCGGTGACCGCGTTCGTGCCACAGCCGGACGCCGCGCCGGCGCCGGTCGGTCAGGAGACTGCCGAGGAGCTTCCGTTGCCCGTCGCCGCGGATGGTGGGCCCGACGAGGAGCCACCGGATCCGGGGGACGACCAGGGTGGCACGGAGGATGTCGAGGACGATTCCCCGCTCGATCCCGGCGAGGTGCTCGATCGCCTGTCCGCGCTGCTCGGCACCCCGGCCGGCGTCGGGGTCGGGGAGATGCACGTCCGGGGGCAGAACGCCACCGGGGCCGGAGCCACCGCCATCGGCACGGTGAACGTCACCATGGCCGGCACCGGAGGTGGCCGAACCTGGTCCGAGACGTTGAGTGGAACGGTCGTCCGGCAGTCCGCCGACGGCTACGCGCCCGCGCCCAGCGACCAGCAGCTCGACCGACGGCTGAAGCAGGCAGCCCTGGTCTGCCTCTCCGGTCCAGAGGGTACCGGCCGGCACACGGCGGCGCGTCTGGCTGCCGCTCGGCGGCACGGCTACGACCGCGTGGGCCTGGTCAACGTGGAGGGACCCGGGGATCTGATCCAGGCGGCGGGAGCCCTGCGTGCCGGTCACGGCTACGTACTGCCTCTGAGCGATCGGGCGGTCCGGGAACTGGACGGTATGACGTTGGTCGGTGCAGCCACCCGGGTCGCGGCGGCGGGCTGCACGATAGTGCTCGTCGGCGACTTCCGGTCGCGGGTCCGAGAGTTCACCGACCAGCTCGTCGAACACCGCCCCCCGGCTGCGGTGGATGTCTTCCGCGCTCAACTACGCCGGCAGTTGCGCGGCCGGTGCGTCGGTTGGTGCGACATCGGTTGCGTCGGTCGGTGCGTCGACAGCTACGTCGAGGAGGAGTGTGCCGGGCATCCCCTGCTGATCGGTTACCTGGGTGGTGACCCCCGTCCCGGTGAGGTGGTCCGGGTGGTGGAGTCGATCGCGCGAACCCCGGTGAGCGGCCCGGACCTCACCCAGCAGTTGGAGCGCCTGCTGCCCCGGCAGGTGCGTGAACGGGCGGCGCGGATTCTCGACTGCGCTGACGCGGGGCCGGAGCTGTCGGGGAGTTGGCGCGCCGACGAGCGCCGGGCCTTCCGGCTGTCCTGCGCGGTGCTGGCCGGCCAGCCCGTGGTGGCGATCCAGCAGGCGGCGCGGCTGCTGACCGCGCCCGCGTTCGCTGAGCCGCACTCTGCGCCCTTCCCTCGGACCTCGGCCGCGCTCGACGAACTGCTGGGGCCGGAGCTGCGCCAAGCCGTCCGGGTGATCGACGACGACCGGATCGCCGGTGGGCGACGGGTGGAGTTCACTCCCGGCAACGATGCCCTCCGGGCCAGCCTGCTGGAGGCCGCCTGGCAGGACTGGTTCCTACCGGAGCAGCTCCTCGGGTGGTGGATCGAACTGGCACGAGGTGACGTCCCGGGAGTGCGGCAGGCCGCGGCGGGTGCGATCGGCTGGTCGGCGGGGCGTGCCGTGCGGTCCGCGTTGGACACCGTGGACCAGTTGGCCCGGGAGCGTCGCGCGGGCGTACGGCAGGCGGCCGCCATTGCTCTGGTCGCCATGGCGATGCAGGCCCCGCTGCGGCAGCGGATCCGCGCCGAGCTGGACCGCTGGGCTGAGAGCGGTGCCGCGCACCGGCGGGACACCGTGGCCCGGGCGTACGCCCTCGGTTTGGCTCGCCTCTGGCCCGACACGGCGCTGCGTCAGCTGCGGCAGGTGGCCGAGGCTCGCATGCAACGATGGCAGAACTCCGTGGTCCGTGGTCTGGTGGAGGTCTACGACGCCGGCCACGCGCCGGCGGTGATGGTCGCGCTGGCGCAGTGGGCCACCTCAACCGACCCCGAGGTACGCCTGCACGCGGGGCGGGCGTTGCGGACCCTCGCCGACCGGTGGGCACCCGTCCCGCGTGAGCACTGGCCGGAACTGCTGGACCTGGTGCGGGTCGGCACGGTCCGGCTGTCCGATCTGGCCACCTGTTGGGGCGCGGCGCTCAGCCTCCCCGGGACCGCGTTCCGTGCCTGGCGGACGCTCGGGTTCTGGCTCAACCGCGCGGACGGACATCCGGAGGTGGCGGCGTACTGCCTGGAACTGCTCCGGGCGGTCGTGGCCGGCCACGAACCGCTCCGGCGCCGCCTCGACCATCAGCTACGGCACGTCTGGCGGCCCGTGACGCCCCGCAACCCCCTGCTCGACGACATCCGACGACTCACCGACGAGGAACAGCGATGAGCACTCACTCCACGGCCCGTCCGAACACCAGCCCGTCCGGTTCCGCCCACCCGGAGCGCCGCCGCTGGTGGCACGCGATCTTTCCACCCGCCTCCTCGCTGCTGGCCACCGCTCCTCCGGTGCCGACGCCGCCCGTCACCGTGTCGTTCCGTCAGGAGGTGCCGCAGCCCGTCCTGGCGCCGGCGAAGGGCGATGCGTTCGACTTCAGGCTGCACCCTGTGTTCGTCTGGACGGCCCAGCACATGACGTCGGAGCATCTGCGGCTACGGGCCGAGGGCTACCTGCCCTGGGCCGGCGGCATTCTCCGGGAAGAGGCGGTCGGCCTCTCCCGGCAGCATGAGCCCCATCGGTCCCACGAACTGGAGCAGGCGTTGAACGCACGACTCACGGGTCGACGGTGGCCCCGCGAGGGGACGACGCCCTTCTTCACCGTCCAGGTGCGGGTCAGCCCTGACGAACGGGTGCGGGAACGGCTGCGGCCGTACTGGGAGGATCGCATCCGGTTGGAGTGCGACCACGAGCTGCAGAAGATCAGGGCCCGCCAGGCCGACGAACTGACCCGGCGGTGGTGTGAGGTGCTCCAGAACCTGGAGGACGACCCGGTGACGGCGCACGCCGCCCGGCTCACCGGGGAACAGTTCGCCGAGGTGTTCCGCCGCTACGTGGCGGAGCGTCGGGAAACCGTGCCGGAGCTGGTGGAGTTGCTCCGTGAGGCGGTTCGGGGACACAACGACCTGAACATGGGGCCGTCGGAGTACACCCAGGCGTGGGACACCGCCCTGCGTACGTACGAGCAGCAGCACGGGCTTGCCGAGCATCGCCGCTGAGCCCGAGGCGACGACGGCCCTTCCTGACGGGTCCCCGGAAAGGGCCGTCGTCGTCTCAGGCGGTGTGGGACAGGGCGAGCGGCGCCCCGCCCAGCGACGGGGAACGTTCCGTCAGATCTCCCTCCGTACCGGTCAAACATAGTCGACTGACAATGCGTGAAGAGTCGATGCAGTTTCATGCGACATACTGCATGACCTTGCAGTGGTCTAGAGTGGCTGCTAGCCTTCTCTGCATAGTCATGCGGAGGTAGGTATGGGCATTCGAGTAGCTGTCGCCGGGGCGAGCGGGTACGCGGGTGGCGAACTGCTGCGCCTGCTCGCCGCGCACCCCGAGTTCGACCTCGTGGCCGCCACCGCGCACAGCCAGGCCGGCCAGCCCGTCGCCGCCGTACACCCGCAGCTCACCGGCCTGGACCTGGTGCTCGGGGCGACCGAGCCGGCGGCCCTGGCCGACGCGGACCTGATCTTCCTGGCCCTGCCGCACGGCCAGTCGGCGGCCCTCGCCGCGGCCCTGCCCGGCTCCGCTCTGGTGGTGGACCTCGGCGCTGACCACCGGCTGCGCGACGCCGACGCCTGGGCCCGCTACTACGGCGGCACGCACGCCGGTGCCTGGACCTACGGGCTGCCCGAGCTGCCCGGTGCGCGTGGCGCGATCGCGGACGCGCGGCGGGTGGCCAGCACCGGCTGTTACGCGGTCGCGACCACCCTGGCGTTGGCCCCGCTGATCGCCGCCGGCGCGGTACGCCCGGACGACGTGGTGGTGGTCGCCGCCTCCGGCACCTCCGGCGCCGGCCGGGCCGCCAAGGCCCACCTGCTCGGCAGCGAGGTGATGGGTGACCTGTCCCCCTACAAGGTGGGCGCGCACCAGCACGTGCCGGAGATCAAGCAGGCCACCGGCGCGACCGGCCTGTCGTTCACGCCGGTGCTCGCCCCCATGCCGCGGGGGATCCTCGCCACCGTCACCGCGGTGCCGACCCGCGGCGCCGACCCGCGGGCGGTGCTGGCCGCCGCCTACGCCGACGCGCCCTTCGTGCACCTGTTGCCCGAGGGAGCGTGGCCGCACACCGCCGCGACCGCCGGCTCGAACTCCTGCCACCTCCAGGCGACGGCAGACGTCGACTCGGGGCGGGTGATCGTGGTCAGCGCCATCGACAACCTGGGCAAGGGGGCGGCCGGTCAGGCCGTGCAGAACGCCAACCTGATGACGGGTCTCCCGGAGACCACCGGGCTGTCCGTGTTTGGAGTGAACCCGTGAGTGTCACCACCCCCCGCGGCTTCCGCGCCGCCGGGGTCGCCGCCGGTCTCAAGCCCTCCGGCGCCGCCGACGTCGCGCTCGTGGTCAACGACGGCCCGGACGCCGGCGTCGCCGGTGTCTTCACCGCCAACCGGGTGAAGGCCGCCCCGGTGCTCTGGACCCAGCAGGTCGTGCACGGCGGCGTGGTCCGGGCCGTGGTGCTCAACTCCGGCGGCGCGAACGCCTGCACCGGCCCGGCCGGTTTCCAGGACACCCAAGCCACCGCCGAGCACACCGCCGCCGCACTCACCGGCGGCAGCCCTCGGCTGATCGTCGGTGCGGGCGAGGTAGCGGTCTGCTCCACCGGCCTGATCGGGGAGCGGCTGCCGATGCCGAAGCTGCTGCCGGGCGTCCGCGACGCGGTGCGCCGGCTGTCCCGCGACGGCGGGCAGCCGGCCGCCGAGGCGATCATGACCACCGACACCCGGCCGAAGACCACTGTGGCTCGGGGCAGCGGCTGGACGGTCGGCGGGATGGCCAAGGGCGCCGGCATGCTGGCGCCGGCCATGGCCACCATGCTCTGCGTGCTCACCACCGACGCGGTGGCCGGCCCGGACGCACTGGACGCCGCGCTGCGGGCCGCCACCGCGGTCACCTTCGACCGGGTCGACTCCGACGGGTGCATGTCCACGAACGACACCGTGCTGCTGCTGGCCAGCGGCGCCTCCGGCATCGAGCCGACCGGCGCGGAGCTGACCGCCGCGGTCACCGCCGCCTGCCACGACCTGGCCCGGCAGCTCCTGGCCGACGCGGAGGGCGCGACCAAGCAGATCGCCATCGAGGTTCTCGGCGCGGCGAGCGAGGACGACGCGGTCGAGGTGGGCCGCGCGGTGGCCCGCAACAACCTGGTCAAGACCGCGCTGTTCGGCAACGACCCGAACTGGGGCCGGATCCTCGCCGCGGTCGGCACCACTGCCGCCGCGTTCGAGCCGGACGGCGTCGACGTCGCGGTGAACGGCATCTGGGTGTGCCGGGCCGGCGCCGCCGCCGAGGACCGCGCCAAGGTGGACCTCACCGGGCGGGACGTCACCATCCGGATCGACCTGCACGCCGGCGGCGACGCCGCCACCATCTGGACCAACGACCTGTCGCACGCCTACGTGCACGAGAACTCGGCGTACTCCACATGAATCTCACCGCGGACCTCGCCCGGGCGCAGGCCAAGGCCGCCACCCTGATCGAGGCGCTGCCCTGGCTGGCCCGTTTCGCCGGCGCCACGGTGGTCGTCAAGTACGGCGGCAACGCGATGGCCGACCCCGAGCTGCGGCGGGCGTTCGCCGCGGACATGGTCTTCCTCCGGTACGCCGGCCTCAAGCCGGTCGTGGTGCACGGCGGCGGCCCGCAGATCTCCGCCATGCTCGGCCGGCTCGGCATCGCCAGCGAGTTCCGTGGCGGCCTGCGGGTCACCACCGCGGAGGCCATGGACGTGGTCCGGATGGTCCTCGTCGGGCAGGTCGGCCGGGAACTGGTCGGCCTGGTCAACGCGCACGGCCCGTTCGCGGTGGGGCTCTCCGGCGAGGACGGCGGGCTGTTCACCGCGGTGCGCCGCCCGGCGTACGTGGACGGGGAGCCGGTCGACGTGGGGCAGGTCGGCGACGTGGAGTCGGTGGACGTCTCCGCGGTCACCGACCTGATCGCGGCCGGCCGGATCCCGGTCATCTCCACCGTCGCGCCGGACGTCGACGGGGTGCTGCACAACCTCAACGCGGACACCGCCGCCGCCGCGCTCGCGGTGGCGCTGGACGCGCGCAAGCTGGTGGTGCTCACCGACGTGCCGGGCCTCTACGCCGACTGGCCGGACACGTCCAGCCTGGTCAGCGAGATCGCCGCGGACGACCTGGCGAAGCTGCTGCCGTCGCTGGAGTCGGGCATGGTCCCGAAGATGGAGGCCTGCCTGCGGGCGGTGCGCGGAGGAGTGCCCGCCGCGCACGTCGTCGACGGCCGGGTCGCCCACTCCACGTTGCTCGAGGTCTTCACCTCGGAAGGGTTCGGAACGATGGTGATCGGTTCATGAGCACGCTGGTGCAGCGGTGGAACGCCGCCATGATGGACAACTACGGCACGCCGCCGCTCGCGCTCGTCGCCGGCTCCGGCGCCGTCGTGGTCGACGAAGCCGGCCGGGAGTACGTCGACCTGCTCGGCGGCATCGCCGTCAACGCGCTCGGGCACGCCCACCCGGCGGTGGTGGCCGCCGTGTCGAAGCAGGTCGCCACGCTCGGGCACGTGTCGAACCTGTTCGTCGCCGAGCCGCCGGTCGCTCTCGCCGAGCTGCTGCTGGCCCTGGCCGGACGGCCCGGCCGGGTCTTCCTCGCCAACTCCGGCGCGGAGGCCAACGAGGCCGCGTTCAAGCTCTCCCGGCTGACCGGGCGCCGGCACGTGGTGGCCACCCACGGCGGCTTCCACGGCCGGACGATGGGCGCGCTGGCGCTCACCGGGCAGCCGGCCAAGGCCGACCCGTTCCGCCCGCTGCCCGGCGACGTCACCCACGTGCCGTACGGCGACGCGGACGCGCTCGCCGACGCGGTCGCCGACGACACCGCCATGGTGATCGTCGAGCCGATCCAGGGCGAGAACGGCGTGGTCGTCCCGCCGCCCGGTTACCTGGCCGCGGCCCGGCGGATCACCGCCGCGCGCGGCGCGCTGCTGGTGCTCGACGAGGTGCAGACCGGCGTCGGGCGGACCGGGCACTGGTTCGCCCACCAGGCCGACGGCGTGGAGCCGGACGTGGTCACGCTCGCCAAGGGGCTCGGCGGCGGCCTGCCGCTGGGCGCCTGCCTGGCCTTCGGCCCGGCCGCCGACCTGCTCACCCCCGGCTCGCACGGCACCACGTTCGGCGGCAACCCGGTGAGCTGCGCCGCCGCGCTCGCGGTGATCGCCACGATCGCCAACGAGGGGTTGCTCGACCACGTCAAGCGCGTCGGCGAGCGGCTGCGGCGCGGCGTGGAGGCGCTCGGGCACCCCCTGGTGCGTCAGGTGCGCGGCGCCGGCCTGCTGCTCGGCGTCGCGCTGGACCGGCCGGTCGCCGGCGCGGTGACGGCCGCGCTGCGTGAGGCGGGTTTCCTGGTCAACCCGGTGCAGCCGGACGTGGTCCGGCTCGCCCCGCCGCTGATCCTCACCCCGGCGCAGGTCGACGCGTTCCTCGCCGCGCTGCCCGCCGCCCTCGACCGCGCGCCCGCCGACGCCGCTGCGTCCGCCGCGCCCCCTGAGCCTGCCGAGCCCGCGGAGGCCGCCGTGCCGACCGAAGCCGCCGCGCCCGCCGCGCCGGCGCCCACCCCCGCGACCCGCACGGAGGCCCCCGCATGATCCGCCACTTCCTGCGCGACGACGACCTCAGCCCCGCCGAGCAGGCCGCCGTGCTGGACCTGGCCGCCCGGATGAAGGCCGACCGGCACGCGCACCAGCCGCTCGCCGGACCGAAATCGGTGGCGGTGCTGTTCGACAAGCAGAGCCTGCGCACCCGGATCTCGTTCGACGCCGGCATCGCCGAGCTGGGCGGGCACCCGCTCGTGGTGGACACCCAGGTGACCCACTTCGGTCGTGGGGAGTCCCTCGGCGACGCCGGGCGGGTGCTGTCCCGTTACGTGGCCGCGATCGTGCTGCGCACCCACGGCGACGACCGGATCGCCGAGGTGGCCGAGCACGCGACCGTCCCGGTGGTCAACGCGCTCACCGACACCTACCACCCCTGCCAGCTGCTGGCCGACCTGCTCACCGTGCGGGAGCGGTTCGGCGTGACCGCCGGGCGGATCCTCACCTACGTCGGTGACGCGGCGAACAACATGGCCCACTCGTACCTGCTGGCCGGCGCGACCGCCGGGATGCATGTCCGGGTCGCCGGCCCGGCCGGCTTCGCCCCGGATCCGGCGATCCTGGCCCGCGCGGCGAAGATCGCCGCCGGCACCGGCGGCTCGGTCGAGGCGCTCACCGACCCGGTCGCGGCGGTACGCGGGGCGCACGTGGTCGCCACCGACACCTGGACGTCGATGGGCCAGGAGGACGACGGGCTGGACCGGATCACCCCGTTCCGCCCCTACCAGGTCGGCGACGCCCTGCTGGCGCACGCCGCGCCCGACGTGATGGTGCTGCACTGCCTGCCGGCCCACCGGGGCGAGGAGATCACCGGCGAGGTGCTCGACGGCCCGCGCAGCGCGGTGTTCGACCAGGCGGAGAATCGTCTGCACGCCCAGAAGGCGCTGCTGACCTTTCTCCTGGAGGCCTCCTCATGACCGCCCCGCTGACCCGCGCCGCGCGGCACGCCCGCATCGTCGAGCTGATCCGCGACACCGCCATCCACTCGCAGACCGAGCTGGCGGACCTGCTCGCCGGCGACGGCATCCAGGTCACCCAGGCCACCCTCTCCCGTGACCTGAAGGAGCTGGGGGCGGTGACCGCGCGCGGCGGCGACGGGCGCGGCGTCTACCTGATCCCCGAGGACGGCCGGCGTCCGCTGCGCGACGCCGAGGGGGCGCCGGCCCGACTGGTCCGGCTGCTGCACGAGCTGCTCAACGGCGTCGACGCCAGCGGCAACATCGCGGTGCTGCGTACCCCGCCGGGCGCAGCGCACTATCTGGCCAGCGCGTTGGACCGGGCGGGCCTGTCCGAGATCGTCGGCACCATCGCCGGCGACGACACCATCCTCGTCGTCGCCCGCGAGGCCGACGGCGGCGCCGCGTTGGGTGACCGGCTCGCCGGGTGGGCCCGCCGGGGCGAGCACGTGGAAGGGAACGCCGCACCATGAGCGATCCGGTCGATGGCGCCGTACGGCACGCCCGGTGGGGAGGGCCGCTGTCATGACCAGCACAATGGGTGGGGTGGACGACAAGAGCCTGACCGAGAACAGCGCCGCCACCAACCGGACGAGCCTCTGGGGAGGTCGGTTCGCCGGCGGACCGGCCGAGGCGCTCGCGCGGCTGTCGGTGAGCGTGCAGTTCGACTGGCGTCTCGCCCCGTACGACATCGCCGGGTCCCGGGCGCACGCCCGGGTCCTCGCCGGCGCCGGCCTGCTCGACCCGGACGAGTTGGGGCGGATGCTGGCCGCGCTGGACGACCTGGAGGCCGCCTGCGCCTCCGGCGCGTTCCGCCCCACCGTCGACGACGAGGACGTGCACACCGCCCTGGAGCGCGGCCTGCTGGAGCGGCTGGGCAGCCTCGGCGGCAAGCTGCGCGCCGGCCGGTCCCGCAACGACCAGGTCGCCACCGACCTGCGGCTCTATCTGCGCGACCACGCCCGGGGGGTGGCCGCCCGGCTGGTCGAGCTGGCCGAGGCGCTCGTCGAGCAGGCGGAGCGGCACCTGGACACCGCCGCACCGGGCATGACCCACCTGCAGCACGCCCAGCCGGTCACGTTCGGGCACTGGCTGCTGGCGCACGTGCAGCCGCTGCTGCGCGACCTGGAGCGGCTGCGCGACTGGGACGAGCGGACCGCGATCAGCCCGCTCGGCGCCGGCGCGTTGGCCGGCTCGGGGCTGCCGCTGGACCCGGTGGCGGTGGCGAAGGAACTGGGCTTCCGCACCTCGTTCGCCAACTCGATGGACGCGGTGGCGGACCGGGATTTCGTGGCCGAGTTCCTCTTCGTCACCGCGATGACCGGCGTGCACCTGTCCCGTCTCGGCGAGGAGGTGGTGCTCTGGACGTCGCAGGAGTTCGGCTGGGTCGAGCTGGACGACTCGTTCGCCACCGGCTCGTCGATCATGCCGCAGAAGAAGAACGCGGACATCGCCGAGCTGGCCCGGGGCAAGTCCGGCCGGCTGGTCGGCGGCCTGGTGAGCGTGCTCACCATGCTCAAGGGCCTGCCGATGACCTACGACCGGGACATGCAGGAGGACAAGGAGCCGGCGTTCGACGCGGTCGACACGCTGGAGCTGCTGCTGCCCGCGCTGGCCGGGATGATCTCCACGATGACGGTGCGGGTGGACCGGCTCGCGGCCACCGCGCCGTCGGGCTTCTCGCTGGCCACCGAGGTCGCCGACTGGCTGGTCCGGCGCAACGTGCCGTTCCGCGACGCGCACGAGATCACCGGCCGGCTGGTGGCGCTCTGCGCGGCCCGGGACTGCGCGCTGGACGAGGTGTCCGACGCCGACCTGGCCGCGGTGAGCGAGCATCTGGACCCGTCGGTGCGCGACGTGCTCTCGGTGCGCTCGGCCCTCGCGGCCCGCATCACCCCCGGTTCCACTGGGCCCGGGCCGGTCGCCGACCAGCTCGCCACCGCCGCGGACAAGCTGGCCGGCTGGCGGGAGTGGGCCGCCGAGCAGGTCGTGCCCCGCTGACCCGGGCGCCCCGCGCGGCGGTCCGGCCGCCGCGCGGGGTTCAGGCCGTCGGCCGCTCGCGCCTGGGCAGCTTGGCCACCACCGCGTCGTACGACCCGTCGGCCGCGTCGATGAGGTCGTCGTCCGGGATGCCGCCGGTCAGGCGCAGCGTGTTCCACCCCGACCGGCCGATGTAGGGCGACGGCCGGGCGTCGTCGGGGAACCGGTGCAGCCACTCGTCGGCCACCTCGCGGGACGGGCCGCACTTCACCCCGAGCCGCGCCTCGCCGTCGGGGGAGCCGAGGAACGCGAAGATCCGGCTGCCCACCTTCACCACCTCGTCGCCCTCCCATGGCCGGTCCAGCCAGGCGCCCGGCTTGGCCAGGCAGTAGGTCAGCATCTCCTCGCGCGTCATCGCGTCCTCCCGTGCCGTCGTCCGGCACAGTCTCACCCGTCGCTGTGACAAGCCGCCGGCTCAGTCGCCGGTGCCGGTGCGTACGGTGAGCCGCTCGTAGCGCTGCCGGGCGGCCTGGGCGCTGCCCAGACCCAGCCCGAAGGCGATCGCCTGCCAGGTCATGCCCCGGCCGCGGGCCACCTGGAGCAGCCCGGCCTCCAGCACGTCCACCTCGGCCCGGACGTGCGGGATCAGCGTCAGCGCGGCCATCAGGTCGGCCTGGTCGACCGGTTCCTCGCCCGCGTCCAGCTCCGCGCCACCGGCGAGCGCCATCACCAGCGTGGCCGCCTCGTAGGCGTCGGGGACGTCGGGGTGAGCGTAGCGCCGGCGGCGCGAGTTGGTGCCGGCGTGCCGCTCGGCGATCCGCAGCAGCGCCGCGTAGTTGCGGTGGGCGCGGGCCTGGGCAGCATCCGGGGCGGCGAACGGGTCGTTGTCCACGGTGACCATGCCGTCCATCCCACACCGTCAAATGGTGTGTTGTCAACACCTCGTTGAAAGTCATTCGTGCGGTGAGGCGCGCGTCCGCCGAGGTTCAGACGCGCGTCGGGGTGCGGAGGTTGCGGTCAGCGCGGCACGGGCCGGCGGCGCGGGCTGTGCCGGCGGTAGACGCTCACGCTCGGCTCGTCGGCCAGCCAGAACCGCCACGGCAGGTCGTGCGCCGCGGCGACGCCGACCCGCGGCCCGGCGGCGATCCGCGCCGGGTCCACCGGCGTCTCGGGTGGGGTCAGGAGCAGTGGCCCGGTGCCGTCGACGGCCGAGCTGCCGTTTGCCTCGCGGCCGAGGCCGAGCGCGGTGACCAGCCGGGCCGGCCCCCGGGCCAGGTCCCGATCCGAGGCGCGGGGGCGGCGCTCGCGGGCGATCTCGATCCCGTCGACCACCGCGCCGGCGCGCAGCAGCACGGCCGCCGCCTCGCCGTCGCGACCGCAGACGATGTTCGCGCACCAGTGCATGCCGAACACGAAGTACACGTAGACGTGCCCGGCGGGTCCGAACATCACCCGGTTGCGCGGGGTCGGCCCGCGGTGCGCGTGCGAGGCCGGATCCTCCCCGGTCCCGGCGTACGCCTCGACCTCGGTCAGCCGGACGCGCACGCCGTGCGCCGACACGGTCCAGCCGAGCAGGGTCCGCGCGGTCACCGCGACGTCCGCGGCCGGCGCGTCGAGCCAGGGGTACGTGGTCATGGCCGGCAAGGGTAGTCGCCGAACGGGGTTTGGCCTGGTCGAGCTGCGCCGGCTCAGCGCAGAAGTTCGAGAAACTCCGACGGGGTCAGGTCCGCCTGACGAAGAATCGAGGCAAGGGTGCCGCGCTTGATCGTCGCGTGCTCGGGCACGACCACGACCCGGCCGCTCGGATCGCGATAGACCGCATGGCTGTCCTTGGTGCGGACATGCCGAAGCCGGCTTTGCTCAACCCGGCGAGCACCTTGCGCAACGGCAGGTCGGCCAGGGCTGGGCTCACGCCGCTCGCCCGGCCTGGAAGGACGTCACCAGCGGCGTGGTTTCGATCTCGGGGTTCTCGGCCTCCTCCAGGTAGGCCTCGACGGCCTCGCGAAGATTGGTCAGAGCCTCGTCGACGGTCTCACCCTGGCTGGCGACCTCGATCTCCAGACACCGGGCGACGTACCAGTCGTCCTCCTGGTGCACGGCGGCGGTGAAGGTGCGGGCCATCGATCTCCTCCAGGGGCGTCCCGGTAGAGGACGATCCTACGTGCGGCGACCCACTTTTCGGGTGAGCCGGGCCACGTCGGGGGCGCCGGGCGGCGGAATAGTTGACTCGTCAAATAGGTTGTGCGGTGCGACGCCGGGCCGACCGGTCCGGATCTCACCCGAGGAGCTGGTCATGCAGTTCGGAATCTTCACCGTCGGTGACGTCACCGTCGACCCGACCACCGGGCGGCTGCCGTCCGAGCGTGACCGGATCAAGGCCATGACCACCATCGCGCTCAAGGCCGAGGAGGTCGGCCTGGACGTCTTCGCCACCGGCGAGCACCACAACCCGCCGTTCGTGCCCTCGTCGCCGACCACCATGCTCGGCTGGATCGCGGCCCGCACCGAGCGGCTGCTGCTCTCCACCTCCACCACGCTGATCACCACGAACGACCCGGTGAAGATCGCCGAGGACTACGCGATGCTCCAGCACCTGGCCGACGGCCGGGTGGACCTGATGATGGGTCGCGGCAACACCGGCCCGGTCTATCCGTGGTTCGGGCAGGACATGCGCAACGGCATCCCGCTGGCGATCGAGAACTACGACCTGCTGCACCGGCTGTGGCGCGAGGACGTGGTCGACTGGAAGGGCAGGTTCCGCACGCCGCTCCAGTCGTTCACCTCGACGCCGCGCCCGCTCGACGGCGTGCCGCCGTTCGTCTGGCACGGCTCCATCCGCAGCCCGGAGATCGCCGAGCAGGCCGCGTACTACGGCGACGGCTTCTTCGCCAACCACATCTTCTGGCCCAAGGAGCACACCCAGCGGATGGTCGGTCTCTACCGCGAGCGCTGGGCGCACCACGGCCACGGCGCGCCCGAGCAGGCGATCGTCGGCCTGGGCGGGCAGGTGTTCATGCGCCGCAACTCGCAGGACGCGGTACGCGAGTTCCGGCCCTACTTCGACAACGCCCCGGTCTACGGGCACGGCCCGTCGCTGGAGGAGTTCACCCACCAGACGCCGCTGACCGTCGGCAGCCCGCAGCAGGTCATCGACCGCACGCTGGGCTTCCGCGAGTACGTCGGCGACTACCAGCGGCAGCTCTTCCTGGTCGACCACGCCGGCCTGCCGCTGAAGACGGTGCTGGAGCAGCTCGACCTGCTCGGCGAGGAGGTGGTCCCGGTGCTGCGCAAGGAGTTCGACTCGATGCGCCCGGCGCACGTGCCCGAGGCGCCCACCCACGCCGGCCTGCTGGCCGCCCGCGACGCCGCCACGACCGGCGAGGAGGAGCAGCGATGACCCCGCGTACCCTCGCCGTCGTCTCGGCCGGTCTCGGCCAGCCCTCGTCCACCCGCCTGCTCGCCGAGCAGCTCGCCACGGCCGCCCGCGACGAGCTGGCCGGGCGCGGCGCGACCGTCGACCTGCGCCCGGTGGAGTTGCGCGAACACGCCCACGACGTGGTCAACCACCTGCTCACCGGCTTCGCGCCGGCCGCCCTGCGCGAGACGCTGGACGCCGTCGCGGCGGCCGACGGGCTGATCGCGGTCACGCCGATCTTCAACGCGTCCTACACCGGGCTGTTCAAGTCGTTCTTCGACGTGCTCGACCGCGACGCGCTGGCCGGCACGCCGGTGCTGATCGGGGCGACCGGCGGCACCGCCCGGCACTCGCTCGCGCTGGAGCACGCGGTTCGGCCGATGTTCACCTACCTGCGGGCGGTGACGCTGCCGACCGCGGTCTTCGCCGCGCCGGAGGACTGGGCCGGCGACGACGGCGACAGCCCGCTGCGGGCCCGGATCCGCCGGGCCGCCGCCGAGCTGGCCGAGCAGGTGGACCGCCGTGCGCCCGCGACCGGGCCGGCCGACCCGTTCGCCCTCACCACCGACTTCGCCGACCTGCTCGCCGGCCGCGACCCGGCGTGAACCGGCCGGGGCCGGTCAGTCGTCGGCCGGCTCCGGCCGGTGGGCGATCAGCACCGGGCAGTGGGCGTGCTGCACCAGGGCCTGGCTGACCGAGCCGAGCAGCAGGCCGGCGAAGCCGCCCCGGCCGCGCGAGCCGACCACGACCAGTGACGCCTCGCCGCTCGCCTCCCGCAGCGCGGCCTCCGGGGAGGCGGCGACCACCGGGCGTTGCGTCACCCGCAGCCCCGGCTGCGCCGCCCGGACGCGCTCGGCCGCCGCGCCCAGCAACTCGGCCGCCTCGGCCCGCTCGGCGGTGCCCGCCTCGGCCCGCTCGGCGGTGCCCGCCTCGGCCGCCACCTCCGGCGCCGCCGCTGCCGGCGGCGCGTGGACGTGCACCAGCACCAGCTCGGCGTCGCGGCGGGCGGCCTCGTCCGCGGCCAGCTCGACGGCGTACGCCGCAGCCTCGGAGCCGTCGACGCCGACCAGCACCGGACCGGCGACCGGGATCGGCTGTTCCGCCGGGCGGACGACGAGCACCGGGCAGTGCCCGTGCTGCGCGAGCTGCCCGCCCACCGAACCGAGCAGCAGCCCGGCGAAGCCGCCCCCGCCCCGGCTGCCCACCACCACCAGCTCCGCCCGGCGGGACTCCGCCACCAGCGTCGCCCCCGGGCCGCCGGCGACCTGCCGCACCGCCACCCGCAGCCCGGGATGCCGTCCGGCCAGGTTACCGGCGACCCGTTCGAGCATCTTCTCCGCCTCCTCGGTGGGCGCCGGCACCCCGAGGTCGTACGGGTTGAGCGGCACGCCGTAACCGAGCGGGTGCAGATAGCCGTGCACCAGCAGCAGCGGCCGGGACCGTGCCACGGCGGTCGCGGCGGCCTGGTCGGCGGCGGCCAGGCTGGACGGCGATCCGTCCACCCCCGCCACGACGGGTCGGTTCATCGCATGTGTCCCCTCCGGTCGGCTCGACCCATTGTGGCCGTCCCGCCGTCGCCCGGAAACGCCGCCACGCGCGGAGCGGGACCATCGGCCCTGCCGGGCGCGGGCCGGGTGGGGTGGGATGGCGGTACGGCTTTCCGCTGCCGACCGTGGAGGCGTCATGACCCCGCTGGAGATGCTGCGCGTACACCCGTTCCTGGCCGGCCTGCCCGACGGCTGGCTGCCCCGGCTCACCGGCTACGCCCGCCCGGTGGCCTGGCACCCCGGGCACCGGCTGTTCCGCGCCGGGCAGCCGGCCGAGCGGTTCTGGCTGGTCCGCGGCGGCCAGGTCGCGTTGGACTTCCCGGTGCCCGGCCGCGGCGACGTGGGCATCGAGACGATCGGCGCGGGCGGCGTGCTCGGCTGGTCCTGGCTCTTCCCGCCCTACCGCTGGCAGTTCGGCGCGGTGGCCACCCTGCGCAGCACCGCTGTCGAGTTCGACGCGGCGGGCGTACGCCGGTTGATGGAGTCCGACGACACCCTGGGCCGGCACCTCACCGCCCGGTTCATGAGCGTCGTGGTGGACCGCCTCCAGGCGTCCCGGGTCCGCCTGCTCGACCTGTACGGCTATCCGACGAGCGCGGCGAGCTGACTCACCCGTCGAACGGTTCGTCGCGGTGCCGGCCGACCGAACCTGCCCGAGGCGGGCGATCCGGTCAGGTGACGGTCAGCCCGCGCTCGGCGAACTGCCCGCGCACCCGGGCCAGCAGCTCCGCGTCCGGCGGCGCGGTGTCCGCCAGCGGGAAGGCGAGGCCCAGCTCGGCGTACTTGTGCGCGCCGAGCCGGTGGAACGGCAGCACCTCGACGCGGTGCACGCCGGCCAGACCGGCGGCCACGTCGGCCACCCGGGCCACCTCGTCGGCGTCGTCGGTCAGGCCCGGCACCAGCACGTACCGGATCCACATCGGCGTGCCCCGGTCGGCCAACCGGCGGGCGAAGCGCAGCGTCGGCGCGAGCCGGCCGGTGCCGGTGACCCGGCGGTACGTGGCCGGGCTGCCCGCCTTGACGTCGAGCAGCACCAGGTCGGTGGCGTCCAGCAGGGCGTCGTCGGCGCGGTCGCCGAGGAACCCGGAGGTGTCCAGCGCGGTGTGCAGGCCGAGCGCCCGGCAGCGGCGCAGCAGCTCCCCGGTGAAGGCCGGTTGCAGCAGCGGCTCGCCGCCGCTGACCGTGACGCCGCCGCCGGCCACCTGGACGAACCGGCGGTACCGCGCGACCGTGGCGACCACCTCGTCGACGGTGCGCCGCCGGCCGCTGCGGCCGTGCCAGGTGTCCGGGCTGTGGCAGTACCGGCAGCGCAGCGGACAGCCGGCGAGGAAGACCACGAGGCGGGTGCCCGGCCCGTCCACCCCGACGGACGTGTCCCAGGAGTGCACCGCCCCAGCCAGGACCGGCGGCGCCGGGAGCCGGCCGGTCACCGCGACCCGTGGAACGTCCGGGACACCACGTCCCGCTGCTGCTCGGGCGTGAGCCGCACGAAGTTCACCGCGTACCCGGAGACCCGGACGGTGAGCTGCGGGTAGCGCTCCGGGTGGGCCATCGCGTCGAGCAGCGTGTCGCGGTCCAGCACGTTGACGTTGAGGTGGAACCCACCGGCGTCGGTGTATCCGTCGAGCACCCCCGCCAGGTTGGCGATCCGCTCGGCGCGGGTGTGACCCAGCCCGTCCGGGGTGACCGTGCCGGTCAGCGAGATGCCGTCGCGGGTCGCCTCGTACGGCAGCTTCGCCACCGACAGCGCCGAGGCGACCAGTCCGTGGGTGTCCCGGCCGTTCATCGGGTTCGCCCCGGGCGCGAACGGCTCGCCGGCCCGCCGCCCGTCGGGGGTGTTGCCGGTGTGCTTGCCGTAGACCACGTTCGAGGTGATGGTGAGCACCGACATGGTCACCTCCGCGTCGCGGTAGGTGCGCTGCCGGCGCAGCTTCGCCGCGAACGTCTCGACCAGCCACACCGCGATCTCGTCGGCCCGGTCGTCGTCGTTGCCGTACGTCGGGAACTCGCCCTCGACCGCGTAGTCGACGGCCAGCCCGGTGTGGTCGCGCAGCACCTTGACCCGGCCGTACCGGATCGCCGAGAGGCTGTCCACGGCGACCGAGAGGCCGGCGATGCCGGTGGCCATGAAGCGGCGCACCGGGTGGTCGTGCAGCGCCATCTCCAGCCGCTCGTAGGCGTACCTGTCGTGCTGGTGGTGGATCACGTTCAGCGCGTCCACGTACGTCTCGGCGAGCCAGTCGAGCGTCCGGTCGTACGCCGCGAGCACCTCGTCGTGGTCCAGCGTCTCGCCGCCGACCGGCGTGCTCGGCGGCGCCACCTGTTCGCCGGTCAGCTCGTCGCGACCGCCGTTGATCGCGTAGAGCAGCGCCTTCGCCAGGTTCGCCCGGGCGCCGAAGAACTGCATGTCGCGCCCGACGCGCATCGCCGACACGCAGCAGGCGATCGCGGTGTCGTCGTCGTACGCCGGCCGGATCAGCTCGTCGTTCTCGTACTGGATGGCGCTGGTGTCCAGCGACACCTGGGCGCAGAACCGCTTGAACCCGTCGGGCAGCCGGGGCGACCAGAGCACGGTCAGGTTGGGCTCGGGCGCCGGCCCGAGGTTGTAGAGCGTCTGGAGATACCGGAACGTGGTCCGGGTGACGAGCGGGCGGCCGTCGGCGCCCATCCCGCCGAGCGACTCGGTGACCCAGGTCGGGTCGCCGGAGAAGAGCTGGTCGTACTCGGGGGTGCGCAGGAAGCGGACGATCCGCAGCTTGATCACGAAGTCGTCGACCAGCTCCTGGGCGCCGGCCTCGTCGAGCCGGCCCTCGGCGATGTCCCGGCGCAGGTAGACGTCGACGAACCCGGCGGTGCGACCGAGCGACATGGCCGCGCCGTTCTGCTCCTTCGTGGCCGCCAGGTAGGCGAGGTAGAGCCACTGGATCGCCTGCCGGCCGGTCGCGGCGGGGTGGGAGAGGTCGACGCCGTAGCCGGCGGCCATCTCCTTGAGCTCACCGAGCGCGCGGATCTGCTCGGCCAGCTCCTCCCGGTCGCGGATCACGTCGTCGGTGCAGCGCCGGCCGTCCAGTGCCGCCTTGTGCGCGCGGCGCTCGGCGATCAACCGGTCCACCCCGTACAGCGCCACCCGACGGTAGTCGCCGATGATCCGGCCGCGTCCGTAGGCGTCGGGCAGGCCGGTGATGACGTGGGAGCGCCGGGCGGCCAGCACGTTCACCGGGTAGGCGTCGAAGACGGCGTCGTTGTGGGTCTTGCGGTACCGGGTGAAGATCTCGTGCACCCGCGGATCGGGTTCGCGCCCGTACGCCCGTAGCGCGGTCTCCACCATCCGCAGCCCGCCGGCCGGCATGATCGCGCGGCGCAGCGGCGCGTCGGTCTGCAGGCCGACGATCAGCTCCCGTTCCCGGTCGAGGTAGCCGGGCGCGTGCGAGGTGATGGTGGACGGGGTGGCCGCGTCCACGTCGTACACGCCGCGCCGCCGCTCCTCGGGGAACATCTCCCGCAGCCGGTCCCACACCGCGAGGGTCCGTTCGGTCGGTCCGGTGAGGAACGACGCGTCCCCGGTGTAGGGCTCGTGGTTGCGGCGGACGAAGTCGGCGACGTCGACGCTCTCCCGCCACGGTCCGTCGGAGAACCCTCGCCACGGATCCACGACGCGCTGGTTGCCGCTCATGATCGCTCCCATCGGGCCGGTCCACTTCCACCCCCAACCCTTCCGCCCCTCCCGCCCACCCGGCAGAGCCCCCGGACCCCCACCCCAGGACCAAAGCCCCACCCCCCACCCCGCGTTGATCATGAAGTTGGCGGCAGGATCGGAGATCCACATCGCCGCCAACTTCATGATCAACGAAAAGAGGTGGGGTCAGTGGGGGAGGGGGTGGGCGCGGAGGAGGCGGGCCCACCAGGGGCGGTGGTCGGGGTGCGGGGCCGGGAGGCCGCGCAGACTCAGCCAGCCGCCGGGGCCCATCGTCACGGTCTGCACCGCCGGTGGGCGGCGGCGGGACCAGACCGCCACGGCGGCGGTGAGCGCGGCCACCGCGAACGCGCCGGTGGTGGCCGCGACGAACCGGTCCGGGTCGACCACCCGGCGGTAGCGGACCCGGTCGCCGGTCACGACGAACGCGCCCACCGGGCGACCGGCGTGGGTCACCGGCACCAACGCCGCGCCGGGCAGCTCCAGCACCGGACCGACCGGCCCGGGGGCCGGGGCCGGCGTCGGGTCGGCGGCCGGCGGCGCGGGCCGGGGCACCGGAGGTACGGTGTTCAGCCCGGTCGGGTTCAAGATGGCCGTCATGATGCTGCCCTCCTAGCGGGAGTCGGACGATTCGGTGCCGGCCTCGACCGCGGCCCGGCCGGCGGCCAGTCGCGCCACCGGCACCCGGTACGGCGAGCAGGAGACGTAGTCGAGTCCGGCCGTGGCGAAGAACGCGATCGAGTCCGGGTCGCCGCCGTGCTCGCCGCACACCCCGACGGTCAGCTCCGGTCGGGCGGCCCGCCCCTCGACCACGGCGAGCCGGACCAGCCGTCCCACCCCGGCGGCGTCGAGGCTCTCGAACGGCGACACGCCGAAGATCCCCCGGGCCAGGTAGGCGGGGAAGAACGAGCCCTCCACGTCGTCGCGGGAGAACGCCCAGGTGGTCTGCGTCAGATCGTTGGTGCCGAGGGAGAAGAACCGCGCCTCGGCGGCGATCTCCGCGGCGGTCAGCGCGGCCCGGGGCGTCTCGATCATGGTGCCGATCGGGATCTCCGGGGCGCCGTCCACCTCGCCCAGCACGCGCCGCGCCTCGTCCGCGACGGCGGCCAGCTCCCGCACGTCCCCGACCAACGGCACCATGATCTCCGGTCGCGGGTCGCCGCCGGCGCGCACCCGCTGCGCGGCCGCCTCGGCCAGCGCCCGCACCTGCATCGCGAACAGGCCCGGCACCACCAGCCCGAGCCGGACGCCGCGCAACCCCAGCATCGGGTTCGCCTCGTGCATCCGGCGCACCGCGGTCAGCAGCGTGGCGTCGCGGCCCGGGTCCGCGCCGCGCGCCCGCGCGGCGGCCACCCGGGCGGTCAGCTCCACCAGTGGGGGGAGGAACTCGTGCAGCGGCGGGTCGAGCAGCCGGACGGTCACCGGCAGCCCGTCCATGGCGGCGAGCAGCCCGACGAAGTCGTCCCGTTGCAGCGGCAGCAGGGCGTCCAGCGCGGCGGCGGTCTCCGCCGGCCCGTCAGCCAGGATCAGCCGTTCGACCAGCTCCCGGCGTTCGCCGAGGAACATGTGCTCGGTGCGGCACAGCCCGATCCCGGCGGCGCCGAGCCGGCGGGCCCGACGGGCGTCGTCCGGGGTGTCCGCGTTGGCCCGCACGCCGAGGGTCCGCACCGCGTCGGCGTGCGCGAGCAGCCGGTGCACGGCGGCGACCAGCGGATCCGACTCGGGGCGCAGCTCGCCGGCCAGGTAACGGGCCACCGGCGACGGCCGCGCCGGCACCTCGCCCAGCCAGATCCGTCCACTGGTGCCGTCGATCGAGACCAGCTCGCCGGCCCGCACCACCTGATCGCCGGCGGTGAACTCGCCGCGCTCCACGTCGATGCGCAGCTCGTCGGCCCCGCACACGCAGGTCCGACCCATGCCCCGGGCCACCACGGCGGCGTGCGACGTCTTGCCGCCGCGTGAGGTGAGCACGCCGGCCGCGGCGATCATGCCGGGCAGGTCGTCCGGGTTGGTCTCGGGACGGACCAGGATCACCGGCTCGTCGGCCGCCGTCGCGGCGGCGGAGTCGAAGACGACCCGGCCCACCGCCGCGCCCGGCGAGGCGCCCACCCCGACGGCGAGCGGCGCGGGCGCGGTCGCGGCGTCGAACGCGGGGAACATGAGCTGGGCGAGCTGCGCCCCGGTGACCCTGGTCAACGCCTCGTCGGCGGTGATCACTCCTTCCTCGGCGAGCTGCGCGGCGATCACGAACGCGGCGGCGGCGGTGCGTTTGCCGACCCGCGTCTGCAACATCCACAACCGGCCGCGCTCGATGGTGAACTCGACGTCGCACAGGTCGCGGTAGTGCCGCTCCAGCGTCGCCATGATCTGCCGCAGCCGCCGGTAGCTCGCCGGGTCCAACCGCTCCAGCTCGGTCAGCGGCACCGTGTTGCGGATGCCGGCCACCACGTCCTCGCCCTGCGCGTCGGTCAGGTAGTCGCCGTAGACGCCGGGCAGGCCGGTGGCCGGGTCGCGGGTGAAGGCCACCCCGGTGCCGGAGTCCGGGCCGAGGTTGCCGAAGACCATCGCCATCACGGTGACCGCGGTGCCCAGGTCGTCCGGGATCCGCTCCTGCCGCCGGTAGACCCGGGCCCGCTCCGAGTGCCACGAGGCGAAGACCGCGCGGACGGCGAGGAAGAGCTGCTCGTGCGGGGCCTGCGGGAAGTCGTGCCCGACGTGCCGGACGAAGATCTTCTTGTACGTGTCGACCAGGTCGCGGAGCTGCTCGGCGCTGGGTCCGCCGGGCCCGGCGGTGGCCCGCACCGCGGCCAGCTCGTGCGCGAACTCCTCGGCCGGGACGCCGTGCACGGTGCGGCCGAACATCTGGATCAACCGCCGGTACGAGTCCCAGGCGAACCGCTCGTCGCCGGCGTGGGCGGCCAGCCCGGCGACGGTGGCGTCGTTGAGCCCGATGTCGAGGATCGTCTCCATCATCCCCGGCATCGAGTACCGGCCGCCGGAGCGGACGGCCAGCAGCAGCGGGTCAGCGGGGTCGCCGAGCGACCGGCCCAGCCGCGCCTCCACCTCGCGCAGGTGGGTGTTGATCTCCTCGTACAACCCGTCCGGTGGCGCGCCGGTGGCCAGGTAGGCGCGGCACGCGTCGGTGGTGACGGTGAACCCGGGCGGCACGGGCAGCCCGAGGCGGGTCATCTCGGCCAGGTTGGCGCCCTTGCCGCCGAGCAGGTCGGCGCGGCTCCGGTCACCCTCGATGAAGTCGTAGACGTACTTCGGCATGGTCCGCCTCCTCGACTGCGTCGTTCCTCCCTCTTCGTACCGGCGCGGCCGGCCCCACCGGCAGGGCCGGTCGGGACCCCGGGCGGGCCGGAGGTCCCGACCGGTGTCGGTGCGTCCGCGTATCGTTCCCGGCCGTGACCCCCGCTGTGGAAATCCGTCCGGTACGCGACGACGACCTGTCCGCGTTCTTCGCCCACGAGCAGGACCCGCAGGCCAACTGGATGGCCGCGTTCGGCCCGACGGACCCGTCGGACCGGGCCGCGTTCGACGCGCACTGGGCCCGCATCCGCGCCGACGCGCGCGTCGTCAACCGCACGATCGTCGTCGGCGGCGAGGTGGTTGGGCACGTGGCGGCGTTCCCGGTCGACGACCAGACCGAGGTCAGCTACTGGATCGACCCGCAGCGCTGGGGGCGCGGCCACGCCACCGCCGGGCTGACCGCGCTGTTGCGCGAGCTGCCCCAGCGCCCGGTGCGCGCCCGTGCCGCGAAGGACAACGCCGCCTCGCTCGCGGTGCTGCGCAAGTGCGGCTTCGTCGTGGTCGGCGAGGACTCGGGATACGCCCCGGGCCGCGGCGCGGAGGTCGAGGAGTGGGTGCTGGAGCTGCCCGCCGAGGGGGCTGACCAGCGCGACCACTAGTGTCGCCGGGGTGAACTGGCTGGAACTCGTCGGCTGGGCCGGCTCCGCGCTGCTGGTCTGGTCCCTGCTGCAGACGCGCATCCTGCGGCTGCGCGCGCTCAACCTGGTCGGCTGCCTGATCCTGATCGGCTACAACGCCGCGGTGCAGGTGTGGCCGATGGTCGGGCTGAACGTGGTGCTCACCGCGATCAACGTCTGGTACCTGCGCAAGCTGCTGGCCACCCGGCACGACGAGCAGACCTACCAGGTGGTGGAGGTGGGCACCGGCGACGCGTTCCTGGCACACACCCTGCGGGTGCACGCCGCCGACATCGCCCGGTTCAACCCGGCCTTCCGCTGGGATCCGGCCGCCGCCGACCGGTCGGCGTTCCTGGTGGTGCGCTCCGACGAGGTGGTCGGCGTGATGGTGTCGCACGCCGAGGCCGGCGGGGTGGCCCAGATCGACCTGGACTACGTGACCCCGCCGTTCCGGGACTTCACCCCGGGCGAGTTCGTCTACCGCCGCAGCCGGCTGTTCACCGATCGGGGCTTCCGGCGGGTGGTCAGCCCGCCGGGCATGGTCGCGCCCTACTACCACCGGCTGGGCTTCCGTCCGGAGGGCGGCGCGTACGTGCTCGACCTGCCCGACCCGGCCTGACTCCGGTCAGGTGCGGGGTGGGCCGAACCAGCGGGTGAGCGCCGCACGCAACCGGTCGCCCTCCGGCGCGGTCTCGTGCGACGCCCAGGCCAGGTAGCAGTCCGGCCGCAGCAGCAGCGCCGTCGACGGGGTTCCGGCCAGCCGCCCGCCGACCATGTCGACGCGGTCCCGCCAGGGCGCGACCGCCGTGCCGAGGGTGCCGGTGCCGTCGAGCAGCAGCGGACGCGCGCCGCGGGTCAGCTCGGCCAGTGGCACCGACCCGGCGTCGCCGTGCACCACCAGGTCCGGCGCCCAGGTGCCGACCGGCGGCCCGTCCGGCCCCGGGTCGTAGCGGATGTCCGCACCGGCCATCAGCGCGGCCACGTGCGCGGCGTTCGCGGGCCGGGCGAGCAGCTCGCCGACCAGCTCCCGCAGCGCGGTGACCTCGCTTCCCGGCGCGATCAACGCGGACTGGGCCTGGGTCGACATGGTGACCCGTCGGGCCGCCGGCCGCCGCTCGGTCTCGTAGGTGTCGAGCAGCCCGTCCGGTGCCCGGCCGTGCACCTGGGCGGCCAGCTTCCAGCCGAGGTTGACCGCGTCCTGCAGGCCCAGGTTCAGCCCTGGGCCGCCGATCGCGGAGTGCACGTGGGCGGCGTCACCGAGCAGCAGCACCCGGCCGTCGCGGTAGCGCTCGGCCAGCCGTGTGTTGCCGCCGACGACGCGGCGCAGCACGTGCGGCCCGGCGCCGGCCGGCGGGCGCAGCGGCACCTCGGCGCCGAGCACCCGGGCCACGCTGGCCCGCATCTCGTCGAGCGTCATCGGCGTGTCCGCCGCCGGATCGTCCGGCCATTCGGCGGTGCTGACCAGCGGCTGCCGGTCTCCGAACGGCGCCCATACGATCAAGCCGCGCTCGGTGCGGGTGTGGCGGAACGGCGGGACGACCCCGTGACCGGGCACGGCGAGGCCGCCGGTCGCCGGGTCGATCGACTCCGGCGGCACGCCGACTTGGGCCGTGCGCGAGACGGACCGGTCGGTGGTCACGCCGGGGAAGCCGATTCCGGTGAGTTTCCGGACCGTGCTGCGCCCGCCGTCCGCACCGACCAGGTAGCGGCAGGTGAGCACGGCGCCGTCGGCGAACTCGACGGTCACCGCGTCGTCGCGCTGCCGCAGCCCGCTGACCTCGCATCCGCGGCGGACCCGCACGCCCAACTCGGCGGCGCGGTCGGTGAGCATCCGCTCGATCTGCCGCTGCGGCACCGGCAGGCCGTGCAACGGGTTGTCCGCGACACCCCGCAGGTCCAGCGGCAGCGCGCCGAAGACGAACTCGGACGCCGGTAGCGGCGGCGCGGCGTCGCCGGTGAGCCGCTGGCGCAGGCCGCGTCGGTCGAGCATCCGGACCACCTGGCCGACCAGCCCGTTGGCCCGGTTCTCGGTGGTCGGCTCGACCAGCCGGTCGCACACCACCGGCCGGATCCCGGCCAGCGCCAGCTCGACGGCGAGCATCAGCCCGTTCGGCCCCGCCCCGACAACTAGAACATCGATCACGACAAGATCCTTCGGATTGAAAGGCGGGGCCCCTTGTTAACGCCTGCGGTAGAGAAGGTGCCCCTTCTCACCGCGGGACGGGTCAGTTTGGCGGTGGCAGGCCGGCAGCGAGTTGGGCCAGCGCGGCGGAGAGCAGTTGTCCGACCGGCTCCGGCCGTTCGGCGCGGAGGAAGTGCCGCGTCGCCGCGCCGGCCGCCGCGCCGACCGCGGCGGCCACCAGGTGCGGGTAGAGGTCGTGGGCGGCGTCGGTGCCGGTGCGCTCGGCGACAGCCTCGGCCAGTTCGGCCTCGGCGACCGCGCCGGCGCGCAGCATCTCGCCCTGCAACGCCGGCTCGGCGAGCATCACCCGCAGCCCGGCGACCCACTCGTCGTGGGCGTCCGGGGGCGCTTGCTCGACCTCGGGCCCCGGCGCCCACGCCGAGTGGACCGCCGCCTCGATCGCGGCCCAGAGCGGCTCGCCGGCCGGGCGGCCCCGCAGCGCGTCCGCCACCCGCCGGCTGCGGTCCAGGTGTCGGGCCGCGATCGCCTCGGCCTTGCTGGCGAAGTAGTTGTTGAACGTGCGGGGGGACACCCCGGCGGCGTGGGCGATGTCCTCCACCAGCACGGCGTCGTAGCCGCGGGTCACGGTCAACCGGATGGCCGCCCAGCTCAACGCCGCCCTGGTCTCGGCCTTCTTGCGCTCCCGTAGTCCGCTCACGTCGCCACCGTACCAAAACCTGCGTGGCACGCAAAGATGCGGACGGCGCATCTTTTGCCGCGATGCCGGTGCGAGCCCAGGATTCAGGCGCGCGCCGGTTGGGCACAGAGGGGGCCACGCCGACCGGATCTGCCGGCCGGCGAGTCGGCCACAGCCGACCCGGATCACGCCGAGGGAGAGAACCGCTCGTGCAGAGCTACTGGAGCCAGTTGGCCCTGGTCGGTGTGCTGGTGATCGTCAACGCGGCCTTCGCCGGCAGCGAGATGGCCCTGGTCTCGCTGCGGGACAGCCAACTGCAACGGCTGGAGCGCAGCAGCCGAGGCGGCCGGACCCTGGCCCGACTCGCCAAGGATCCGAACCGCTTCCTGGCCACCATCCAGATCGGCATCACCCTCGCCGGGTTCCTCGCCTCCGCCGCGGCGGCCGTCTCCCTGGCCCGACCGCTCGTGCCGCTGCTCGGTGTGTTCGGCAACGCCGCCGAGACGGTCGCCATCGTCGCCGTCACCCTGGTGCTCACGTTCGTCACGCTGGTCTTCGGCGAACTGGCCCCCAAGCGCATCGCCATGCAGTCCGCCGAGCGGTGGGCGCTGGTCGTCGCCCGACCGCTCGACGTGCTGGCCAGCGTGACCCGACCGGCGGTCTGGCTGCTCGGCGCCACCAGCGACATGGTGGTCCGCCTCTTCGGTCTCGACCCGAGGCACGAGCCGGACGAGATCGGCCCCGACGAACTGCGCGACATCGTCGCCGGAAACCACGGCTTCACCAAGGAGCAGCGCACGATCATCGCCGGTGCCGTGGAGATCGCCGACCGGCAGTTGCGGGCCGTCCTCGTACCCCGGTTGCAGGTCTTCACGCTCGACAGCGGCACCACCGCGGACGCCGCCCGGCTCGTCCTCGCCGCGACCGGCCACTCCCGGGCGCCCGTGGTCCGGCACGGCGGCCTGGACGACGCGGTCGGCGTCATCCACCTGCGCGACCTGGTGGGCATCCCCGACGACCGGCCGGTGGACGAGATCGCCCGCCCGCCCATGCTGCTGCCCGACTCGCTGCCCGTGGTCGACGCGCTGCGCCAGTTCAAGGCCGAGCGGCAGCACATCGCCCTGGTGGTGGACGAGCGCGGCGCGGTCGACGGGATCGTGACGCTGGAGGACATCCTGGAGGAGATCGTCGGCGAGATCTACGACGAGACCGACCGGGACCTGCGGGCGGTACGCACCGAGGCGGACGGCTCGTTGGTGCTGCCGGGCACCTTTCCGGTGCACGACCTCACCGACCTCGGGGTCGAGCTGCCCAACCGCCCGGTCGGCGACTACACCACCGTCGCCGGGCTGGTGCTGATCTGCCTCGGACACATCCCGACCGTGGCGGGGGAGCGGGTCACCGTCGACGGCTGGGAGCTGGCGGTCGCCGGCGTCGACCAGCGCGCCATCACCGAGGTGCACGTCCGACGCCGGCCCCGCCGCGAACGGACCGACAGCGACGACGCGACCGACGCCGAGCCCGGGAGCGACGCCGAGCCGGCCGACACCCCGGCGCTCGACGAGGCGCGTCACTGAGGACAACCCGCCGAGCGGCGCGATCGGCCGCGCCGACGGACCACACCCCGGGTCGGCAGGCGGGCCGGTCGCGCGGGCGGCTCAACGCCGGTGCGCCGGCGGGCCGAACGGGAAGCCGGGCACCGGCGGGCGGAGCTGCACCGCGTCGGCGGGCACCTGGTGGGTGCTGCGCCCGGCCAGCCGGGCGATCGCGCGCAGCAGCCAGGGCCCGCCCGGATGCCGCTCCGGCCCGATCAACCGGCTGGTCACCCGGGTCCACCAGTGCCCGGCCACGATGACATCGGTGATCCGCAGCCGCTCCGGCGGCCAGCCCCCGCGCACCACCACGTCCACCACCCGGCCCAGCCGCCGGCCGTGCAGGTCGTACGCGGCGCGGCCGAGCAGCTCACCCGCTCGCACGATGGGACCCCGGGATCCGCTCGATCAGGTGCCGCCGCAACCACGCCTCCACCGGCGAGGACGGCAGGTCCGCCGCCCGGCACCGCAGCCGCACCGCGCTGTCCACCCCGGCCACGGTCGCCAGCGGCACCCGCAACGGCGGCGCCGGCGGATCCTCGGTGAACCGGTCGGCGACCGCCACCAGCAGCCGCCCGACCCGGCCGCCGATCCGCTGCCCGAGCGCGCCCTGACCGGTGAGCAGCCCGTCCACGTACGGGTAGCCCTCGTCGTCCACCGCGAACGCGATGTCGTCGACCCGCCCGACGAGCCGCCCGTCGACGTCGACGATCTGCCGGTCGAGCAACTGCCGGGCGAGCTGAACCCTCATCGTCCCATCCCCGTCACGATCGCCAGTGGGATCGCCGCCACCGAGGCGGCGACGATGAGCAGCAGGAACACCGCGCCGAGCAGGTTCGTCCACCAGCCGTTGACCCGGTCGCCGAGGTAGGTGCGGTCGTTGGCCACCACCAGGATCGGCAGGTAGGTCAACGGCAGCACCACCGCGCTCAGCACCAGCATGTACTCGGTCAACCGCACCGGGTCCACTGCCGTCATCAGCATCACCACCCCGAGCAGCAGCCCGACCAGCAGGACGCTGTGGAACCGGGCCGCGTCGCGAGGGCTGACCCGCTTGCCCCACTGCCAGCCGAAGTACTGCGCCACCGCGTACGCCGCCGACAGCCCGGTCTCCAGCGCGGCGCCGAAGGTCACCGCGAAGAACGCCAGCACGGCGGCGGCCAGGCCGGCGCCGCCCAGCGCGGTCGCCACCGGCCGGGCCACCTCGTCGAGCGAGCCCAGGGAGGCGTCCGACGGGTGGTAGGCCACCGTCGCCACGGCGATCAGCGACAGTGCCAGGAACCCGCCGACCGGGAAGCCGACCAGCACGTTCGACCGGGCCCGCGCCAGGTCCGCCGCGCCCCACCGTTCCTCCACCCCGCCGGAGGAGAAGAAGAAGACCTCATACGGGCTGACCGTCGAGGCGAACAGCGCCACCGCCACGAACCAGTACAGCGACCAGCCGTGCCCGGCGGAGCTGATCCGCCAGGCGCCCTGCCCCAGTTCCGCCCAGTCGGTCGGCAACGCCACCAACGCGACCGCGAAGATCAGCAACGCCAGCCCGGCCAGGCCGAAGATCCGTTCCATCAGCTCGAAACGCATCCGCCACAGCACCAGCCAGACCGCCAGCGCGGCCAGCGGCACCCAGAGCAGATGGCTCACCCCGGTGGCCAGGCGCAGCGCCAGCGCCACCCCGCCCAGCTCGGCGGCGAGCGTGATCACCGTGACCAGCCACGACGCGACCAGGTTGAGCAGCGCCACCCGTGGGCCGAGCCGCTCCCGGACCAGGTCGAACACCGCCCGGCCGCTCACCGCCGCGATCCGGCCGGCCATGTCCGCGTACGCGCAGATGCCCACCACGCCGACCAGCAGCACCCAGGCGTGGGCCATGCCGAACAGCGCGCCGGCCTGGCTGGCCGCCACCAGGTCGCCGATGTCGACGAAGCCGCCGATGGCCGACAGCACGCCCAGGGTGGCGGCGAGCAGCTTCCTCACGTCGCAGCGGCAGTGGGTGGTCTCATCGACGCGACGATATCGGCGTCAGCGCCCGGTTTCGGGCGAATGCCTCACCCGGCGCTGAGGTTCTGCAACCGCACCTGCCCACGGGCCACCAGCCGAGCGTCGCCGTCGGTGATCTCCACCAGCCACAGCTGCTGGCTGCGACCCCGGTGCACCGGCGTGCCGACTGCGGTCAGCTCGCCCTCGCGCACCGCGCGCAGGAAGTCGGTCTGGTTCGACACCCCGACCACGTTGCCCCGGTCGCCCAGCCAGAGCGCCCCGCCGACGCTGGCCGCCGTCTCCACCACCGAGCAGTAGACCCCGCCGTGCTGGATCCCGTACGGCTGGTGCAGCTCCGGGCGGACCTGCCAGCGAATCACCACCCGGTCCGCGCTGACCTCGTCGAACTTCAGTCCCAACAGGGACACGAAGCCCCCGGTCAGCTCCGGCTCTTCCACGGTGGTTCCTCCTCGTGCTCGGCGGCGCCGTCAGCCTAGTCCGCGGCCCGAGCGGCAAACCCGGTACGGCCCGGGGGCGGGGATGGGGGAGAATCGGTGACCGTGACCGACAGCAACCTCCCGCAGGGGCGGGACTCCCTGACCGAAGACCTGCGGTGGCGGGGCCTGATCCAGGACTCGACCGGCCCGGACGAGCTACGGGCGCTGCTCGACGGCCCGAGCGCCACGTTCTACGTGGGCTTCGACCCGACCGCCCCCAGCCTGCACGTCGGCAATCTCATGCAGGTCGTCATGGCCCGCCGGCTCCAGCTCGCCGGGCACCGGCCGCTCCTGCTGGTCGGCGGCGCGACCGGCCAGATCGGTGACCCCAAGGAGAGCGCCGAGCGCACGCTCAACCCGCCGGAGGTCATCGCCGGCTGGGTCCAGCGCATCCGCGACCAGCTCTCACCGTTCGTCACCTACACCGGCGACAACGCGGCCCAGCTGGTCAACAACCTGGACTGGACCGGCCAGATGTCGGTGGTGGAGTTCCTCCGGGACGTGGGCAAGCACTTCCCGGTGAACAAGATGCTGGCCCGCGAGGTGGTCAAGGCCCGGCTGGAGAGCGGCATCAGCTACACCGAGTTCAGCTACCAGCTGCTCCAGGCCAACGACTTCTTCGAGCTGCACCGGCGGCACGGCTGCCAGCTCCAGTACGGCGGCTCCGACCAGTGGGGCAACATCACCGCCGGGGTCGACTACGTGCGTCGGCGCGGCGCCGGGCCGGTGCAGGCGTTCACCACGCCGCTGGTCACCAAGTCCGACGGCACGAAGTTCGGCAAGAGCGAGACCGGCGCGGTCTGGCTCGACCCGGAGATGACCAGCCCGTACGCCTTCTACCAGTTCTGGCTCAACGCGGACGACCGCGACGTCACCCGCTACCTGCGCTACTTCAGCTTCCGCTCCCGGGAGGAACTGGAGGAGCTGGAGAAGGCCACCGGCGAGCGCCCGCAGGCGCGTGCGGCCCAACGGGCGCTGGCCGAGGAGCTCACCGCGCTGGTGCACGGTGAGCGCGAGACGGCGCAGGCGGTGGCGGCCAGTCAGGCGCTGTTCGGCCGCGGCGCGCTGGAGGAGCTGTCGCCGGAGACGCTGCGGGCGGCGCTCACCGAGGCCGGGCTGGTACACGTCGACGAGCTGCCGGACGTCGCCGGCCTGCTGAAGGAGTCGGGCCTGGTGCCGAGCATGAAGGAGGCCCGGCGGGTGATCGCCGAGGGCGGCGCCTACGTCAACAACTCCCGCATCGCCGAGGCGGACGCGACCGTCACTCCGGCCGACCTGCTACACGGGCGCTACCTCGTACTACGCCGGGGCAAGCGGTCGTTCGCGGGCGTCGAGCTGCGCGGATAGTCGGCGGTCGACGATGTGACGCGGGACGCGCCCGGCGGATTTGACGATCAAACCGCTGGGCGCGTAACTTTCTCTCTGCCAGCGCGGAACGGACGAACAGGACGAAAGACCTGGAAGGCCGGAGCGCAGGACCGGAAACGCGGGCGGTGCCCCGGATCCGCCGGCAGGCGGATTTGGTGAGGCGGAACCGACCGGGTAAGGTTACCGGCCGGCGGGGAAACGGACGGGTCAGCGGGAAACCGCGATCGGCCGTCCTGCCGAAATCCTCGACGCAACCGACTCGGGTCGGCGCATCGTGGTGTGACCGAGGTAAGCGGACGATGCACGACAAACCGGGAAACACCGGTTTGACACGGCAGAAACCAGCGGGTAACGTAGTAAAGGTGCCCGGCGCGAGAGCGGCGGGCGCGGTGAACGAAATGCCCCGGGTCGGGGCCCCTTGGATGGGGGGTTTCGGGCGGTGTGTGGTTGTTCTTTGAGAACTCAACAGGGTGCTTGATAAGCCAGTGCCAATTGTTTTATACCCCGGACTGGTCAGGCTTTGGTCTGTCTGG
>NZ_JBFAGS010000014.1:31708-154304 GCF_040653835.1 Micromonospora sp. NPDC050980 | reverse complement strand
CGCCGAACACGAGGCCCTACACGCGATGACCCACCCGGTCACCGCACCCCTGAAAACCAGCTAACCAACTCTCCACCAAACCCGGGGCTTGACAGGTGGCGTCGTGAAGCGCCTGTGCCATGGCGAGGCCGAGCAGCAGGTCGCCGAGTCCGCTAGAGCGGAAGTCGACGCGCCACCCATTCTCACGAACCGCGGCGAGGAGTGCCCGCCGGGGCGGGGTCTCTCCGTTGGCCCGGCGATACGGCAGGAGCCGGCCGAGCGGCGCCTGTTCACGTCGGACGACGTACCGTCCGCCGCGGTGGCACACCGGTTCCTCGACGAGTGTCACAGCGTTGTCAGTACGCACAGCGGGACCCCATTGCGCTCGAGTAGCTGTCGGCCCTCGCCAGCGGTGTCTTCGACGAGGCAGAGCGCGCCGGTAATGTCGGCGCCCGCCGCGCGAAGCGCCTCGACGAGATTGGCCAGAGTGAGTCCGGTGGTGATCTCGTCGTCCACGATGAGGACGCGCAGTCCTTCGAAGTCGCCGTAAGCGAAGACCTCAAGACGCCGGGCATGCGGCTCGTGGAACACGAGCTTCCCGGGTAGGTCGAGGTTGACTTTCCAGGCGAGCCGATACTGGCTACCACTGGCCCAGGCCACCGCGATCGTCGGCACGATGCCGCCGGCATCAAGGCCCAGGAGAAGATCGTGCGGCCGGTACGCCGGGTGCTCGCACCACCGCTTCCACAAGCTGCGTCCCGTCGCCAGTACCTGTTCCGCGCCCACGTCGGTGCGAATGCCATCAAGGCCATGGACGACGCGAATCGGACGAGCGGTGTCTCCCACCCCGAGCCGGGTCACCCGATCGGCGTGCAAAACCTCGTCAAAGGCGGTGGTCATCGAAGATCTGATCCTTCCGTCTGGAGCGTGTTGAACGCGACCGAGCAGCCGAGCACGTCGTGGTAGGCGAGGATCTTGGCGGCGGCCCCGCGGACCCGATGGGAGAGAATTTCGTCCTGTCGCCACCGGTCGCCACTGACCTCGGCCACCGCCGGGAGGTCGATGTCGGCGTCCGGATGGCTGGTGATGAAGGCGAGACGAACCTCCTCGCTGGCGTCGAGGTCCACCCCGTCGGCGCGCAGGATGATCTTCATGATCAGCACGACGTGCTTGTAGACAGCGCGGACATCGGGCTCAGGGTTCGCGGCGAGTCGCCGCAACACCATCGCCACGAGCGGCAGCTCGCTGCGTGAGGCGCGGTCGTCGGCTGGTGCGTCGAAGGCGTTGAGGACGAGGTCGCTTCGGCGGTAGAGCAGGCCGCAGCCATCGCGGGCTATCTGCCGCACCGCGTGCAGTACTCGGGGCGGCACCAACCCGGCGAGCATCTCCCGGGTGGTGAACGACGACAGTGCGATCTTCTCCCCCGCCGGTCCGCTCTGGGGTACACGCCTGGTCTGAAGCCAGCGCAGCGGCAGCGTGTCGCGTACGACAAGTAGGTCGATGTCACTCCATCCCGATTGCCAGCCCTGATGGGCGAGGCTCCCACTGGCGGCGACGAGCGCGGTCTCAGAATCGGTCAGCCTGGCGACGCAGTCCGCGAGTACCGCTTGCAGCGCCTCCGGGATGGCCGTGTCCGCACGCGGCGGAACCCTGGCCCCGGACCTGCGGTGAGCAACTTCTGTAACCGCCCTCTTCAGCGCGGCCAGGCTGCGGCCGTTGTCGATGACCGTGTCGGCGATTGACGCGATGCGGTCTCCGCCCCGGCTTCGCTTGATCGCGTCGCGGGCGGAGAGCGACTCCATGGCCTCGGTGGCGCGCTGCGCGCGAAGCCTGTCCGGAAGACGGAGGAAAACGACCTCGCAGCGCTTACCCCAGATCCTGCGAAGATGCGCAGTGGCGTCGAAGCGGTGCGCGCTCTCCAGGCTGATCCGGTGCGAGCCCGGGTTCAGCGCGGCGAATCGAAGGATTTCCTCCGTGAGCATCTGCGCCTGGGTCAGCTCGTCCCATTCGCGATACGGATCGGCCACCCCGAGCCGATCGGCGGCGAGCTGCATGAGGTAGCCGATCTTCAGCCGGGTGGCTGTGTGCTCCGTGCGGAGCAACTCGCCGACCGTGCTCTTGCCGCTCTCGGACATACCAGCGAGCACCCACAGGTGCTGGATCCGGTCCGGCGGCAGCGGAACGACGGGCACGTCGAGCTGCGTCAGGACCTGGCGGATTTCACGCTGCACATCAAGGAGTGGGCGGTCCCCGCGCACCACGATGGCCTCGTACTCGCCGCCATCAACTTGAAGATCGATCGCCTCGGCAAGTCGCCGCTGGTACTCGACGTAGCGTTCGGTGGTCGGCACAGGCTCACGTGCCACGGCGTGGTGCGCCTCGGCTACCGGCTGGTCGCTGTGGCGCAGCAGCAGGTGCAGCTCACGGCGCGGCGCGGGGGCGTAGCGACGTGCTTTGGTCTCGACTTGCGCGAGCGCCTCGGTGGTGGAGATGCCGTCCTTGACTGCCGCTGTCGCGGCGCAGGTCGCCACAAGCATCGGCCAACCTCGGTCCTCCAAAGCCAAGGGGCCGCCACCGGCGCACCGCGCGGCGTGGGACCTGAAGACGAGGTCGATGTGTTCGTCGGTGGTGCTGTCGACGAACCACCACTGACTGAAGTCTCGTCGCGACACCTCGGCCCATCGCCGGTCCCACCGATCGACTGTCCCGGTGAACTCGACATCCGGCATCGCCGACGCCAGCCAGCGGGCGTTCGTGGTCTTGCCGACGTTGTCGGCGCCGTTGAGGGTGACGGCGGTCCTCATCGCGGCTCCCGATAGCTCTTGAGCGTGCGCCAGTGAGGAATGCGGCGGCGACCTTCATGGATGTCGAGCACAAGGGTGTCGAAGGCTTCGGTGAGTTCGGTGAACTGCTGAAGCGCCAGCGAAGGATCGACGTCGCTCGGGTCCAGCTGGGCGGTCTCCGAGAATCGCCTCCACCGAATCCACGCGATGGCCAGGCGGTCGATCACGGAGCCGATCGTCTCGGTGTGCAACGGTGCCCCGCCCGCAGGCCGGATCACGTGCTCAACCCAAGAGTCGATCTCCCCGATGAGAGCGACGCGAGTGGCGTTGAGACGGTCGATCGATCTCTTGGCAGCAGCCACCACGTGGTCGTCAGCGGATGGGTCGCGGGAGATCGTCTCCGCCGCCCATTGTTCGCCGTGGTGCGAGGCGAGCCGGGACGCCGCATGGAGGGGCACAGCCCAGACCTCTGGCAGAACCCGCGGACGGCCGCCGAACGTACTGGTGATCAGGTCTGAGCTGGGCAGCGGTGGACAACGCTGCGGGTCGGGGGCGAGTGGTGAGTGACCGACGGAACGGAGGGGCATGGGTGAGCCTCCTTGGTCCTTGGTAGGGCGGCGGCCGGTGCTCGGCCTGTCAGGGCCGGAGGGTGGTGCCGGCGTCGGTGGTGTGGCCGCGTTCGAGGATGAGGACGGCGGAGAACAGGCATGGCCGGTGCCCGCTCAGCCGCTCGTGCGCGGCGAGGATCTCGCCACTGTGCGGATTGACCAGCAGCTGGGAGGTGGATCCGTCGGCGGTGATGGTGAAGGTCAGGCCGGTGCGGCCGACGATGTCGGCGCTCTGTCCGCGGTAGGTGATGCCGGGGATGGCCGCGAGAACGCGCAGGCTTGTGGCCCGTTGGGCTTGGTTGAGGTACTGGGTGGTCGCGAGTGCGACGACGCCGTTGGCGAGCAGCCGCGGATAGGCGGGCTCGTTGGACAGTTCCCGGGGGGCGAGCATGTTGGTGAGGATGTGCGCATCATCGGGCAGCGGCTCGGGCAGGTACGGATGCAGGCCGCCTGACAGGTGCTCGGTCGTTGCCTCAGGCGCCTGCGTGAACAGGGCCGGCTCGTGGCGCTCGGGTTGATGGTTCAGTCCCGGCAGGTCGGGGAGGCGTCGGATTGCCTCCTGGCCCGAGCCGTCGATGTCGCGGCGCCATTGGCGCAGGTCGGTGCGGGTGATGGCATTGGTGGCGCGGGTCCAAGACTGGGTGTGCAGGTAGGTGTAAGGCAGAGCGGCGGTGGTGTCGCCGGGCGTTCCGGTGACGGTGTTGGCGAGGGCGGTCAGCCGTTGTGACGGCGTGAGACCCGGCCCGGTAGCGGCCGGCTGCGTGGCGACAGTCCGGCTGTCGGTTACTGCGGGCGCCGTCGACGCGGGCTTCTGGTGGGCCGGGGTGGTGGTGTGGCAGCCGGTGAGGAGAATGCTGCCGAGCAGGCTGACGGCCAGGCGGCGGGTGGGTGCAGTCGGGGTGGCCATCACGGTGTCGGGGTTCCTTCCTGGCACTGAGCAGTCGGTGGCGACGGCAGTGCTGGCGTTGTGAAGGTGAGGGTGCTGACGAGTCCGGCGAATGCAGGGAAGGCGATGATCTGTCCGTTGCGGGTGGGCGGGCTGTTAGGCGCGCTGGTCTTGCCAGCGGTCACCGACCGGGCGCGCGGAATTGACCGGCATCGTTTTGCTGGCGTGGTGGGGGTTGCGGCGCATAGGTCGCAGGCTCGGCCCGTTCGGCACGGTGAGGGGCGGGCGGAGCATGTACCCATAGCGGGCGAGCAGGTGCTCCGGTTCTGCGGGAACGGCGGTCCAGGAGGGCAGGCCGATGCGGTCGAGGCGGGCGCGGTGATGGCTGAGTAGGGCGCTGCCGCAGCCGGCCTTCTGCCGCATTGGGGATACGGCGAGGAGCGCCAGGTAATAGTGCGGTTCGGTGGGCTGCTGCTGCGCGATCAGGCCCTCAAGGGCGGTGAAGCGCTCAGCGTGTGCTCCGGCGGCCTCCACGAGGCGAGTCGGGTAGTTGGCCGGTGGCGGGATCGGTCGGTAGCGGTGAAAGCCGACGATGGCGGCGGTGAGGTCGTCGGTGAGGTGCACGTCGCCGAAGAACATCGCGTGCTCCACCCACACCGCGACGACCTCGGTCATCACCTGGCGGCGCTGCGCCGCGTCCGGTACCAGCCAGGCACCGAGCGGGCTGGGGTGCAGGGCGTCGGCGATCAACGCGGCGACGGCCTGTCTGTCTGTCCAGCGGGCGGCGCGGATACGAACGCTTGAGTCCACGGCGTTGTCGTCCCTCTCGGCGGTCTATCGGTAGGTGGCGGTGGCGAGGTCACCGATCGCGGCGTCGACGGCGGTGGTGATCTCCCGGATGGGGCGGTGGTGTTGGGCGGCGATGGTCTTCAGGTGGGCGGTGAGGGTGGCGGCGTCGTCGTCGAGGTAGAGGTGGTCGGCGAGGCCGAGGAGTGCGAAGAGTCCGGCGAGCGCGGCGGTGTGGTTGTCCGGTTGTTCACGGCCGGCGGCGAGGTAGCGCAGCCGGGCGCGGGCGACGACGGCCCACTTGGTGTCGGTGGCGAGGTAGGCGTCGGCGCGGATCAGGCCGCCGAGGCGGCGGCGGGCGGTGTGGCGCAGGATGCCGGCGGCGACGAGTCCGGCGCGGGTGCGCTCGTACAGGTCGTCGGCGAAGCTACGCAGGAACGCCTTCACGGTCGGGGTGGTCCGGGAGTGGTGGATCGCGGCGAGGGCGGTGTCGGCGATCAGGTCACCGACTGCCTGGTCGGAGTTCAGGCGTAGCCACCGGTCCGTGGCCGGATGGTCGCCGTAGGAGTCGAGGGTGATCCGTCCGGCGAGGAACAAGTCGATCAGCACTCCGCCGGCCATGCCGAGGGCCAAGGCTTGGCGGTGCACGTGCGGCTGGCCGGTGTCGTCGTGGTGCCCGAGCAGGTACAGCTCGTCGCGCAGCGACAGCTGGGGTATCGACGCGGTCATCAGACGCCCCCTATTCCTGAACTGCGGCAATGTCCCGGAGCCGGGCGTGCGCGTCGCGGTAGGCAGCCTGCGGCTGCGGGAGCATGGCTTTGTCGATGGCCGCCAGGACGGTGTAGTTGGGGTCGCAGACGTTGCCGATGGGTGCTCGCCCGGCCTGCGAGATGAGCTGATAGGCGTCCAGGGTCTGCAGGCCGCACAAGTCGACGGTCCAGGCGGTGAGGTCCTGGTGGGCCATGCGGTAGGCGTCCTCCAGGGGGCGGGCGCAGCCAACCGACATGATGGTCGTGTCAGTTTCCAGGCGCGGCCAGGCGTTGGCGGCGCCCTTGACGACCTCGACGGCGAGGGTGGTGACGGTGGCGATCTCCACGCCGACGCCGCAGGCTTCGCCGTGTCCCTGGCGGGCGTGACCGTCGCCGAGGGCGAGCATCGCCCCGTGCACGTTCACCCCGAGATACAGCGTGGTCCCGGCGCGCAGTTCCGGGGTGTCGAGGTTCCCGCCGTAGTAGTCCGGAACGATCGTGGACCGGGACTCCATGCCACCTGGGGCGACGCCGATGGTGCCGATCATGGGATCCAGCGGCAGCTCGACGGTGTGCTCGCTGGCGGTGGCCCGGTAGCGGACGATGCCCGCGTGCCGGTCGATGTCGTACACCCACACCCGCTCCTCCAGCGGCGGCTGCAATGTGGCTGTGTGCGTGGTCGACGTGAGTGCCCCGAAGTACGGGAAGCTCGCCGACACTCCCCAGTCCCGGGCCGATTCGATCGACAAAAGGTGCACGGCGAGGGTGTCGCCGGGCTCAGCGTCCTCGACGAAGAACGGCCCCGACACCGGGTTCAGATACGGCATCTGGCACACCTGCGACGGCAGGTCCGCCGGTCCTCGTACGAGACCGCCGAAGCAGTCCTGCGTGTGCACCGTGAAGACGTCGCCGGAGCGGACGTTGGCCACCGGGAGACGGCCGCCGAAGGTGTAGGCCAACTCGTCACGGGCAGGCCGGTAGGTGAATTGACTCATCGAGGTCACACCCGCTCCATGTCACGCCGGGCGGCCTGGGTGGGGGCCAGGCCGGACAGCACCGGCCGGCGGCCGGTCAGGTACAGGCCGGCCAGAACCAGCACGCCGAGGCCCAGCCAGGCCAGGCCGAGGCGCTGGGCGGCGATGTCGGCGTTCACCACCACGTAGGCGAGGATCACGAACCCGATTCCGGGCATGAGCAGGTGCGCGAACCAGTTGCCGCTGCGACGGCGGATCAGGTGGTGCACGACCACGGAGACGTGCAGGACCAGGAACGCCACCATCGCCCCGAAGTTGATCAGCGACGACAACAGCGTGATGCCATCCGCCCGCGTCGCCATGTACAAGCCCAGGGCGAGGGACACGACACCGGTGAGCAGGGTCGCGTTGATCGGCACACTGCGGCGCACCGATACCTTGGCCAGGAACGCGGGGAGCTGCCGATCACGGGCCATCGCGTACAGCAGTCGGGACGTGGCGACCTGCGCGACCATCGAGTTCGGCAAACCCCACGCGATCGCGGTCGCCACCGCGCACACCGTCGCCAGCCAGCTCCCGCCGGCCACCGCGGCGGCGTCGTAGAAGGCGGTGCCGTTCGCGTCGCCGTCGGCCAGCAGCCCGCCGGGGTTGGGCACGAGCATCGCCGCCAGCCATGTCTGCGCGATGAACAGCACCCCTGCCAGGACGAGCACGGCCGCCATCGCCCGGCCGATCTGCCGGGCGCCGTCACGGGTCTCCTCCGCCAACATGGAGATGCCGTCGAAGCCCAGGAACGACAGCACCGCGATCGACACCGCCCCCGCCACGAGGGACCAGGTGAAGGTGTCGGCGTTGTAGAACGCGTCCCAGCTGAACCGGCCCCTACCCGTCGCGAGGGCCCAACCGGCGACGACCAGGAACAACGCCAGGACGATCAGCTCACCGACGAGCATCACCCGAGTGACCACCGCCGTCATGCGGATGCCGACCGAGTTGACGACCGTGTTGACCGCGACGAACCCGAGCAGCCACAGCCACACCGGCACCGCCGGCACCGTGGCGTGCATCGCCACCGACGCCACCAGGTACAGCAGGCCGGGAACGAGCACGTAGTCGAGGAGGATCACCCAGCCGGCGAGGAATCCGACCGGCGGGCTGATGCCCCGACCCGCGTAGTTGTAGACACTGCCTGACATCGGGAACGCCTTGACCATCTGCGCGTACGAGAACGCGGTGAACACCAGCGCCACCACACCAATGGCGTAAGCGAGGGCCACCATGCCGCCGGAGCCCGCGTAGACGCTGCCGAAGATCGCCATCGGCGCGATCGGGACCATGTACACCAAGCCGTACGCCAACAGGTCCCGAAACCGCAGCTGGCGGCTGAGTTCCTGCCGATAGCCGTAGCGGCCCAGGTCGTTCGAGGTTTTCATCGGTGATCCTCACGAGGATGAGAAGCGCGAGCAGGACGCGGAAAAGACACCTGTCGGGTGATCGTCGACGTTGCTATGGCAGCCACTTCATTCATCACTCGATGTGGCTACAAGCGGACCGACGGTGATCCGGCTCAGCAAGCTTGCCAAGCGCATCCACGTCAGTGGATCCCCGGTGGTGGTGAGATTTTTCCCCACCCGCGCACGCTCACGACCTGCAGATACTTTGATCAATTAGCGACGAGCTACCCGCCCCGGGGTCGCTGGCCTCGCCGCGCCCCGTACCGATTCCGACGAGAGGGGCGATACCGTGCGACAGGAAGCCGCACGTAGGAGGTGACCGCGATGGCGAGGACGACGGGCACCAAGGCGCAGCGTGATCGCGTACGCCAGACACTGGCCGGTTTCGGAGCGACACCCACAGCCATCGCCGCCGAGCTGCAGCGCCGCTTCGGGCTACGCCCCCGAGATGCCTTCCGCCAGGCCCATGGTTGGACCCAGGACGCGGTAGCCGAGAAATTAAACGCCAACGGAAACGGTTCGGCGACGTTCACCGGGGCGCGCATCAGCGACTACGAACGGTGGCCCTTCGGCGGTCGTCGGCCCACCTTGACCGCCTTGAACGCACTGGCACAGGTCTTCGGCACCGAACCGGGCAGTCTGGTCGACCTCGACGACCTGACCGCTATGCCGGAAGCAGACCGAGCGGCGCTGGGCGGCAGGAACGCCGCCCCGATGCCTGCACCACCGGTCGCATCCTTAGCACCGCCTGGCGCGATGACTGAGCCTCTGCGGTGGGACCTCGGCGCGCTGCAGGACGAGACGGAATTGGTGATAGCGGTGGCAGAACGCACGGCGAGCTTCGGCACATGGGCGCAAGCCTCCAACGTCGGGCCTCTCACCCTCGACGATGTCGCTGCCTCCACCCGCAGGATCGCCGTCGACTACCTGACCGAGCCGCCCGTCGTCGTCTACGGACGGGCCGGGCTCCTGGCCGACCGCGTATTCCGTCTTTTGCAGACCGGGCGGCAGAACCCTGATCAGTCTCGGGAGCTCTACACCTGGGCGGGCTACCTCTGCACGTTGCTTGCCTGGATGGCCGGCGATCTCGGACACCCGGCCGCAGCCGAGTCACAGGCACGTACCGCCTGGATGTGCGCCGAGACCGTCCGCGACAACACCCTCCGCGCCTGGGTCCTCTCCACGATCAGCAAGATTCACCTGTGGGAGCGGCGGTTCGAAGACGCCGCCGACGCCGCCGTGCGCGGCTACGGCCATGCCGCCGAGGGCAGCGCGGCGGTCATGCTGGCGTGCCAGGAAGCGGACGCGTGGGCGGAGATCGGTGCAGTCGAGCCGGCACGGGCAGCACTGCAACGGGCCGAAGAGGCCCGCCAACAGGCAAGCCGCGACCCGGTGGGTGGCCTCCTCGCCTGCGGCACGGTACGCCAACACAACTACGCTGGTTCAGTACTGCTCCGCATCGGCGAGGCCGCCAACGCCATTCAGCACGCCGAGCACGCCCTGACGGAAGCCGCTGCGGACCCCTCGGTCGCCTACGGCACGCTCGCCCAGATCCGCATCTGGGCCGCAGCTGCACATCTCAAATCCGGCAGCCTCGACGGCGCGGTCTCGGTCCTCTCACCGGTGCTCGCTCTGCCACCCGAACAGCGGCTCGACCCGCTGGTGCACCGCCTGCGCGGCGTCGGGCGCAACATCGCCGGCAACCCATCACTGCGCACGAGCATCGAGGCCCGCAACGTCCAAGCGGCCATCACCGATTTCTGCGCCACCGGCGCCGCCCGGCAACTTCCCTAAGACCTGGAGAACCCATGGCAGTCCCGCACGCCACCGACATCCGTAACCACTGGTACTGGCGACCGGGTTGGGGAATCGGCTCCCGCTTCTACACCTGGCACATCACCTTCGACGGGCAACCCGAAGTCGAGAAGCTAGCCGACCAGTACCGGTCCCTACTGTCCTCACAGCCCAGTCTCGATGTCATCCCGAACCGATGGCTCCACCTCACCATGCAGGGCATCGGCTTCGTCCAAGACGTCGCCACCGACAACGTCGACGCCATCGTGGCCGCCGCCACCGAACGCTGCTCGCGCCTGTCACCCTTCAAGCTCACCATCGGCACCCCCCACGTCGATCCCGAGTCCATCCAGATCGCCGTTGACCCGATCGAGCCCGTGCGGCAACTCCGCGCCGCCATCCGTGCCGCCATCGCCGACGTCTGGGGCCAGGACCGCGTACCCGAGGCCGCCGAGCCCTACAACCCTCACCTCAGCCTGGCCTACACCAACATCGACGGTCCTGCGGCGCCGCTCATCGAGGCACTCTCCGCCGTCCCGAAGATCAGCGCGGACGCTCTGATCACCTCGTGCCAGCTCATCGTCCTCAACCGGGACGAGGGCATGTACGTATGGGAGCCGTACGCCACGGTAGAACTCGGTTCCTGAACCCCCTGTTACGTCCGCCGCGTTACCCCGTGGGGGTGATCGTCAAGCCCACGCTTCCTCGCTCCGCACCCGTCGCGGGCAGCGGGTGGAGATCGCCGCCGCGATGGCTGCTCACTCGGCGGGCATTCGGGTGGAGGAGGCTGCGCCCGCCCCAGACGGGGCGGGCGCAGGTCAGGCGGCGCGTGGCGGTGCGGGTTGGTGTAGGCGAAGCAGGCGGGCGAGGGCGGCGGCCTGGTCGACGGTCGGGAGGCCGGCTTCGGCGGCTAAGGCTTGGATCTCGGTCTCGGTTGCGGGGTCGGTCAGGTAGCGGGCCATCAACAACGTCCCTGACAGGAGTGCAGCGTCCGCCTCGGGGTGTGCGGTCGGGGCCTCGCCGCCGGTTGTCCGCGTGGGCGGGGTCGGCGGCGACGGGTGCGGTGTATTCGCGCGTGATTGCTGGTCACGGCGTGCGGCCATGTCCCTCCCAGGACGGCTCGTGGCGTGGGGGTGAGGTGTAGGGCCATGGCATCTCCTCTCGGCAGGTAGGGATTTCTGAAGATCGATCGGCGGATACCGCCAGCCGGAGTCGGACGGCGGATCGACGCGGTCGCCGTTCGGGCGACTTCTGATGCGGCGAGCAGCGCGGTAAAGGGCGGCGGACGGTACCTCCGGCGGCCACGGAAGTGAAGGCGTCGCCACTCACAGCGACTCACAGCGGCGTGCCGTCGGTGTGAGTACTCGGGCGGACGCGGTCTGTCGCCGAACTGCGCTGCTGACAGACGACGGCTGCTCCCGCCTGACCGCGGGCGGTCCGCTCTCGTCGCCCTCGGTGCGTGTCCTCACGCGAAACAAATGGCTACCGCCCGGCGGGTTTGGCGGGGTGCGGGTAGTCCGGCGGTGTGCGGGGCGTTCAGGGCCTGCGTACGCGCTGCACGTCCCGTGCGACCGCATCAGGCGGTCCGCTCATCCCGGGCGGGCTGATCGTGGCTGGGATAATCCTCGTCGTGGTGGGTGTCGGTGTAGGGCAGGTCGATGAGGCGGTGACGGCCGGCACGGCCGGGTAGTTGCCAGATCTGGTGGGCGGGGCTGGCGGCGAGGGCGGTGCGTAGTTCAGCGGTGGTGGTGGCGATGACCGTCTTCCAGTTGGTGCCGGCGATCCGGTCGTGCAGGTTCGCCTCGCGTCGTGCGGAGGGGAGGTGGAACAGCACCGGCCACGCCCAGGTGCTCAGCATGTACAGGCGCTCGTATTTGATGACTTTGTCGATGAGGACCTGCAGGCTCTCACCGCTGGTGTCGTACTCGAGGAAGAACGGCACGGACCGTTCGTTCTCGATCCATATCCCGGCGCCGTCGGGGCGGGGGAGGCCGGTCGCTCCGGCGAGGATGAGGTGCGGGTTGGCGCCTTCGCGGTAGAGGGTGCCGGGTTCGTGGTAGGCCGATGCGGGTTGCCAGCGGACGAGGTCGCTGTCGGGGTGGGTGCGGGCGTGGGCGGCGAGGTCGATGAAGACCTGGTTGCCGCCGAGCAGGTGCGGCAGGTCCGGCCTGCGGGTGAGGGAGTGTTTGCGGCGGCGGGCTTGGTCTCGGCGGCCTCGTGGGAGTCCGCGTTGGGCGTGGACGTGGTCGTAGCCGAGTTGGTCCAGGACGTAGTGGTAGGGGTGGGAGCCGCCGTCGGCTTTGTTGGGTCGGAACCGGTCGACTGCCCGCAGGGCGGTGAGGCGGCGTAGCCGGCGTTGGGTGAAGTCCAGGGATGGGAACAGGGCGGCGGCGATCTGGTCGGTGGTGAGCACGCCGTGGTCGTAGAGCCAGCCCAGGAGCCGGTCGTCGCGGGCGGTGATGCTGGCCTGCAGACGCAGCAGCGGATCCGCGGCCGGTAGGTGTTTACCCATGGGCACCAGCTCCTGGGGGGAGACCCGAGACTGGAGGGTCTGTCTGGAGCGGTCTCTGACTGCTGACAGCGGGGTTGACCTGGGCTGTGAGCGGCCGTGGGGGGTCGGGTTGGGGGTCAGGATCAAGGCGGACGGTAGAACGGAGATCGGCACTGACCGCTGAAGTGCCGGGCACAGCGGGTTCGGCGTGACGGTGCGGTGAGGGTGGGTGTGAGTCGGGCCGGTGACGCTGGTGAGATTCGCGGTGCGGGGTGATCATCGATGTTGCTCCAAGATCAGAGGTGCGAGTGGGTGTGACGGTGGTGCGCCTGCCGCCGCAGCGAGTGAGACCGGGTGGGAAAGGTCCGGTCGACTCCTGTCAGCTCGCGGGCGTGCTGACAGGCGCGCACGCTGGTCTGACAGCGTCGGCTCGGCCTGACAGAAGCCGTAGGTTCGGGTCCTGTCACGCGGCCTCCCTCGCTGACGGATCCGGTGCCGACGAGGTGGTCTCGGCGCGCAGGACGCGCACGAGGGCTGAGGCGGTGGCGTTGGACAACTGGTGCCCGTCCGCGCGTAGCTGATGGGCGAGGGCCTTGCGGGACAGTGGTGTCCCCTCGACGGTGAGGGTGCGGACGGCGGTCCGGGCGGCCGGGAGCAGGGTGGTGACTTCCGGACCGCCCTCGTTGGGCGATGGCTGATGGTCCGGGCGGTCCGGGACCGCCGATGGTTGGTCCGCGACGGCGGGGACCCCTGTCGCGGGGCCCGGGACCGCGGCGGCGGTGACGCGGGCCGGCGGGCGGTTGTCCGAGACCGACGTGTCGACGGTCCGCGGCGGTTCGCGCTCCGTCGGCGCAGGTCGGCCGGTTGAGGTGGGGGTGGGGTCGGCGCGGCCGAGTGCGATCTTCACCATCGCCAGGAAACCCAGGGCGGGTAGGGCGGCGGCGATCCAGCCGATCACCGACGCCTCGGCCTCGACGACCTGCGCGGCCAGGGACAGCAGCACCGCTGCGGTCAGCATGGTGGCGGGGAAGGCGATGCTCTTGCCCAGTCGCCGGTTGCGGCGCAGCTCCAGACCGGCGGCGATCGAGGTCAACTCCAGGACGATCGCGTCGGCCCAGGCCAGCCAGCCCGGCTGGCCGTGCGCGGCGGCGACGTCATGCACGTGGGTGAACGACGCCGCGCCAGCCGCACCGCCGATCAGCAGCATGATCGCCACCTGGGCGCGGTCCTCCAGCCGCTGCCGCCCCGGCCCCGCCGCAGCGGGCGGGTCGCGGCGTCGCTGATCATGTGTCGCCAAGGGCCCACCACCTGTGGTCGGCTGGCCCGGATGACACCTGGTGAGGCGTCGTCGCCCAAACGTGGACGACCGGGAGGGCGGCCGTGTTGGCCGGGCCCGTAGAGACGATGTTGTCGAGTGAAGTCACGATCTTCTCCAAGATTGGATTGTGGGTTCCAGGTGCGCGGCACGAGGGCGGGATCGCCCACGGGTCGCGCCTGCCCGCCGGGTACGGGCAGGCGCGACCCTGTTGGGTGACGCCCGGCGGGGCGGACCCCTCACGTGGGCGCGGGGGACGGCAAAGTCACTATGGTCGAGTCAAGGAACACGCCAGACCCCACGCAGGGGCAGGCAGCGGGGCGAGCAGGCGTCGCCGCGGCCCGCACAGCAGGCTGCGGTCAACAGCGTGGACACAGGGTGGACGGCCAAGCCGAGCCACAGATGATCAGGACCCACCACTGACAGCGCGCGGGCGCTCAGGTGGTGCGGCGGCTCAACTCGCCGACAGACGATCCTTCATGGGGTCCTCCCATCACTCGACGTACCCGACAGGGTCGGCACCAGCAACGGCAGGCACCCCCGGCTGGGGGTGCCTGCCCGCTGCGTCTGTGGTCGACCGCGCCAGCCGGCGCTGCGGGAACGTCTCTCCATTACGCCCCGGAAACCCGATGGAGTCAACCACCGATTTCAACAGATCAGCCGCCAAGTCTTGCCGCCAGTCCAGCTGAGTGCTATAGAAGTCGCCCGCGTCCGTGACGGTCCCTGTCCGTCCACGCGATCGCGGTCGAAAAATCTTCCTGTAATGTCTCGCATGCTGGGATGTCGATCTATGTAGGCGGATGCTGGAACGCGAACCGGGTGGTCATTCTGGCCTCAGCCGCTGGTTCGCGGTCTCCTGTGTCCCATGGCTGTGGTGGTGCCACGGAGTGCGGGTGCCGTGGCGAAGATTGTCAGATGGCGATGGCAATCCATCCTTGCCAGCCGCTGTCAGGGGTAGGCGCTACACTTCCCCGGCCGTGGCAAGAGGTGAGTCGACATCAATGCGCCCGGGGCGGGGAACACCTCTACGTCCTGCAGCTCGGCAACGGGGTCATCAAGGTGGGCCGCACCGGCGACTTCCGCACGCGCCACGAGCGTCACGAGCGAGATTGCGGTCGCTACGGCAGCTGATCGCAGTCTGCGCCAAGATCGGCAGACGCACGCCGGCGTGCCGCGAGTACTTCCGCGACCTGCTTTCGGAGTACGAGTCCCAGTGCATAGCTGCGTACACCAGCCATGTACATAGCAGCCATCGGCGCCGGCATGTGCGTACTGGCGGTCGGCAGTGGAGGCGAGGCTCGCGCCTGAAGCTCACCGACTACGCAATGTGACGGTAGGGGTGACCCCGTCGGCTTCCGGATCTGCCGAGATGAGGGCGCCCCAAGGGGAGCGGGCTGCACATCGTCGCTATGGTCGGTGTCGTGGAGACACTGGGCCGACTTGCCGGAGTCACGGTCGACTGCCGGGATCCGCAGCGACTGGCTGATTTCTGGTCTGTGGTGCTTGGAGGACGCGTGACGGAGTCTCTTCCCGGCTGGCGGCGCGTCACCGTCGTCGGGGGCGGCCCGGTGCTGACATTCCAGCCGGTCCCGGAGCCCAAGGCCGGCAAGACGCGGCTACACCTCGACATCGCCGTTACCGACGTTGACGAAGCGGTCGATCGGATCGGGGTGTTGGGCGGGCGGTGGACAGGTGAACGGCATGACTACCAAGAGGGCGTAGTCCTCGTCATGACCGACCCGGAGGACAACGAGTTCTGCGTCGTGCAGTACTACCGGTCGTGATCTGGTTAGGCTTTCGACCGAGCATCCGAGACCTGCTGATGGCGTCGTACGCACCGTCGTCGTTGCACACACTGATCACAAGCGGCCGCGAGAACGTGGAGTCGTCGACACTCTTCTGCCGCTTAGCGCTCGTCACGCAAGGTAACCAGCTCACGGGTGCACGCATCCGGGCGTAGCCGATAGCGGATAGCCAGAAACGGTGGCACCCTCTCGGCCTACAGATGAGCGATCCATGGGTGGCCCGGGTGAGCGACACCCAACGCCGAGCGGAGCCACGCTCGAGGGGCCGATTCAAGGAGGGGCAGGCAGGCTTCGAAATCCGCCTGATCCTTCGGCCTGAGGCCCGGGGCCTTGTGAAGTAATTGAACCTCCGGCCGAAGGTAGGCGACGTCTTCTCGCGTCCAGAGGATCTCGTCGGCCGGGAGGCTAATTCGGGCATCGCGCTTGTACGTCCACCTCGTCAAGGTGACGTCCATGAGGATGACGTCGTACTCCCAAGGGTCCGCGCCGCTGTTCCGCAGCCATAGATTGCCGCACCTCGCAGGGAGCAGATCGTCCTGGCCGACGAGTGGGCGAAGGGCGCCAGCGTCTGCCGCCCACACGTCAAGCCGCCCGGACAGGTGCTGGCGCAACGCGGCTACGTCGGAACGCGGGATGCTAAGATCTAGGTCGGCGTGCTGACGCGGAGAGTTCGTGAACGCCTCGATGGCCCACCCGCCGGCGACCCACCAGCGGCCGCGGTAGCCCTTGAACAGCTCGGCAGCGTCCCTTGGGGTGCGGGCCTCCCACGGCCCGTACAGCCGAACGATCTCGTCGTGGTCGAACACTCGCTGCAGAGTAAACGAGGAAGGTGCTGCCGACGAGCGCACTCTCATGCCGCGATGCGAATCGCTACGCTACGTGATGGCTCAGCCCCGGCTGCTCGGCATGCGGACATGCCGAGAAGAGCGGTCATCGACTGGAAGTCCAGCGCATGCCCCGGATACCTAAATGCTGTAGCGGCCGCCGGTGCTGCCCCGGTGGATGTGAGGGCCCGGCGTGGCCAGCCGTCGGCCTGCGGACCGGAGCCCGCATGAGATCAACATTTGCGATAGGTACCTTGCTGTGCCAAGGTAGCAGCATGCAGTCCGATCCAAAGCTCGTTGCGTTGCGGCGCGGCCTGCTCGAACCACTCGTACTAGCTGCCGTCGAGTCCGAGCAGCGGTACGCGGCGGAGATCCTCGCCGCGCTACAGGAGGCAGGCTTCCCCGCCCAGGAGGGGACGCTGTATCCGCTGCTAAGCAAACTCCGGCGAGACGGGCTTGTGCACCACGAGTGGCGTGAGTCGCCGTCAGGGCCGCCCCGGAAGTACTTCTCCCTCACGGATACCGGCAGCGGCCAGCTCGCCGCGTTCCGCGAGTACTGGAACGAGCTGACCCGCATGATCAACACGATTGGACGATGACCCATGGACGAGCGGATATCCATCCGCCTCACCGGGCATGTCGCGGCCTTTCCAGCCACCCGCGAAGCACGCGACGCCCTGCGGCAGTACCTCGATGATGCGCGACGCGCGCTGCGATCCGACCCGGACGCTGACGAGATTGTCCGAGACCTCGAGTCCGCGATTGGCGACCGTTTGAGCACTCTCACGGGCTCGGGCGACGACTCGCTAACCGGTGCCCAGATGGCAGAGATCCTGGCTGAGCTCGGGCCGGTGAGCCCAGCACGCCCCTCGCCGCCTTCCGCCGAGGGGAGGCCGCGTGGCCGGTTCTGGTGCCGGATCAACGAGGGCAAATGGTTCGGCGGCGTCTGCCTCGGCATCGCGGCATACGGCGGGTTCCGCGTCGACTGGGTACGAACCGTCGTGCTGCTGCTGACCATGCTCACCGGTGGACTACTCGCCGTGGTGTACCTGGTCCTGCTGCTCGTGCTCCCCGTCGTCCCGACGGTCACCGACTATGAGCGCCAACGGGACGCACCGCGATAGACCTGAACCGAAGCGCATGGCGAAGCGGGACTCCAAGCTCCGCTGTTGTCGATCAGCAAGCCACCTTGCCACACCCCACCAGGCCTGCCAGCGGAGCTCACCACTACCGAACATGCACTCTTCTGCCGCGATCCGGGCGCCGACCGACTTCAGTGGTAACCCAGCGTGAGCAGCGGCTTTAAGGTCAATGGGTCGGCAGACGGCCGGACGGGGCCGAAGCGACAGACCTCCCGGGTGTGTGCGTCTGGCGTACCTGGCTCTGCACCGAAGCCCGTTCGCCGCTACGTGCCCTTCAGCATCGAATGCCAGCAGGCCCGGCAGGCGCACCTCACCACGTGCCCAGACTGCCGCCAAGGGGTGGTGGCCGCGCCGATTCGGATGGCTACGCGACGGCGCTCCTCACGGTTGGCCAGCGCGGGAGGGTTGCCGAAGGGCTGACGGGACGCGTCACCTCAAGTGGTGACCGCGTCGCGAACCAGCCGGCGAACCCGCGCTGGGAAGACCCGGTCACCGTCGCGCGCCCCCGGGCTGGTCGGGTACGAAAGGCGGTCGTTCGGGAAGACCGAGCGAGGACCATCGCGCGGCGAGCAGCGCGCGCGGCGGCGCACATGCCCCGCTGCCCGACACACTGCAGATTCCGACAGTTGCGACGCTCATTCGGTTGGTGTGCGGCGGCGACATCGAAGGCGAGCCGCCACATCAGCGGATCGATCACATCATCGGGCAGGGCAGCGAGAGCACTGAGTCGTTCGCGGGGCACGGCGAGAACCTTCCGTCGACGGGTCACGCCGCCCCGCCCGATCATGGCGGGACGACGGACACGATCGACGCTCACCTCTGCCTGAAGGTCAAGTCGTCAGGCTGCCCGCTGGTCCTGCGGGCCGAACTTCCACCGCCAATCGAGGCGGTGGCGGCCGAACGTACTGCGGTCGCCTTTGTATGCGGCGCGCAGGAGTTTGATGTCGGCGACGAGGCGGATGATCTCTCGTTTAACGGGAGTGTTGCCGTCGAGCTCCTGCCATGCCTGCACGGCGTGGTCGCCGATGCGGCCGCGGAGCACGGCGGGGATGCCGGCGTCGGCGGCACGTTGTTCGTGGTCGGCGATCTGGTTAAGAAGGCCCCTCTCGGCGCGGGCGTAGGCGATGGCGGTGACGTCGCCCTCCTCGGCGAGGCGGCGCCAGTCCTCGAGTTCTCCGCGTAGACGCTGGGCTTCGGCGCGGGCATGGGTAACGTCTTCGTCGCTACCACCGGCGGCGGAGAGGATGTTGTGAACGTCGGTGCGGGACAGCCACGCCACCACGACGCGCTGCACATACTCATCGAGGATCGGCGCCTTCACCCCGACGTGCCGGTTATGCAGGCAGGAGTACACCTGTCCGGTCCAGCCGTGGCGATTCTGCCGCTGCGATGAGAGGGGCCCATCGCACACGCCACACCGCACGATGTAGGACAGCAGGTGCACAGCTCGGCCCGGACGTGTCGTGGTGCGCGCTGGGTCGCCGAGCATGCGCACCACCGCCCAGTAGGTTTCCTCGCTGACCAGGGCGGGCCAGATCCCGTCGCCGACGATCTCCCCGCGCAGGATCCGCTTACCGATGTAAGCCGGGTTCATCACCTGCTTGCGCAGGATCCCCCGCCACCAGTTGCCACCTTGGGCTGCAGGGATCCCGAGGCGGTTCAACTCGGCCTCCCGCGCGGTCAACGGCATACCCTCGGCGATCTTGCGGAAGTTGTCGCGCACGACCTGCTCCCGCGAATACCGGGTCACCGTCCCGTCGGCCGCCACCGCGATGCGGATCTCGTCGTCTGGCTCCTGGCGCAGCAGGGCACGGGTGCGTTGGTCGTAGATCCGCCGGTACCCGTAGGTGATCTTCCCGTGTGGGCGACCAGCCTCGGCGGCGCCGACGATGCCGCGCAGCACGTTGTCGCGGATCGAGTCGGCCATCCACTCGGCCTGCACCGCCTGGAAGCCAAGCATCATCCGGTCGTTCTTGTCCCGCAGGTCATACAGCACGCCGCCGACCAGCCAGAAGTTGAGACCGATCTCGTAGCACATGTCGCGGATCTTCACGAAAACCGCGAGGTCGCGTTCCTTGCGGGAGATCTCCCAGACCACCAGCACGTCACCCTTGCCGGCGAGGATCTGCTCGATCAACAACTCGAACTGTTCCCGCTCCTTCGTCGCACGCCGGCTCGCCGAGCGGTGGTTGTCCGTGAACGACCCCGCGTCCGTCCAGGACCGCTTCGTGATCTCCGCCAGGTTGAGCACACCCTGGTCGTGGACACTCTTGCCCTGTTCCTTCTTGTCCTGACTTGCGCGCTGATACCGCAACGCCCGCACCTCTACGCCACCGGCCAGCAACGCGTCCTTGCTGTCGAACCGGCCCCGGTTCCCCGACCGGGCCTTCCGCCGTACCATCAGAACCGTCCCCCTAGATCGACGTTCGTGTCGGCAACATCGACCATAGCTTCTAACGATTCTTGACAGTGTCCACCGTGCAGTCGAGGACGCGGGCCGTGTCCTCCAGGCTCAGACCCGGGTAGTGCCGGAGCATCACCGCGGCCCGCTGCCCGGCCGGCACGGCGTCGAGCGCCGCCCGTAGGCGCATCCGCTCGTCGGCCGCGGCGGCGGAGTCCCGGAGCGCGACGTCGGGCATGGCGTGGCCGACCGACCGCTCACGCCGCCAGGGGCGACGGGTCTCGTCGACCGCGGCCCGGTAGACCATGGTCTTGGCGTAGACATCGGGTCGTTCCAGTTTTCGCCAGCGCGGATAGAGCTTGACCAGCGCCTTGGCCACGGCATCCTCCGCCGTGTGCCAGTCGCCGCAGGTCAGGTACGCCAGCTTCCGCAGCGACGCCATTGTGACGTCACGAACTCGCGGAATGCTTGCTCGTCTTCGGCTCTCACGTCGACTGCCTCCTCGTGACCGAGGTGGAACGGAGCCAGTCCGCCAGGAAGTTGCACCGGGTGTGGAAGTAGTTCCGGGATCACCGTCCGCTCGGGGACCACACCGGGTAGGACGACGGCACCCTCACCCGGAGACCCCGATGGGATGTGGTCGTTGTCAGACCTTCGGATCCGTCCGTCGGCGCGCGCCCGGCGGCCAGACCACGGTGACCGGGATGCCGAGTTGGCTTGCCCAGCCGACGGTGCGGTCGGTCGACGCCCCGTGGCACCCGGCCTCCCCGTCCCAGACCGCCACCAACCGCTGTACCCGGGCCAGCAGATCGCGGTTGGCGGCGGCGTACGCCGGGGTGCCCGAGTGGACGTGGCCGGTATGGAAGACGTGCTCCGCGCGTGCGAGCAGGTCGTCGAAGTCGGCGCGCTTGTCCGGCGGGATCGTCGCGTCCCGGTAGTCGAGGGCGGGCAGGACGACGTCGTAGCTACCGCCACCGGCGAGCACGGCCCGGGTGAAGAGCTGGTCGGCGCCGGGCGCCAGGCAGGTGACGCCGTGCACCGGTCGGGTGCTGATCCGGCGCAGCTCGACCCGCAGCGCGTCGGCGACGAGCCGTTCGGTGGCGGCGGTCAGGTTGATGTGCCCGGTGACACCGACCCGCACCGGTGGGTGGTCGGCGGTCACCGGTCGGGACCGCGGGACTGGGTGGGCACGGTGGCGGTCAGCCGGATCAACTCGAACCCGCTGTCGGAGAGCACGTCGGGCAGGGCGCGGATCTCCTGGCGGTTCTTCTCCTGCACGTCAGGGGTCAACTCGTCCCAGGGGCGCAGTGCCGGGTGCCGCCGGCGGGCGTCGTCACGGGGCTCACCGTACGCCCAGCCCTCGCCCGTGCGTTCCCGGCACCAGCGCTCGTGCTCCAGCCTCGCCAGAACCTCGATCCGGTCCTCGATGGCCTGCTCGGCGGACGCGTCACCGGCGCCGCCGCGCCGGGGTGCCACGACACAGCCGAGATTCAGCAGCTTGGCGGCGATGTCCTGGACGTGGGCGCGGTTGGCCCGCCGCAGGGACTCCGGCAGACGGGTCCAGTCGACCATGGCGGCGGCCGGACCGGGTCGCGCCCCGGGGACGTGGTGGGCCCGCAGATAGCGATCGTGGATCTGCCGGGCCAGTCGCTCGGTGAGGTCCTCGGCGATGAGCCGGGCGTCGCAGGCGCGGGTCAGCACGGGATAGAGACGGAGTTTGCCGTGCACCTCGTCGAGCAGGTCGTGCCGTGAGTCGCCGTGGAACGCGGCGGCGAGGGCCGCCTGGCGGTAGACGGGGACGAACACCTCACCGTGCGCCGCCTGCCAGAGGGCGGGCGTGTCCAGGACGAACTGCAGCCCGACGCGCTCGTCCGGCGTGCAGATGTAGATGCGGTCGTAGCCGTCGCGCAGATGGCTCAGCCCGGCCAGCCCGTCGAGGTCCAGGTCGTGCGCGACGACGTCGCAGGCGGCGCTCAGGAACGGGTACCGGGAGGCGGCGCGGGCGAGCTCGGCGCCGGCGTCCGGGGCGACGAGGTCGATCCGCAGCGGTGCTGGGGGGCCGCCGCGGCGGGCGCGCCAGTGCCGGGCGCTCTCCACCAGCAGGGCCCGTCGGAACGCGCCGCGGCCGGCGATGAGCACGCGGGTCGTCCGGGCCGGCACGGCAGGCAGGGGGTGGTGGCGGTGCAGGGCGCGGGCGGCGACGTCGTCCACGTGGAAGTAGTCCAGCCGCAACCGGCTGGAGCCGGCGGCACCGAGTCGTCTGGCCTGGAGGGACAGGCACATCTCCGGGTCGCGAACCTGGACGTAGACCCGGGGCGGCTGGCGGTGGTCCTGGATCAGCCGGCTGGCGGTGTTCGCGACGGCGTGGTTGCGGTCGTCGTCGTCGGTGCAGGCATAGATGGTGTTCGCGCGGGGCAGCCCGGCACCGCGGAGCACTTCGGAGCTGGTGGGGTCGCCGACCACGCCGAGATATCGGCGCTGCCGGTACTCCAGCGGCCCGAAGGGGACGGAGCGCACCACGACGACTCGTTCGCCGTCGGCGAAGAGCCGGTCGGCAAGCATCCGGGCGAACTGGGAGTCGCCGCAGACGAGGACGTGGTCGCGGGCCCGGCGGGCCCGGATGCGACGGATCTCGGCGGCCAGGAGCAGGCGGCCCGCCTCGGCGACGGCGAGCAGGGTGAACAGCGGGGCGACGAAGCGGGCGACCTGGAGCTGCCACGGGTAGGGGCCGGACTCCTGGAACGGCTCCGCGCCGAGAACGAAGAGTTGCAGGTCGTAGTAGATCACGTCGCTCAGGTCGTGCGCGGTTTCCGGCCGGTCCAGCAGCAGCCGTTCGAAGCCGAGGTAGCCGAGGACGAAGGCGACGACGCCGACGACCGCGAACACCGCTCGCAGCCACCAGCCGGTGGGGCGGGGAGAGCCCGCACCGGGCTCAGTCATCGAACGGCTCTCGGGCCGGGCGGGCGGCGGCGGATCACGGTTCGGCGTCGCCGCCTCCTGGTTGCCACCATGGGCCTTATCGTATTGGACAAAGTCGATCAGGTCGGTGTCCAGCGCACCTGCCCGAACGGCTCTTTTCGCAGGTGAACCCGAACGGACGGGCGGCGAGGGTCCGCTGCGGTGGCTACGGACGGCTACCATTCGAAGACGGGCCGGAGGTGGCACACGCGCGGAGCCGGCCTCCGGTACGGAAACACTGGCGCCCCAGACCGGAGCTACCGGAGGATCAGCGAGATGGACGGTGCGGTCAATCCGTTCTCCCCGACGGCCGTCGCCCGGGTCAGCGAGGACGGCGTGACGGGCCCCACGGTGGTCACCGCGGCCATCCGGGACGCGGTCGGGCACCTGGAGAACTACCTCCGGACGGGTGAGAGCGTGACCGTCGCCGTGCTCGGCGACTACGGCACCGGCAAGACCCATCTCGCTGTCGAACTGCTGGCCCGCACGCGGGCGGCCGGCGAGCCCGTCGGCGGCGCGATCTATCTCGACGCCCCGGCCGACACGTTCCGGGCGGTGAGCCGGCAGCTCCTGGGCCGGCTGTCCCGGGAGGCCGTCCGCGCGCTCGTCCGGCAGGCCACCGACGGGATCGAGCCGGCGGCCGGCGCGCGCGCCGAGCGGCTGCGCGAGGAGCTGGCCGGGGTCACCGCGGACCCGTCGTTCGGCATCGTGCTGGCGATGCTGCTGGAGCCGGTCACCGAGGCGGCGGCGTGGGACTGGTTGACCGGCTACCCACCGGGGCCGGAGCTGGTGGCCGCCGGGGTCACCGCGCCCACCGACGTGGAGGCCGCCGCGGTCGAGACGATGGCCGTGCTCGCCGTCCTGCACGCACACCGGCGAAGACGGTTCGTCCTGGTCCTCGACGAGCTGCACAATCTGCTGGCGGGTCGGCCCGGCGACGAGGCGATGGCCCGGTTGGCGGGGCTGATCGGCGCGTTCGCGTCGTCCGGGGCGTTGCTCGTGCTCTCCGGGCTGCCCGACCTGCTGCACCTGCTCAGCCCCGAGGTGCGGCAGCGGATCGGGCCGATCGTGCGGATGTCGGCGCTCAGCGTCCCGGACGTCGAGGAGTTCATCCGGCGGAGCCAGGCACGCACGTTCGGGCAGGCCCGCCTGACGCCGTTCACCCCGGAGACGGTGGACTACCTGACGAACCTGGCCGACGGGGTGCCGCGCCGGGTGATCCGACTCTGCTACGACCTCTACCAGCGGGCGACGCAGGCCGGCACCCCGGTCACCCACGTCATGGTCCGGGAGGCGGTGCGGGTCCAGTTCGACCTGGCCAGCCGGCAGGACGTGGCCGCCACCGTGCGGCGGGTGCTGACCCAGGACGGCTGGACCTACCAGCGGGACCATCTCCTCGGGTCGGTGCGGGACCTGCCTGTCGACTTCTGGATCCCGCTCGACGAACAGGACGCCGGGTGCGGTGTGCTGCTGTCCGAGTCGGTCCTCAAGGCCGAGGAGGTCGACGAGCTGCACCGGCGGGTGGTGGCCATCCGCGCCACGGTGCCCGACAGCGAGGCGATCCTGGTCGTGGTCGGGCACCTGCCCCCCGAGCTGGCGGCGGAGCTCGCCGCGTCGTTCAGCGTGGAGCCGATCGTCTACGACCCGCAGACCTTCGCCGAAGATCTCTCGGGCAGCGTCAAGGCGTCCATGCGCCGGTTGGAACAGGCGGTCGGCGCGGACGCGATGACGTCGGTGCGGCAGCGGGTCGAGCGCATCCACCGGCAGCAAAGCAACACCCAGCGTTCCATCGAGCAGTTGTCGTACCAGTTGGCGGAGCTGCGGGGCGAGCTGGGCGGGTCACGGTCGGCCGGGGCCGGGTTCGACCCGGGCCCGGCGACGGCGCCGGACACCCCGGAGCTGCCCGGCCGGGTGGCCCAGGTGTTCGTGGAGGTGATGGGCGCGCTGGACCAGCTCACCGGCGTCGACCGGCAGCTAAGTGATGCCTTCGCCCCACGGCGCGGCGCGATCGCGGACGAGGGTGGGGCGTCGCTGCGGGCCCGGCTGCGGTCACGGGACGTGCAGCGGGCGTTGGGCACGTCGATGATGCTGCGACGGCTGATCGTGGCGTTCCGCGACGGCGTTGCCCAGTGGTACGACAGCCACCGACGAGACCCGCAGGCGACGGACCCGGAAGCGTTGGACCGGCTCTGCGACACCTACGACGGGCTCGCCGAATACCTACCGTTGTTCCAGCTGGACGTGCTGGGTGACCGCAGCGAGGCCGACGGCGCGGCGGATCAGCCGGACCGGTCGCCCCGCTGGTCGGAGGCGCGGTCGCTGTTCGACGGGTTGAGCGGGCGGGTCCGGCAGCTGATGGTGGCGCGCTGACGGTCGCGTCCGGTCACCGGTCCGGTTCGAGCGAGCCGGCAGTCGGGTCCTCCCGCATCCGAGGCAGCGCGACCGGCTCGGCGGGCGCCGGCCCGTCGGTGCCACCGGTGGACCGGGTGCGGTCGAGCACCACTGTCGCGAGGGCGTGCACCACGTTGATCACGACGATGGCGGTGGCGACGACCCCCACCGTGCCCGGGAAGTTGCGTTCCAGCACGAGGGCGAGGATCACCGCGGTCAGCCCGTTCTGCTGCCCCCAGGCCAGATACCACCGGTCGGCGGCCGGCAGGCGCCGGGACAGCGGCAGCGACACGAGCAGGTGCGCGGCCACCGCGGCGAGGCCGAGCACCACCCCTTCGACCACGTGCACTCCCCGCACGAGCAGCATGCCGAGCAGGAAGGTGGCGACGAGGTAGGCGGCCTGGGTGGACCGGCCGACGACGGGACCCAGTCGCGGCCGGAAGAAGAGCCCGGCGAGTGCGAGGCCGAGCATGAGGAACTGGCCGGCGGCGACCAGCACGAGCACGATCAGCAGTCCGACCGCGGTCCACCGCAGCACGGCACCCCGGCATGCCCCGACCGGGGCGTCGGGGCGGAGGCCGGCGGCCAGCAGGAGACGCCACAGGAGCCAGGCGGCGGCGGCGAACGCCAGGTTGAGGGCGAGACCGAGGACGAGGTCGAGCGGATCGTTGCCGAGCATGCCCGGCGCGGCGGCGGCGGCGTCGCCGCGCAACTCCAGCGCGACAGCGGAGAAATAGATCGTGAGCAGCACCGTCACCGGATCGTCGAAGGACGCCCAGACGGAGAGGATGGCGCGGGCGCGGGGGGAGGTCCGGTCCGGGCGGCTCATGGCGGCCACCGCGAGCGGGTCGATCTGCGCGACCGCCACGCCGAGCACCAGCACCGCCGGGTCGCGGAAGGCCAGATACATCACGGCGGCGATGAGGGCCGCCTTGAGGATCACCCCGACGGTGACGGCGAGCAGCACGGTGGGCAGGTGCGCGCGCACGTCAGCGAGGCTGAGGTCGCGGGTGCTGCCGATCAGCCCGACCCCCAGCAGGATCGCCGCGAGCAACAGGTAGGTCGGCGAATCTTCCAGCCCGCGGACGTGCCCGGCCCAGGCCAGCAGCAGGCCGGACAGCCCGGCGGCCAGCACGGCCGCCGATCGCGCCAGAGGTTTCACAGCCATCCTACGGGCGGTTAGAGCTGAAGAATCCACCGGAGCTTATCGGCCGGACGGCCCGGCAGCGGGTTCGACGAGCCGGCGTCCCACCGTCCACAACGCGTGATCGGCCTGGCTGACCGCGTCCTGGTCGAGGGTGACACCGAACAGGTAGTCGCCGGGGGTGAGCCGGCTGTAGTAGACCGCACCCATTTCCACGTCGAGCACCAGGCGCGCGACGTCACCGTCGACGGCGCGGCGCAGGTCCCGGCTGATCTGCAGCACCAGGAGGGACAGGTCGGCCGCGAGCCGCTGGTAGCGGCTGCGGCGGTCGGCCACGGTCACGCCCCGGTTGAAGAACGGCGCCAGCTCGGGGTGCGCCAGGATGTCGGCGGTGGCCGTCTGTTCCCCCGCCCGGTGGTGGCTGAGGTAGTGCAGCCCGTCCGGCCGCAGCGCCGCGGCGAGCACGCCGTCGGGATCCGCCGACCCGGACACGCGGGGGTGGAGCGGGCCGTCGGAGGTCTGTTGAGCCGCGCGTGTCGTGTCGGTGAGCCAGCCGCCGGGGTTCTGGGAGCGTTGCCGCATCAGCCGGCGCAGGTCGGTGGCGAGCCCGGACGCGGCGCGGTCGACCGCATCGAACCGGGCCGGGTCGACAGGCGTGGCGTCGCCGGGTGCGGCCGGGGCGGAGCCGAAGCCGATCACATGCTCGCTGCCGACCACCGAGTTGCAGAACACGAGGCCGGTGGCGGTTTGTGCGACCAGCCGGATCAGTGCCCCGGTCTGCAGCTCCCACAGCCGGCGGTTGAGCTCCGTCGCCCGGTAGACCAGTTGCGCGCCGACCCGACGGTGGATGTCGCGGCGCTCGGCCAGGTCGTCGCCGTCCCCCGTCGGGGGCGCCGTTGTCTGCGCCAGCAGGTCCAGGGCGAAGTCGAGGACGCCCGAGGTGTAGTGCGCGACGTGGTAGATGCCGGAGTCGGCCAGCAGCACGTCGCGACACAGATCCCGCTTCTTGCGAAACCCGGGGACGTCCTGCTCGGCGGACTCCTCGTGCAGGGCGACGCGTGGCTCCGGAACGGTCACCTGGTCACTCCTCAGCTCTCCGGCACGTCGATGTCGGTGTCGGTCAGGGCGGACGGGGTGACGCCGACGTCGCCGTCGCGCAGCCCCCGGAGGGTGACGGCGTTGGCGGCGGCGTCCAGGCTGCACGGGTGGCTGCGCCCGAGGTAGTGCACGCTGTTCAGATGGGCCTCGTCCTGGATGCGCAGGGCCTCGTCCAGCTCGCCCCGCGCCGCCAGGTGGCCGGCCTGAGCGTTCACCGCCGCCAAGGTCCACGGGTGTACGTCGCCGAGCCGGGTCCGCAGGCTGCGCAGGCCACGTTCCCCGTCCCGGACGGCCTGGTCGTACTCGCCGGCGCCGCGCAGGAACAGCCCGAGGTCGACCGAGCAGGCCGCGATGAAGGGGTGCCCGGTCTCCAGTTGCCGCTCGTAGCCGCGCAGGCAGCGGATGCCGTGCTCGACGGCGATGGTGAGGTCTCCGGCCCGGTAGTAGTCGACCGCCATGCTCAGCAGGCTCGCGCGGGTCAGTGGATGGTCCTCGCCGAGGTGACTGCGGTAGCCGAGGTAGGTCTCGGAGCTGCGGTTCTTGGCGGCGACGGTGGAGCCGAGGCGTCGCTCGGTGACCGCGAGGGTGCGGTTGACCCGCAGCTCCTCGAGCGGGCCGGCGGCCGGCAACTGGTGGATCCGCTCGAGCGCCTCGCGCAGCGTCGCCAGTGACAGCTCGTAGGCGCCGACCTCCCGCTCCAGCGTGCCCACCACGCACGACGCCCGCCAGACCCGGGGGTCCTCGGGCCCGAACAGGGCCATCCGGCGGTCGCGTTCCTGTCGGGCCAACCGCAACGCCTCGCGGGCGTCGCCGGTGAGCAGGAAGGAGAGGGCGAGGTTGTTGACCGCCATCCGGGTGTTCGGGTGGTCGTCGCCGACGACCTTGCGGAACCCGGCGAAGGTGGCCTGGTCCTCGACGAGGGCGTCGTCGAAGCGACCGAGCCCGCGCAGGTCTCCCCCTCGGCCGCGACCGGCGATCAGTGTGCGGTAGTGCCGCAGCCCGTAGTGCCGGCGTTGCTCGCCGAGCACCTGCTCGTCGAGGCGCAGGGCGTCGGCGTACTGGCCGAGGGCGCGATGCAGGTTGGCGGTCTGCACGAGCAGGCGCATGGTGAGCTGGTCGAGCTGGCCGTTGGCGGTCCACCGTTCGCACAGCGGCCGGGCCAGTTGCAGGGCGGACTGCCAGATGTCGCTGTCGTTGGTCAGGTAGAGGTAGCGGACCTGCTTGACGACCCAGTGGCGGACCAGCCGATGGTCGGACTCCAACGCGCCGGCAGGGACGAGGTGCCGTTGCAGCTCCTCGAAGATGTCGAGGTAGCGGCGGTCGTCGGCCTCCGGGTCGGTCGGCGCGTATCCGGCGAGGCCGTGCAGCACCTGGCGGTGGCGTTCCTGCCGCTGTGGGGCGGGGATGGCCTCGCGGAGCAGCACCTGGATGGCGCGGTGCATGCGCAGCGCGGCGCCGCGTCCCCAGTCGACGTCGTAGAGACCGAAGCGGGCGCCGACGGTCAGCACCAGGTCGATCTCGCCGGCGGTGAGCAGCAGTTCCTCGGCGTCGACGTCCGCGGCGCCAGCGAGCTGGGTCAGCATCGACGTCGACCGCAGCAGCGGCAGCCCGATGCCCTCGGGGGAGAGGAACGCGGCGAGTTCGGCCAGGCCCACCGCCAGTGGCCCGAACTCGACGTCGTCGAGGGTGCGCAGCGTGATGTCGAGGACCCGGGCCACGGTGGAGGTGTGCGAGCCGGGGATCCGCTCGTCGTCCTCCTGGGCGTTGGGCCGGCGCAGCTCGTCGAGCAGCTCGGCGACGCTGCGGCTCACCGACTCCAGGTTGGGCAGGCCCTGGCGCTCGAAGGCGCGGGTGCGTTCCCGGATCCAGGCGGTGGCCAGTCGCAGGGCCAGCGGCAGGTGTTCCAGCGCGGCCGCGATGGTCCGCGCGTCGTCGGTGCTGATGCCGAGCACCCGGCGCAGCATCGCGATGCTCTCGTCGCCGCTGAAGGCGGCGACCTCCAGCGGTGAGGGCAGGTCCGGGGACCCGTCGTCACGGGAGGTGATGAGCACGTGGCCGGTGCCGTCGCGGGGCCGCAGCCGCTGCACCACCTCGGCGTTGTCGGCGTTGTCGTAGATCAGCAGCCATCGCGTGATGCCGCCGCGGGTGGACAGCGCGGTCAGCGCCGCCTCCGCCGCCCCGGTGCCGTCCACGGCGTTGATCTCGTCGGCCAGCTCACCGAGGCTGGTCTGGACCGTGTCCCGGTCCTGCGCCGGGATCCACCAGACCACGTCGTAGTCGTAGGCGAACCGGTGGGCGAACTCCCGGGCCAACTCGCTCTTGCCGACGCCGGCGCCGCCGGTGAGCGTCACCGGGTTGCCGTCGGTGCCCAACCGGTCGCGCAGCCGCTCCAGGTATTCGCCCCGACCGACGAAGGACGGGTTGCGCGGCGGCAGGTTGTGTCGCAGCCGGCGGTCCGGCTCGGCCGGGTAGCGCGGCGCGGTGCGCAGATCGGCGGCGGGGGCGGCGGGGGCGATCAGGCCGAGCCGGCTCAGCAGCAGCGACTGCGCCCGGGCCGGGTCGGCGTCGCGCAGGTCGACGACCCGTCGCGGGTCGATCTTCTCGTCGGTCTCGTGGCCGGTGACCAGGACAGCGAGGATCTCGGCGTCGTCGGCCTGTGCGGGCAGGGTGGACAGAGCGGGGCCGACGGCCCGCAGCACGTTCGGGGAGACGACGGCGAGCACGGTGGCGTCGGCCGGATAGGCCGGCGGCGCACCGGAGCGCAGGGCACGGGGGTGGACGGTGACGCTCGCCCGGCGCAGCTGCCCGCAGATCCAGTCCACCCAGGGCCGGTCGGCCGGGTCGTAGAGCACGACGATGTCGTCGGCGCTCTCCGCGCGTTCCAGCAGGACACCCCGGCGGTAGCGGCGCCGGATCCGCTCCGGCACGGCCGCCGCCCGTACCACAGCGCCCCGGCTGATCCACGCCGTCATCCGTTCGTAGGCCGACAGCAGGCTGCCCTCGACGTCGGGCGGATCGGCCAGCACGGCCAGCACGTCGTCGTAGGTGTCATAGGCATGCTCGGGCACCTCGACGATCTCCACCGAGCCGTCGTCCGACTGTGGGTCGGACTCGTCGAGCAGGCCGGCGAAGGCACGGCGGGCGGTGTCGCGGGCCTCGCTGTACCAGGGGTGGTTGGCGTCGCGCAGGGTCGGCGCGGCGAGGATCCGGATGCCGCCGGCGGCCTGCCGCCGCAACTCCGCGGCCAGCTCGGCGGCCTGGTGCATGGCCTGCCGCCGGGGCGGCATGCTGACCACCGCGACGTCGCTGAGCACCGCGACATGGGTGATGCCGGGCAGAGTGAGGTCCACCGGGGTGTCGATGAGGACGTAGTCGTAGCCGGCCTGCTGGAGCAGTTGCCGGAGCCTCGCCGGGTCGCCGTCGGGGCGGCTCACGGCGTCCGCACCGACGCCGACCATCGCGAACCCGGAGCCCGACCCGGGCATCGCGTAGTGGTAGAGGGTGCCCCGGTGCGGCGCGGCGGTGGCGATCAGCGCGGGCGCGCGGTGCGACGGCCCGTCCGGGTGCGGGCTGATCAACGTGGTCAGCTCGGGACCGAGCACGGTGGCAGCCGACACGGCGTCCACCTGGAAGGAGCGCAGGTAGTCGTAGACCCGGGGAGTCCGGGCGCACCAGTCCACGGCCAGGACACGCTTGCCGTTGCCGGCGAGGATCCAGGCGATGTTGGCCACGGCGCTGCTGCGCCCGGTGCCGCTGGCGGGCGACACGAAGGACACGATGGTCCCGGTGCTCGGAGTGTCGTCAGTTGTCGTCATCGAGTGCGCTTTCGAAGCCGGCGTACTGGTCGCCCGGGTCCGCGCTGCGACGTTCCAGTCGACGCAGCGCGGCCACGAGCACCGCGCTGGGCAACGCGTCGAGCGCTCTCAGATCCACATCGGTGAGATCGATCAGATCGGAACGCAACGTTTCCTCCCCCGCGTCCATCCCCCGATCACCGCCTGTCCTCGCATGTGGCTCCGGGTGGTGTCACCACGGATTCGGATATCGACCGACGGTCAGATCCGCTGCGTAGGTTCATGATAACGGTGCGCTGCACCCACGGCGGCCGGCGTCCCTCGGTGCGCGCCAAATCAACGGCATATGTCGATGTATGCTGGGGGTTCCCGCAGCGGCCGGACGGCCCCTCACCTCATGGCGGAGCGGCTCATGCCCGGACCCGATCACGGCCCACGGGTGTCGGTCGTCCCGTTCCGGCAGTTCGTGCTCAAGCTGCACAGCCGTTGCGACCTGGCCTGCGACCACTGCTACGTCTACACCAAGGCCGACCAGGGCTGGCGATCCCAACCCCGGACCATGCCGCCGGACGTGCTGGACCGGACCGCCCAGCGCATCGGCGAGCACGCCCGCGCCCACCGGCTCCGCCGGGTGGACGTCGTCCTGCACGGCGGGGAACCCCTGCTGGCCGGGCCCGCGCGCCTGCGCGCCGCCGTGACGACGCTCCGGCAGGCCGCCGCGCCCGTCCCGGTCCGCGTGACGGTGCAGACCAACGCGGTACGCCTGGACGAGACGTTCCTGCGCCTGTTCGACCGGCTCGACGTCCGGGTCGGCGTCAGTCTCGACGGTGACCGGGCCGCTCACGACCGGCACCGGCGCGGCCCGGACGGGCGCGGCAGCCACGCCCGCGTCGAGGCGGCCCTGCGTCGGCTGAGCACCGACTTCCCGCACCTGTTCAACGGTCTGCTGTGCACCGTGGACCTGCGCAACGACCCGACCACCACCTACCGCGCGCTGCTGGCGCACCGGCCGCCGGCGGTCGACTTCCTGCTGCCGCACGGCACCTGGGCGGCGCCCCCACCCGGACGCACCACCGACCCCGGCCGCACCCCGTACGCGCGCTGGCTGGCCACCGTCTTCGACGAGTGGTACCACACGCCCGGGCAGCGCACCCGCGTCCGCCTCTTCGACGAGATCATCCAGCTACTGCTCGGCGGGACGTCCCGCCTCACCGGGGTCGGCACCGGTCCGCTCGCCGTCGCGGTGGTGCAGAGCGACGGCGCGATCGAACTCGACGACACGCTCGCCGCCGCGTACCCCGGTGCGGCCGGCACCGGGTTGCACGTGAGCCGGCACTCCTTCGACAGCGCGTTGCGACTGCCGGCGGTCCGGGCCCAGCAGACCGGGGCGGCCGGGCTGTGCGAGACCTGCCGGGCCTGCGACCGGCACCGGGTGTGCGGCGGTGGGCTGCGCACCCACCGCTACCGGGCCGGGAGCGGCTTCGACAACCCGTCGGTCTACTGCCCCGACCTGTACGCCCTCATCGGACACATCCACCGGACGGTGCTCCGGGACGTGACAGCGGTGCGGGCGGCGTCGTGACGCTCCCCCACCACCTGCTGCCCGGGGGCGTGCTCGACGAGCTCGCCGCCGGCCGGGGCGGGGCGGACGCCGTCGCGCGGTTGCGCGCCGCGCAGCACAGCAAGACGCTGCTGCTGGTCCGGACGCTGACGCTGCTGCTGGCCGAGGCGGCGAACCCGGACCTGCCGGCGGTCGAGGCGGCGTACCGGGTGCTGGCCGGATGCGGTCCACGGGCACGGGCGGCGGCGCTGGGCCATCCGCCGGTCGCCGCCTGGGCGTTCGGCACCGCCTCGCTGTTGCGGCGCGGGCGCGCTGCCCCGTACCCCGGGTTCCTGGCGGCCGTGGCCGTGGTCGCGGCCGTACGCTCCGGCACGGATGCCGACCTCGACGTGCCGCTCCCGCCCGGCGCACCGGGTCGGCTGGACCTGCCCGGGCTCGGCACCATGCAGGTGCCCGCCGGCGCGACCCGTGCGTCGGTGCGGTGCGTCGACGGACGGCTGCGGGTGCGCTGCGCGGGCGAGCGGTTCGAGGTCGACGACGTGCGCGCGACCGGGCCCGGCTGGACCCCGGTGCCGCGGATGGGCTTCCGCCGCCGGGGGCTGCCGCTGTCGCTGGTGGTGGACACCGCCGGTTGGCAGCACGTCCCCCGGGTCCGCCTCGACGGCCTCGTGACCGACCACAGGTGGCGGCGGCGCCTCGACGGGGCGTGGCGGCTCCTGGTCGACGACCACCGGCCGGTCGCCGAGGAGGTGTCCGCCGCCATGCGGGTGCTGATCCCCATCGGCGCGCCCCGCGCCGGGACCCGCAGCGGCACCTTCCACCACGCGTTCGGCTCGGTGGCGATGTCCCACCCACCGGACCCCCGGGCCGCGGCGGTCACCCTGGCCCACGAGATCCAGCACCTGAAGCTGGCCGCGCTGGCCGACATGTTCGCTCTGTTGGAGCCCGGTCCGGCCGAGCTGTTCTACGCCCCGTGGCGCGCCGACCCGCGGCCCCTGGCGGGCCTGCTGCACGGCGCGTACGCCCACCTCGGGGTGGCCCGGTTCTGGCGCCGGCAGGCGGACGCGGCCCGCACCCGGGCGCAGCACCACCACGCCCAGGTCGAGAGTGTCCGGTGGAGCCGTGCGGTGGCCGACACCCTGCCGGTCCTGCGCGGACGGCACCGGCTCACCCCGGTCGGGCGGCGACTTGTCGACGGGATGGCGGGGGTGCTGGACGGATGGGCCGCTGAGCCGGTCACCTCCGACGCGGCGGCCGAGGCCGGCCGCCTGCTGGCGGCGCACCGCGCCCGCTGGGACCACCAGCACGCGCCGACCGGTTGACATCCACCTTTCCGACCTCCACTACGCTGACTCCATGGGGGAGGGTAACGGTAACGCCACACGCCGTGAATGTTTCGTCATCGCACCGATCGGCCCGGACGGCTCGGAGATCCGCCGGCGCAGCGACCAGATCCTCAACTACCTCATCCGACCGGTGGTGGAGGCACGGGGCTTCGTCGCCGTGCGCGGCGACGAGATCGAGCGGGCCGGGCTGATCACCTCGCAGGTGCTCGACCGCATCATCCAGAACGAGCTGGTCATCGCCGACCTCACCGACCAGAACGCCAACGTCTTCTACGAGCTGGCGGTGCGGCACGCGCTACGCCGGCCGTTCGTGCAGTTGATGGCGAAGGACCAGCAGTTGCCCTTCGACGTGCAGGGCATGCGCACCATCCTGGTCGACCACACCGACCTGGACAGCGTGGAGTCCGCCAAGCAGCAGTTGGGCCGCGCGATCGACGCGATGAGCAGCGAGACCGACATCGTCACGCCGATGTCCGTGGCGCTCACCCTGCAGGACCTGCGCGGCTCGTCCAGTCCGCGGGAGGCCGGGCTGTCGCAGATCATCGAGACGCTGCCGCAGATGATGGACATCCTCCAGGATCTGCACCGCCATCTGGGCATGGGTGGCACGACCGGCGGCGGGTCGGACGACGAGGACCACCGGCGGCTGCGGAGCCTGCTGGAGTCGCTGGCGGCGCGCGGCGGGGTGACCGAGGACGAGCTGGCCGGGCTGCTGGGTGGGGGCAGCAGCAAGTTCGAGCGGTGGGTGGAGGCCCTCATCCAGCGGGCCGGGCGCAACCACCACGTCGGTTGAGGCGTCACCACCTCACAGCAGGCGAGTTACCCCGCGTTCACCCGCGTCATCCGGACCCCCTCTTCTCCCAGCTTGGTCTGATTCCTGGCCAGCCGACACCGCAGGGGCTTGAATGACGGTGTGCGGATCAGCAAGGACGGGCGGGACTGGCGCATCGGCACCGCCGCCGACGTGGACTGGATCGTTGGGCACACCACTGCCGGCGTCTCGATCACCACCGCCATCCCGCCGGCCTTCGATGCCTACGCCACCACGTACCAGACCGACGACGTCACCGCCGCCGCCTACGAGCGGGCCCTGATCGATGACCTCATGGTGCACACCATCGACCAGCCGTGGTGGCTGGCCTACCTCGACACCGGCGCCCACGACGTCGTCTTCCCGCACGCTGCCCGGGTGTCGCTCTACTGGGACTGGCCGTACGTGGTGATCGAGGCCGGCCCCGAGCAGGCCCTCACCTGGCGCACCGGTGGTCACATGCGCCACGCGCACGGCGTCCTGCCCGATCTGTTCTTCCCCGCCGACCGGTCATGGTTGGTCTCCGCGCTCTGGGACGACACCTGGGCCTGCGTCGGCGGCCCGGCATCCCTGATCCACACCCTGGAGCGCGACCCTGCGGTCAACGCCTGTCAGGTCCGACCGGACGAGGACGCGCTGCCGCCAGGGCTGGTCCGCGAGTGACGACCGAACCGGGACCGATTCGGTCAAGGGTCGCGAATCACTGGCACGGAGCCGGGACCGCGCGCCCGAGAGCGCCGTGGGCTGGCAGCCCAGGCCCGGCACCGTCGTCAAGGGCACCGCGCACGCCGCCCTGGCCGCGCTGGTCGACCACCTGGCCGTCGAACTCGCACCGCTACGTGTCAACGCCGTCGCGCCCGGCATCACCGACTCCGGCACCTGGGACCGGCTTCCGGACGAGCGTCGCCGCGCCTTGTACGACAGCGCCGCCGCGGCCTCCCTCTCCGGCCGGATCGGGACGCGCGAAGATGTGGCCGACACCGCGCTGTGGCTCCTGGGTGCGGGCTGGGTGACGGGCGAAACGGTCCACGTCGACGGCGGCGCCTGGCACCGTTGACCCGGCGCCACGCAAGATCCAGCAGCGCGTCCGCCGGCCGCGCCGGTCGGCTCGGCTGCCCACCCGTCAGCCGAGCGTGAGCTTCGGGTCGGCGCCGTCCCAGCCGTCCGACGCGCACCAGCCCCGCAGCCGGCAGCGGTGCGTCCGGGTGCCCTCGACCGCCTCCGCGTACGCCTGCTCGTGGGTGGTCGGGATTCCGGCCCGGCTCAGGTCCCGCAGGCACGGCGCGCGCACCGGATCGTCGGCGGCCACGATGAAGGAGCCGTCCAGGGTGCCTACCAGTTGTTCAAGCGCGCGGGACAGCGGCTCCACCGCACCGACGTCCGGCCGGTGGCGCCCGTCGACGCCGCACCGCAACAGCAGCAACGCCCCGTCGAGCACCGTCACCGCCGCGGGGGCGGACCTGCCCCGGCTGTCGGCGTGGAAGAAGTGCAGCACCGGGAACGCCAGGTGCCGTTCGCCGAGCCGGACGAGTTCCGGGGTCAGGCTGGTGAGGTGCTGGGTGAACATGGGGGAGAACTGCCCGTCGGCCCAGCCCCGGCGGACGATGTCGGCCGGATCGGCGCCGAGGGCGCTGACGTGACCGGCGATCGTGCGCTTGTCGACCACGGCGGACACCACCTGCATCAGGTACGTGATGCCCAGGGTGACCAGGAACAGACCGGTGAGCACGGCGCCGTTCGTCGCGAGCTGCGCGCCGGTGGTTCCCGGCGTGTAGTCGCCGACGCCGAGGGTGAAGATCGAGAATCCGGTGTAGTAGAACCTGGACCACCCGTCGGCGGGGCGGCCGAACCGGTCGAGCACCGCGTCCGGGGTGGCGTCGAACACCAGGAGCCAGCCGAGCCACAGCCCGGTGACCCAGGCCGCGAAGGTGGCCACCAGCACGCTGGTGCCGGACCAGCGCAGCACCCGGTGCCGGCGGGGGCCACGACCGGCGAGCCCCCGGATCAGGCGCCACACGCCGTGCGACACGTGTCGGGTCAGCCAGCCGGCCCGTCCCGCCAGGGACAGCGTCGTCAGCGTCGCGTCCAGCAGGATCGCCCCCACCACGAGCAGACCGGCCGACACCCACAACACACCCATTTTCCCACCCCACCACGTCTGGCGTCCCGGCTCGGAGAACCTCGTCCGAACCAACCTCGGGCAGGACGCCGGCGCGCGCAACTCGTCGGGTCGTCGCCGGTCGAGGCGACCCACCTTAAGCACGAGAAGTTTTTCGTGTAATGTGCTTCGCATATCCGGGATGGGGAGGGGTCGTGACCATGAAGATGTCGGATCAGCCGGGCGCCGTACCGGTGACGGTGGCCCGGGGGGACGGGATCGGCCCGGAGATCATGGAGGCCACGCTGCGGGTGCTCGACGCGGCCGGGGCACGCCTGGCGGTGGAGGAGATCCAGATCGGGGAGGCGGTGTACGGGCGCGGCCACACCGCCGGCATCGACGCCCAGGCATGGGAGTCGCTGCGCCGGACCCGGGTGTTCCTCAAGGCGCCGATCACCACTCCGCAGGGCGGCGGGTTCAAGTCGCTGAACGTGACGATCCGCAAGTCGCTGGGCCTGTTCGCGAACGTCCGGCCCTGCGTGGCGTACGCACCGTTCGTGCCCACCCGCCATCCCAAGATGGACGTGCTGATCGTGCGGGAGAACGAGGAGGACCTCTACGCCGGCATCGAGCACCGGCAGACCGACGAGGTGACCCAGTGCCTCAAGCTGATCTCCCGGCCCGGGTGCGAGCGGATCGTGCGGTACGCGTTCGACCAGGCCCGACGCCTCGGTCGGTCCAAGGTCACCTGCCTGACCAAGGACAACATCATGAAGCTCACCGACGGCCTGTTCCACCGGGTCTTCGACGAGGTGTCGCGCGACTTCCCCGACCTCGCCGCCGAACACCTGATCGTCGACATCGGCACGGCGCGGCTGGCCGACACCCCGGAGGCCTTCGACGTCATCGTCACCCCCAACCTGTACGGCGACGTGCTCTCCGACGTGGCCGCGCAGATCGCCGGCTCGGTCGGCCTGGCCGGCTCCGCCAACATCGGCGAGCAGGCGGCGATGTTCGAAGCCATCCACGGCTCCGCGCCGCCCCTGGCCGGGCGGGACGTCGCCAACCCGTCCGGGTTGCTGCTCGGGGCGGTGATGATGCTCGCGCACATCGGCCAGGCCGACGTCGCCGAGCGGGTCCACAACGCCTGGCTGACCACCCTGGAGGCCGGCGTCGCCACCGCCGACATCGCCGGTCCCGGCACCGAACCCGTGGGCACCCGGGCGTTCGCCGACGCGGTCATCGACCGGCTCGGCCAGCGACCGGCGGCCCTGCCCCCGGTCACCTATCCCGCCGTGCCGCAGCAGCCGGTTCCGACCGTCACCGCCCGTCCCGCGCCGGTGAAGACGATGGACGGCGTCGACGTCTTCCTGCACCACGACGACCGTGACCCGGCCGCGCTGGCCGCCCTGCTGCGCACGGCCGCCGCCGGGGCTCCGCTGGAGCTACAGATGATCACGAACCGGGGGGTGAAGGTGTGGCCCGACGGCCTCCCCGAGACATTCTGCACCGACCACTGGCGGGTCCGTTTCCGGTCTGCCCGCCCCGGCGCGGCCCGGCGCGGCGACGTGGTGGACCTGCTCGACCGGCTCGACCGGGCCGGGCTGGACTTCGTCAAGACCGAGGGTCTCTACCGCTTCGACGACGAACTCGGCTATTCCCTCGGCCAGGGTCAGTGACGGTCCCTCGGCCAGGGTCAGTGACGGTCCCTCGGCCAGGGTCAGTGACGGTCCTGCCGTCGCGGGCCGCCGGGGGCGGGTGCTCACCGGCGGCCCCCGAGAACGGCGTGGGTGAGCACGCCGACGACGGCGATGGTCGTGGCGGAGGCGGCGGCCGAGGTGGTGCCCAGCGGCTGCACCATCCAGGTCAGGACCTCCTGGTACACGTGCCCGCTCACCGGCCCGGACAGGACCACCACGAGCGTCCACCCGACGGGCAGGAGCCACGCCCACTGCGCGCCCCAGGCGGCCCCGACGGCGAGCAGCCCGCCGAGCCCGGCCGTGTTGCGGACCGTCAGCCCCACCGTCGCCAACGGTTCGCTGGTCAGCGCCGGCACCGTGGCGATGATGGCCGCCGCGGCCATCACCGCCAGGATGTGCGCGGCGCGGCGGGGCGGCCACGCCAGGGCGGCCGTCCGCTCCAGCGCGGGGTCGGCGCCGGTGAGCCCGGAGCCGAACGGGACGGTGGCGACGAGCGCGGACATCAGCGCCACCGCGAGCCGCAGGCGCGGCTCGTCGGCCGCCTGACCCAGCCACCACAGCACGACGACGCCGGCCACCGCCGCCCCGGCGGCGGCGGGGACGCCCCGGCACCGCAGGTGCAGCGCGAGCCATCTCACCGGTCGTCACCGACCAGCAGGTCGAGCAGGTTGACCTCGGCGCAGGCGAGCGCCGCCCTGCGCAGCGCGGCGACGCGGTTGCGCTGTTCGGCCGCCGGGAAGGCGCGAAGCGCCTGCCATGCCTGGCGCGCCGCGTCGCGGTCCGGACCGGCCGGTGGCACGCGGTCGGCCAGCCAGGCCGCTGCGGCCAGCCGCGCCACGCGGTCCGCCCGGGCCGCGTCGGGGTTTCCGGCGGTGTACGCACACGGCCGGGTGCCCGCCCCGTCCAGCAGACGCCACCGCAACTCGTCCGGGCTCCCCTTCGCGCCACCCCACGGCGCCAGTTCGAGTGCCACGAGCAGCACGTCCCGCGGTCGCGGCACCGGCCGGGTCTCGTACCAGGACTCGGGTGTCTCGTGCACCGAGGTCGGCGCCTGCGGAAGCTTCGCCGACAACGTCGCGAGCGCCCGCCGCGCCGGATCACGCAGGTCCGCCAGCGCGCCGGCGTGGACCCGGGTGACGCACACCTCGGGCCCCGGTCCGGCGCTGCAGACCAGCGCGGCGGCCGCCGCGTCCGGCACCGGCAGCCGCTGCCGGCCGTCGGGAAGCATCGCCAGGGCCACCACGGCCGCCACCAACGCGGGCAGCACCGCCGCCGTCCGGGCGGTCCGGGTGGCGCAGAGGAAGACGGCGAGCGCACTCACCGCCAGACCGGCCAGCCAGACGGTGTGCGCGACGCCGACGATGCCCCGCACCGTCACGAAGTCGCCCCAGAACCCGAACGGTGACGGGGTCAGCAGATGGACCATCTTCGGCACGTGGGCGTACCCCCGGTCGGTGATGGCGACGAGCGCCACGGTGGCACCGACGACGGCGGTCACGGGCGGGGTCAGGCGGGACGGCGCGAGCGCCCCGACGGTCATGCCGAGCCAGACGCCGGACACCATCCAGAGCACCCCGACGCCGGCGGTCACGACGGCCTGGCCCGGCAGGTAGGTCGCGTACGCCGCGACCTGGGCCGCGCCGCCGGCGTACATCAGGAGGTAGCCGGCGGCCCCGGCGAGCGCCATCGCCACGGCCGCCGGCAGCACCCGCTGCCACCGCGGACGGGCGGTCGCCGCGACCAGTTCCTCGGTGCGGCAGCGGCGGTCGCGGCCGGCCTGCCACGCGCCCAGTCCGAGCGCCATGGGCCAGAGGATGAACAGGTACTCCCGTTGCCAGAGCGCCAGCGGCATCCAGCGCCCGCCCCAGCCGTCCACCGCCACATACAGCAGGGCGGTGCCGAGCAGCGCGGCACCCAGCGCCAACCAGAGCGCCGCCGAGCGTCGGATCTCGATGCGGAGGATCCGGCGGGTCATGCCACGCCCTCCCCGGCGGCGCGATGCCGGCGCAGCAGCTCGGTGTATCCGCGTTCGGCGGAACTGTCGCCCACCCCCTCGCGGCCCAACTCCACCAGATCCGCCGGTACGCCGTGGAACACCAACCGGCCGGCGTCCATCAGCACCACGTTCGTGCAGGCGGCCACCACGTCCTCGACCAGATGGGTGGAGACGACGACGCAGGTCTGCCCGCCCAACTCCCGTAGCAGCGAGCGGAAACCCATCCGCTGCTCCGGATCGAGACCCACGGTGGGCTCGTCCAGCAGCAGGATCTCCGGGTCGTTGACGATCGCCTGCGCGATGCCGGCTCGCCGTGCCATCCCCCCGGACAGCGTCTTCATGCGCGAGTCGGCCCGCTCGGCGAGGCCGACACGTTCCAACGCCCGCTGCACCGCGTCCGGGATGTCGTGCGCCGGCACCTCCTTCAGCCAGGCGAGGTATTCGACGAACTCCCGCACGGTGAACCGGCCGTAGAAGCCGAACTCCTGCGGCAGGTAGCCGATGGACCGGCGCAACGTCCGCAGGTCGGGTCGCGCGTGCACGGGATGGCCGAGTAGTTCCAGCTCACCGCCGGCCGGGCGGGACACGGTCGCGAGCGCCCGCATCAGCGTCGTCTTGCCGGCGCCATTGGGCCCCAGCAGGCCGTGCACACCGTTGCCCAGCGACAGGTCGAGGCCGTCGACGGCAAGCCGTCTGCCCGCTAGCACCCGAAGCGCCGCCGCGCGGATCGCCCAGGCGTACGTCGTCGGCGCCAGCGCCGCGGCACTGATTCCTTTGCGCATTCCGTACCTTCTTCTCATCGGAGCTCCGCATAACCACCGGGTCGGGGCACGAGGGCGAGCGCGACCACCACGGTGAGCGCCGCCCAGCCCGGCAGGGCGGCCTCGGTCAGCAGCACCGGCAGTCGGGCGGTGACGATGCTCGGACCGACGACCACCGCGGCCCAGAGCAGCGCCAGTCCCCACGCCGCCCGCGGCAGGCCGACCAACCTGCCGAGGGCCAGCGCCCCCGCCGTGAACGCCAGGCAGGGCATCAACCAGCGCGCCGGGGACGCGCCGACCAACCATCCGGCCACCGCGAGAACCGGGATCACCACGACGAGCACGACGAGGGTCCGTCGCAGCACCAGCCCCAGGCCGGCCCGGGCGGTCGCGACGACCAGTTCGTGTGCCGGATCGAGCCGCCGGGTCCAGGCGGAGGCCACCCCGAGCAGTGGCGCGACCGGCGCCAGGAGCACCACAAGCGACGGCGGCGCCGCGTGCCGGCCGGCGACCGCCAGGTCGAAGCCGAGCGCGACCAGCACCACCAGCACCGTCGTCGCGAGCCAGGGCACGAACACCGGCGTCACCCACCGGGCGGACCGGGCGGGCAGCCACCGACGCCGGGCAGTGGTCGGCGCGGCGGTTGTCCTCGCCGCCTCGACCCGCACCCAGACGGCGGCCAACAGCGCCACCGTGTCGCCGTCGCTGGCGTCGGCCAACCGGCCCCGGCAGTCGGCGCAACGCTCCAGATGCGTCTCCGTCGCCCACAGGACGTCCGGCGCGATGCCCGGATCACCGGCGGCATAGCGGCCCAACACCTCGACTGGGATGTGTGCGCTCACGACAACGCCTCCCGAAGTGCCAGTCGCGCGCGGCGGGCGCGAGTCTTCACGGTTCCCTCCGGAAGACCGAGCACGAGCGCGGTCTCCCGGACCGAGAGTCCGTCGATGACGAGGGCGTGCAACACCTGGCGCAGTTCCGGCGCCAGCCGGCGCAGGGCGTCGCCGACCTCGTCGCCGATCGCGCCGGCCAGCACCACGTCCTCGGCCGCGGGCGGGTTCTCCGCGGCCAGTGGCAGGGGCACCGCCTGGGCATCCTTGGCGCGCCGCCGGAACCCGTCGACGAGCCGCCGCGCGGCGATCGACCACAGCCAGCCGACGGCGCTACCGGCGCTCACGCCGACGTAGGAGTCGGCGGCCCGCCACACCGCGAGATACGTCTCCTGGATGACGTCGGCGACCAGGTCGTCGTCGGCGCAGCGACGGCGCAGGCGAACGAGCAACCACGGGGACGTCCGGCGATACAGTTCGTCGAACGCGGCGGCATCGCCACGCGCGACCCGCCGCAGCAACTCCCCTTCGTCTTCCCTCACACCCATTGAGACGTCGACCACCAAGATCAGGTTCTCGGAACCGCCTTTCGGCGGCACTTCATCAACTGTCCCCACTCACGCCGCCGCCACAGGCCATACCATCGACGGTCGTGGACACGATCGATCTTCGACTTCTGATCGGGGTCGCCGACGGCGACGACGCCCCGACCCTGGCCGCCGCGACCGGCCGTACCGAATCGTTCGTCCGCAGGCGCCTGCGCGGGTTGGCCGGCCGGGGTGATGCGGTGTGGCTGCGCCAGACGCCACAGGGCTACCACCTGACCGAGCGGGGCCGGGCCGGGCTGGGCACGGTGAGCCGGGCACTGACCGCGTCGGAGCTGCTCACCCGGCTCCTCGGTGTCGAGTCGGTCTCGCTGCGCCACGCGGAGGTGGTCGTCACGATCGCCGCCACCGGCTCGATCGGCAGCGCGGCCACGCGGTTGCAGATCCCCCAACCGTCACTGAGCGCGCAGTTGACCCGCATCGAGCAGCGCTGGCAGACCACCCTGTTCACCCGCACCCACCACGGCATCCGACCCACCGCCCTGCTCACCGACGCGTTGCCGCACCTGCGCCTGCTGGCGCAGACGCTCTCCTGTCCAACGGCGTCGAGTCACGGGAACGAGCCGGCCACGACCGCCGGAGACCTCCAACTCGTCAGCGAGTTCGCCTTCCACGGGCTCCTCGACGCGCTCCGCGACCAGACCACGGCCGACGTGCGACACCACGTCATCGACATCCCGGGCACGGACTGGCCGCCCACGATGCTCGCCGCCGACATCTGCCTGTACGCCGACCTTCCGTTCGTCAGTCTGACCACACCCGCCGGGCGGGACAAGGCAGTGGCGTTCGAGGACCCGGCCCACATCCTGATGCCCCGGGGGGCCGGCGACGGCCGGCCGACCGTGAGCCTGCGGGAGCTGGCCGACTTCGACTGGCTCACCGGCCCACCCGGCACCCGTAACCACCAGTCGGTGGTGCTGCTGTGTCGGTCGGCGGGCTTCGAGCCGCGGATCCGCTACACCGCCCTGAACGGAGCCAGCGGGCGGCACATCCTGGAGGACGGACTGGCGGTGGCGCTGACGAGCGCCACCATGATGCCCGGCGAGAAGATGACTGTCGTCCGCCTGGCCGAGGACATCCGGGTACGGATGACCGTGAGCTGGGGGCGAGGTGGCCCGGCGAGCAGCACGGCACAGTGGGTCACGCGCTGGCTCCGCGCCGGTCACGTGCAGAGACTTGCCGCGCTGCGCCCGGCCCTGCTCGCCGAGATGCGCGCGGACCCGGCCAGGTGGCCCGCCCTCGCCGGCGGTTGACCCGTCCGGGGCAGCCCGCGCACCGGGCGTGCCCGCTCGGTGGCCCGGTACGACCGCCCCGGGGCCGTGACGCGGCCCCCACTCGGCGTGGAGCCCGAGGTGGGGGCCGCCCGGTCAACGGACGAACAGTCCGGTGGTTGCCGACCGGCGGGGCGCCCGGCCGGTCACCTCGTGTATTCGGCGGTCCTCGTGGCGGTGCAGGGTGCGGCGTCGGTGGCGGCACAGGAGACGTTGCCGGCACCGGTGAGCAGCGTGTCCATCACCATGGTGTAGATGGGTCGTTTGGCTCCGGCCGGGATGGTGATCCCGACCTCCGTCCCGGGAATGGTGAGGTTGACGGCGACGGGAACTTCGAGATAGACGACCGCCTTGGTCTGGGAAATCCGGTAGCGGGTCGCCCCCGAGCCGTAGTTCTCCAGCGAAACGGCGCCGGTGTCCTTGGGCGCCACGGAGAACACGAGCCCGGAGAGGCCGGCACCGGCCAGCGCGGCCTGCACGGGACGGATGTTCTTCCAGGTGACTCGGTTGTCCTTGTAGCACCAACTGCCCTTGAGCTGCATGTATGCCAGCCCGTCAGCGATGACGACCCGGTCCAGGTAGTTCCGGGCGGCGGCCGGGATCGGAGCCCCGCGGTACAGGTCCGCGACGGTGACCCGCAGGTATCGGCTCGTGGTGGTGAAGTCGCGGCACTTCTCCACGGACGCCGAGGTGACGGTCACCGTCACGGTGTAGCCGTAGCCGGAGTTGTCGCTGTAGAGGCTGTCCCCGAAGTAGAAGACCAGGCCGCCGTCCACCGGTGCGGTGGCGGTGGTGGGCGCGCCGTAGGTGAAGTCCCGCGTGCCGATCCGCGAGGTCAGCCCCTCGCCCGGCGTGTGGTTGGACGGCCGGCCGGGATAGAAGTAGCACAGGCCGGTGGTGATGGTGACCTGCACCTGGTCGCCCGCCTTGAGGGTCAGCCCGGTGTTGGTGAGGTTGCCGTAGCAGTCGACCAGACCGGTCCAGGTCCGGGTGGCCGCGGCAGCCGGGCGGTCCGCCACGGGTGACACCGCCACCACGAACGCGGACAGCAGCGACAGGATCGCCAGGACGGCGACCCTCCTGCCTGACGTGAATGACATCTACCATTCCCTCCATAGATCTTGACACTCGCGAGAGCTTGGCAAAGCCGATGCCCGGGTATCGACCATGGCCGCAATACGCCGACGGACCAGCGTCCGATCGCCGCATTGACAATGGCAGATCTATTTCAACAGAAGCGCTTTGCTTCCGGGGAATACCAGACCGGTGCGACGCCCATACCGATGCGGTTCCGGTCGGTGGCCGGTCACCGCGCCGGCTCGGCCTGGTTCGGAAGCCGATGCCGACGGATCAGCCGCTCCGCGATGAAGGTCCGCCAGACCCGGTCGGCGACCGTCGACTCGACGATCCAGAGCCGGCGCTGCGCCTCGGCGAGGGTGAGCGGCGCGGTGAAGAGGTCCAGGAACAACCGGCTGCTGCGGTTGAGCGCGAACACCTGACCGTCGGCCCGGCGGAACAGGTGCCGGTCCGCCGGCAGTTCGCCCGGGACGCCGTCCTGCTCGTCCGACCGGATCCGCCGGTAGGCGTCCCACACCTGCTCGTCGTCGCGCTCCACGAAGGAGCCGTTGGCGAGGAACTGGGTCTGGTCGTCGGTGTCGTGCCGGACCCGGTCATGAGCGAGCACGCCGCGCACCGCGGTGCCGTAGCGGTCATGGTAGAAGAACGTGTGCGGGGTGTCGGTGCTGCCCAGCCACGGACGGTGGAAGTGCCCGGGGTTCAGGCCCGCCTTGGCCTCGGCGACCTCGGCCCGTGCCGCCTCGGTGACCGGCTCGTCGTACTGGAGGATCCGGACGATGTCCGAGCCCGGCACCGGCCGCACGTTGCTGATGCCGAAGCGCTGCGGCTCCTTGGCGACGATGGCGCCGGGGGTCAACATGAAGTCGCCCAGCCCGCCGAGGGTCCACAGGTCCGGGTTGTCGCGCAGGAAGGTGATGCTGTCCAGCGCCTCCTCCCGCGTCTCGGTGGGGAAGCCGGTGAAGCCCATCATCTGGACCCCGATGTTGGCCTTGGTCATCGCGGTCATGGTGCGCCGCACCTGCTCCGGCCTGGTGCCCTTGTCGATCAGGTCGAGGATGCGCTGGTTGCCGGACTCGAAGCCGACCGAGACGGCCACGCAGCCGCTGCGCCGCAACAGCTCGCAGCGCTCGTCCGACCAGTACTTCTCCAACCGGATCTCGGCACCCCAGCGGAAGTCCAGCCCGCGCTCGACGACCTGCTCGGCGAAGCGCAGGATGGTCGCGGGCGCGAGCACGTCCACCGAGAAATAGATGAACTTGGCGAACTTCGACAGTTCGGTGACGTCCGCGACCATCGTGGCCACCGTGTCCTGCCGCCACGGGCTGGTCGGGCCGTCGGTGTTCAGGCCGTAGTCGCAGAACGTGCACTTGTTCCAGTAGCAGCCTCGGGTCGGCGAGTAGTAGACGAACCGCTCCGGGCTGAGATAGAGGTCCCAGGGCAGGCCGGAGAAGTCCGGCACCGGCACCTGCGCCAGCCGCTCGTAGCGCAGGGGCAACTGGCGCTGGCGGCCGTATTTCGGGTGCAGGCGGACGTTGGGGTGCCCGGCCGGCAGGGTCCCGGCCGCCACCGCGTCGAGGATCTCCGTGTACGCGCTCTCCCCCTCCCCGACCACTATCGCGTCGAAGTCGGCGAGCACCTGGAAGACGTACTCGGGTTTGCTGGCGCACTTCCAGACGCCGGAGATCTCCGTGCCACCCGCGACGAGGAAGACGTCCGGGCAGGCCCGCCGGACGAGCCGGGCGATCCAGAGCGCGAACGGTAGCTGCCACTGGTAGGTGGCGCTGATCCCGATCACCTGGTGCCCGCCCGCGGCCAGCCGCGGGATCAGCACGTCCTCGTAGTACGGCTGGAAGGGCCGGTTGAGCCGGCCGAGCACCGCCTCGTCGGTGAGCGCGGCCACCGAGCCGATCGAGATCATCGGCGACGGATGGAGCCGGAAGCCGGCCCGGAACTGCCCGGGGAACCCGACCGCCCCGAGCGCGTCCATCCAGGAGATCACGCCCTCGACGGCGTCCTGGTAGTGCCGGTAGTCGTAGAACAGGACCGGGTCCTGCAACACCCCGATCGACCGGCGCAACCGCTCCGGGTCGGGGTCGGGCAGGCCGAGCTGGTTCGCCCGGGCCATCAGCGCGTCCGGGCCGCTGAGGTCGTCGACGGAGCGCCGGGACAACTCCCGCCGCAGCCACTCGTACGCCGACGGGGTGTGGGAGTGGTGAAATGCCTCGATGTTGGCGTCGATGATCTCCGCCGGCCGGTGTCCCTGCGCCCGGGCGTACGAGTCGAGATAGTTCAGGGAGTGGTATCCCGAGGTGGGATCGGTCAGCGGGGGATAGATCAGTGCCGCCTTCACCGTGCCGCTCATCGACTCCTCCTCAACCGACCCGGGCCGCGGAACCGGCCAGGGTGCTCTCCTGCGCGGGCCCCGCCACCGCCGGCAGCCGTGGGGCGCCGAACGCCTTGACGTACGCCACCAACGGTTCGGCGGCGTAGCGGAACGACGCCAGGTCGACGAAGCCCCGGTCCCACGCCGCCGCTTCCAGCTCGTCGGCGGCACAGCCCCACAGCCGCGCGAAGCATCCGTCGACGACCTCGGTGCGGAAGTGCAGCCGGCCGCCCGGACGGCGCCGGTTCGTGCGCGGGACGACTGTGTCGTTCAGCGACGCCGCCGTCGCCGCGACCTGCCGAGCCGCGGCGAGCATCGCGGCGGTACGCAGCGGCGCCGCGACCATCCACAGGGCCAGGCTGCGGTAGGGCGTGGTGCCGAACGCCCGCACCAGCACCCGCAACACCGCCTCGCGGTCGTCGAGGTCCCGTTCCCGGTCGGTCAGCCAGTCCCAGCCGGCCGGCGTCGCACCGGTCAGCCCCCGCCGGCGGGCCACCTCGTGGGCGCGTTCCTCGACCGCCGGGTCGGTGACGTCGACCTCGGCCAGCCCCCCCAGCACCCCCCGCCGGTGCCAGGCCGGCGCCTCCGGGTGCAGCAGCATCAGCACCGCCGCGGCGTCCCGGTCGCTGACCCAGTGCCCGCCGACCGGCTGCCCGGCGAACCGGGCACGCCAACTGTCGAGGAACCGGGTGTGCAGGTTGTCGATCGGCTGGTCGCCGGCGTGCGCCGGGCACAGCTCGGGTGCGTCGTCCGCCGCCATCGACAGCAGCAGCCGCGCGTCGGCGCTCTTGGCGTCCCAGGGGGCCCGCCGCCGCCAGGTCAGGAACCGGTCCACCACGGCCGTCGCCTCCGGTGGCGCGGTGCGCTCCAACGCGAGGTACGACCGCCGCCGGAAGGGCAGCTCCCGGGCGATGTCCAGCAGCAGCGCGGCCTCGGCCGCGTCGAGCACATCGGCGGCGACGGCCCGGCGCAGCGCGACCCGGATGTTCACCAGCGGCTCGCTCAACGTGCGGTGGCCCTCCTCGGCGGGCCCGTGCACGACCGCCACCTCGTCGTCGCCGGTGACGACGCCGTCGCGGTAGAGCGCGAACACCTCGCCCACGCCACGCATCCCGAACTGCCACAGCTCGGCGGCGCGCAGCGCCCCCATGCTGGCGGCGCCGGCCACCGTCACCCCGCGGTCGAGCAGGTCGAGGATCTCCCGGTGGCGGACCGGCGGGTGTTGCAGGAAGTATCCGTCGACGACGAGGACCCGGTCGCCGGGGACGACGTCCAGGCGGAGCAGGTCGCCGTGCGCGACGGGCGGCAGCACCACCGCGTCGGGCAACAGCCGACCGACCTCGTCCGCCGGCAGGCTCGGACCGATGAAGACGACGTCAGTCACGCGACACTCCCGGTCGGGTACTCAGGGCCCGCTCGTCGAACATCCGCAGGCCCGGGGCGAACACCTTGCTCACCGGAATGCCGATGTCGTCGTGCGTCAGGTCGACGGCGAACGGCTCCACGCCGGTGATCCGCTGCACCCGCGACGCCAGCTCGCGCAGCACCTGGGTGACGTCCCCGGCGGGCGGCGCATCCCGGCGGACCGGCCGGACGGGGCGGTCGACGGTGGGCGGCGGCACCGGTGTCGCGCCGACGTCGTGGTAGGCGGTGGCGTCGATGTCGTCCCGGGCCCCGGAGACCATCACCAGCCGCGACTGCGCCGCCTCCGACATGGCCCGCCCGACGGCGATCTGCGGGTCCACGTGGCAGCCGAAGCCGCCGAAGGTGACCGGCAGGTCCTCCGACCAGATCGAGGCGGCGTAACACGGTACGTCGACGGCGTTGGTGATGTCGCACACCTCCACCCAGCAGCCGGCCCGCAGCAGCGCCTCGTGCACGGTGCGGGTCATCGCGTTGGTGGCGGTGCCCGGGTCGGTGTAGGTGCGTTCGTCCAGCGGCGCGGTGCAGTACGGCGCGATGCAGTCGCGTTCGACGACCTCCAGCAGGGCGTGCAGGCTCGCCTCGGCGAGGGTGTTCCCGGTGGCCAGCCCGTTGCTGCTGGGGGTGAACAGGGCGCGGTCCCAGCCGCGCCGGACGGTGAAGTCGAGTTCGATGGTGGCGCGGGGCACCAGGCAGCGTGCGCCGGTCACCAGCCCGCGGCCGGCGACCCAGTCGAGTTCGACGGCCGGGGTCAGCGGCGACCGCTCCGCCAGGTGCAGCCACCGGACGTCGTACGGCAGGTCGAGCGCCTCGGCCGGGGACCGGACCACGGTCCCCGGCCGGAGGTTCTCGGCGTGCCAGGACTCGATGCTCTCCATGACCGCGCTGACCCGGGCCTGCGTCGCCGTGGCGCCGGTGCCGACGCTCACCGCCATGGTGGCCCCGACCGGCCGGTAGGCGACGTGCACCGGCAGGCCGATCTCGTCGAGCCGGGTGATGTCGGCGACCCGGGTGATCCGGAACCGGTCGAGCATGCCACCGACCCGTGCCCAGGTCTGCTCCACCGTGGCCGTCCGGTAGGTGCCGGATCGGAACGCGATGGTCTCGGTCGTGTCAGTCATCGAGGCTCCCGACGGGGGGTGGGGAACTCAGACGATGAGGACGGCGATGATGTTGACGTTGTTGTCGGCCGGCGCGGCCACGCCTCCGGCCACCGTCTCCAGTTCGGCCTCGGTCAGCTCGTTGAGGTCGACCAGCGGCACCTCGGGCACGTGCAGCACGTGCCGGCCGGGCGTGCCGGACCAGTCGGCGACGATCTGCTCCTTGGTGTAGAGCGTGGCCGGCTGGGCGCGGTCGACCTCGACCGTGGCGCCGGGGGCCACCGGCAGGCCGGCCGCCGTGGCGTATCCGGTCGGGTCGGCGAGGAGCCGCTGCAGTTCCTCGTCGCTGCGCCACACCACGGTGACCAGTTCCGAGTACTTGGTCACGAACCTCGCGCCGTATTCCTGCTCGTCGTTGCTCATCGTTCGGTCCTTTCCTCGCGGATCGCTGCGGGACGGGCGGTTAATCGCTGTGCGAAAACGCTAAAAAGATCGAGGTTGGGTAATCAAGCATTTCTTCCGACTGCCATCAGAATCTGCCGCGCCGGCCGGCGGGCGGCAGACATCGGTGTCAGGTGCAGCAGCACGGGCAGCAGCAGGCGCAGCTGGAGTCCAGGCCGGCGACGACGCTGTCCAGCTCGTCCTCGGCCAGCTCCGCCTCGGCCACCGGCAGCAGCGACGGCACGAAGAGCACGAAGGCGCCGGAGGTCGCCGCCAGCTCCCAGGACTCGACCTGCACCTCAAGGTCCGGGTCGGCGTCGGCCACGTCCCGGACCACCCGGATCTGCACGTCCTCGGGCAGTTGGAGCCCGTAGCCGGCGAGGAATCCCCGCGGGTCCCGGTCGAGCGCCTGCTCCTTGGCCGGGTCGGCCCAGACGTCTGCGACCAGCCGGCTGTACGCGGCCACGAAGACCGCTCGATCGACAGGTGTCACACCCCTGCTCCCTTCGACGGCCGACCGCCGGCGGTGACACCGGGGCGGCGACAGGCAGCGCGGGGTTCCGGGCCGCCGGGTTCGCCCCATCGTCGGCCACCGACCGAGCCGGTCGGCCCACCTGGCGGGAATTTCATCGAATGTGGCCGCGAAAAGGTCACGTCACGGCGGAAGCCGGGTAATTGAGAATCAGCGGCATTCGGCGGATAACGATTCTAATGATGGTCACGACGATAGACAAGTAGTAATTCCTCGTCTGTCATCCGCCCGGTGCCCGCACTTACGCTGCGATCGTCGGACCGTCCACCGTGACAGCGGTTCGACGGGTGCCATGTGCCGTCACCGAGCGCTGCCGGAGGCCACCGTGACCATCGACGAGGTGACGACGACACCCGCCGGCCCGGCCGGGTACACCGTGGACGAACTCGCCCGCAAGGTCGGGATGTCGCCGCGCAACATCCGCGCCCACCAGGCCCGGCGGCTGCTGCCGCCGCCGGTGCGGCACGGCCGGGCGGCGCTCTACGACGACTCCCACGTGCGCCGGCTGGACGCGATCCTCGCCCTGCAACGGCAGGGCTTCAACCTGGTCTCCATCGAGGCGATGCTCGGGGTCCGGGTCAGCGACGAGGCACCCGACGGGCTGACCGCGATGCTGCAACGCCTGGCCGCCGACCGTCCCGCGCTGGCCCACGCGCTGACCCGGCACGGCGTGATCGGGCGAGCCACCGACGGCACGGTCCGCACCGTCCGCCCCCGCCCGCTGCGCGCCGCCCTGGAGCTGCACCGGGTACGGGTGGGCACGGTGCCGGCGCTGCAGACCCTCAGCGAGGTGCTGGACAGTCTCCGGCCGGTGGCCGACGAGCTGGTCGCCGCCGTCACCGCCCGGTTGCTGGTCCTCGCGCCGGAGCTGGTGCGCAGCGGCACCCGGCCGTCCTGGGCCGACCTCGACCGGGAGGCCCTGCTGTTGACCCAGGGTGTGGTCAACGTGCTCACCGAGGCGTTCCGGCTCGCCGTCGAGAACCAGGCGGAGGCGCACGTCGCGGAGCTGTTGGAGAACCACCTCGACACGGACGTGTGCCTGGAGGACAGCACCGTCATCGACAACGGCTGACCGGGCCGTCAGCCGGTCGCCGGCTGCCCGTCCGGCTGCCGGCCCTCCGCCACGGCGTCGGTCCGTTCCGGCTCGGTCAGCAGTTGCCGCCGCGCCAACCGGTGGAACAGCCCCTCGGGCTGGTCCATCAACTCGTCGTAGCTGCCCCGCTGGACGATCCGCCCCGCGTCGAGGACCACTATGGAGTCCGCCGCGCGGACCGTGGACAGCCGGTGGGCGATGACGACCCGGGTGGCGGCCAGCGCCGCGGTGCTCCGGGTGACCACCTCCTGGGTCCGGTTGTCCAGGGCACTCGTCGCCTCGTCGAGGAAGATGATCCGCGGTCGGGGAGCCAGCGCACGGGCGATCAGCACCCGCTGCCGCTGCCCGACGGAGAGCGTCCCGCCGCCGAACGGCACCATCGTGCTCATCCCCATCGGCAGCGCCTCCAGGTCGTCGGCGAGGCCGGCCATCCGCGCCGCCTCCCAGACCTGATCCAGCGGGAAGCTGCCGGCGCCGCAGATGTTGTCCCGCACCGAGCCGGCGAAGAGCTGGCCGTCCTGCAGGACCACGCCGCACTGCCGGCGGACCGCGTGCACGTCGAGTTCGGAGAGATCCTGGCCGTCGTAGAGCACCGCACCCTGCTGCTGGCGTTCGAAGCCGAGCAGCAGCCGCAGCAGCGTGGACTTCCCGCAGCCGCTCGGCCCGACGATGGCGACGAACTCGCCGGGGCGCACGTGCAGGTCGATGTCGACGAGCACCGGCGCCTCGTCCGGCTGGTAGGCGAAGGTGAGCCGGTGCAGCGTGATCTCGCCGCGCAGCTCGCCGGGGTCCACCCGGTCCGGCCGCGCCTCGGGGTCGGCGCGCAGGATCTCCCGCAGGCTGCCCAGCCGCGACATCGCCGCGATCACTTCGACGCCGGCCGACACCAGCACCAGCAGCGCGCCGAGCAGCATCGCGAAGCCGACGTTGAGGACGAAGAAGTCGGCCGGCGGGACCTGCCCGGCGAGCGGCCCGACCAGCACGGCGAACAGGACCAGTTGGCCGGCGACCGGCAGCACGGTGGCGAAGGCGACCAGGCCCGACTGGCTCTGCCGGACCCGTTGCAGCGACGCCCGGGCCAGCGCGGCCACCTCCGACCACCGCGCGTGGGCACGGGCCTCGGCAGCCGCCAGTTTGATCTTGACGATGCCGCCGAGGAGCTGGTTGGTCATCGCCGCCGCCCGGTGCTCGGCCGGCAACGCGGACCGTTGCCGGTGCACGATCAGCACGGCGAACGCGCCGAACGCGAGCGCGCTGACCACGACGATCCCCAGCCCCCACAGCCCGAGCACCGGCTCGACCACCAGCAGCATGCCGACGGTCACCGCGACGGTCGCCGCCGCCGAGACGATCTGCGGCAACAGCGCACTCAGCGCCTCCCCGACGAACGAGATCCCCAACATCGAGTTGGCGATCTCACCGCTGCTGCGGCCGGTGAAGAAGCGGGCCGGCAGCCGCATCAGCCGGTCCCAGATCGCCAACTGGGCGCCCGACTGCAACCGGCCGTCCAACCGCAGCAGCCGCAGGTTCTGCACCACCCCGACCAGGCCCGCGACCACCGCGGCGCTGAGCATCAACGCGAGGAAGCCGAACAGGCCGTCGACCTCGCCCTGGCGGGCCAACTGGCCGAGCACCTCGCCGGTGGCCAGCGGCACACCCAGGCCCAGCAGCCCCACGCAGGCGGCGGCGAACAGCAGGCCCCGCACGTCACGGCCCGCACCGACCAGCCCGGCCCGCAGCAGGTGACGCATCCGGGCGATGGGCGGCAACGGCGGCTGCACCTGGGTGGCCTCGGCGGCGAACGTCGCGGCCACCGTCGGGTCCACCGGGGCGTACGCCCGGGTGTCCGGGTCGACCTGGTGGTAGCGGCCCCGGCGGAACACCAGCGGCACCGCGACGGCGCGCTCCGGGTCGCCCCCGACCCGCCACCCCACCAGCGGCCCCAGGTCCCGCCGCCACCACCGCTCCGGTAGCCGCAACCCGCGCAGGAACAGGCTGGATGCTCGGGACACCGCGTGCACCGCCGCCCGGTCGTCCAGCGGCGTGCGGCTGCGGTCGGCCGGCTCGTTGACCGGGCTGCCCATGCCCTCGGTGACCACCCGGAGCACCGAGACCGCCCGCCCGTACCTGTCGAAGCCGGGCTCCCCGTCCGGGACCGGCACCGCCTCGCCCGCACCGATCACCCCGATCGACCGGCGGGCCGCCGCCGCGAGCACCGCGGCGTCGATCTGTCGGCGCCGCTCCACGGCGCTCAGCAGGGCCGCGTCGGCCTCCTCGATCCGGGTCTCCACCATCCGGAGCAGCCGGGCCACGTGCTGGTCAACCGCCGACGCGAGCTGACCGGTGACCAGCAGGTCCCAACTGCCGTGGCTCTCCACCGCGCACGGCGACTCGGCCACCACCCAGTCCCGGCCGACGACCAGCAGCAGCTCCCGCTCCCCGGACATCTCGGCCGGGCCGCCGTCGTTGCGCCGTAGCTGGCCGCCGGCGCTGCGCAACCACCAGGCTCCGCCGGTGGAGGTGAGGGCACTCCCCTGCGCCAGCGAAACGATCTCGCGTCCGCGCAGGGTGGACGCCTCCCGGGGCGCCTGCCCGCGGCGCAGCGCGTCGGCGATGGTGACCAGCACCAGGTCCACCGCCGCGACCAGTTCCGTCGCGGCGGTCCGCGCCCGCAGTGACGCCCCGTCGTCAGCGGTCCGGCCGAGCCGGACGTGCCGCTCCAGCAGGGACAGGCGCCCCCGGGACAGGCCACGCAACTCCGTGCCGGGCAGCGGCACCAGGATCAACTGCCACGCGCCGAGCGCGGTGGACGCCGGCACCAGGCCACCCGCGGGCAGCCGGGCCACGTGGTGGCGACGTGACGGGCTCAGCCCGGCCCGGCGCACCGCGAACAGGTCGGCCTCACCGCCGGTCACCAACCAGCCGGCCACCGGTCCGTCCAGCCGCCGGACCTCGCGTACGCCGTCGGCGCAGAAGCCGATCAGGCCGCCGGCCGGGGGATCCTCCACCGCGCCGCTCATCAGCGTCTCCTCGGGTCGTCCGTGCTCAGTGGTCCCGGACCAGGCGCGCGTACGCCCCGTCCCGGGCGACCAGTTGCTCGTGGGTGCCGCGCTCCACCTCCCGACCGCCGTCCAGCACGACGATCAGGTCACAGTCACGGACCGTGGACAGGCGGTGGGCCACGATCAGGCAGGCCGCCCCCCGCCGGCGCAGGTGCCTGTCGATCAGGCGTTCGGTCTCGGCGTCCAACGCGCTTGTCGCCTCGTCCAGCACCAGCACCCGGGGATTGCGGACGAGCGCGCGCGCGATCTCCAGCCGCTGCCGCTGTCCGCCGGAGAAGTTGCGGGCGTTCTCCCGCACCGGGCTGGCCAGGCCGCCCGGGCGGGCCGCGACCTCGTCGTAGAGGCACGCGTCGGTGAGCGCGGTGACGACGTCCTCGTCGGCGACCGTGAGGTCCCACATGGTGACGTTGTCCCGGACCGTCCCCTCGAACAACCGCTGGTCCTGGTCCACCATGGCGACGGTGGCCGCCCAGAGGCCGTCGTCGGCCGCCGGCCGTTCGAGGCCGTCCACGGTGACCCGACCGGTCCACGGCCGGTACAGCCCGGCGACCAGCCGGCCCACCGTCGACTTGCCGCTGCCCGACCGCCCGACGAGCGCCACCCGGGCACCCGGCGGCAGGTCCAGGCTGAAGTTCTCCAGCAGCGGGCGGCCGAGCGGGTTGTAGCCGAAGGTGACCTCCTCGATGCGCAGGTGCCCCTCCATCGGGGTCAACCGGCGGGGTCGGTCCTCGGCCGCGGGCAGCGGATACCGCTCCACGTCACGCAGCCGGTTCAGGTCGGCGCTCATGTCCTGCAGCCGCGAGCCCAGCGCGGTCAGGTTGCCCAACGGCCGGTTCATCGCCGCGGCCAGGCTCTGCATGCCGACCAGCACGCCGACGCTCATCGCCTCCGCCACGACCTGCCGGCTGCCCAACCCGAGCAGCACCGCGGTGGTCCCCGAGGCGAGGAACGCCGGCAGCACGGAGAGCACCGCCGTGGGCACCCCCAGCCGCTGCTGGCGGGTCGCGACGGTGGCGTGGCGAGCCGCGAACCTGGCCACGGCACGTTCCTCCTCGCCGCCGGCCTTCACCGTCTCGATCATCTGAACCGTGGTGTAGACGGTGGTCACCAGCTTGCTGCGGTCCGCCTGGAGCCCGGCGACGGCGGTCGACCGGGTGGAGGCGACGTAGCGCAGCACGCTGACGTTCAGCCCCGCGAGGACCATCGCGCACAGCCCGAGCAGCAGGTCGTACTGGCAGAGCAGCGCCCCGTACGCCAGCACCAGGCCGGTGTCCACGACGGTGGTGGCCGCCCGCCGGGTGAGCACCTCGGCGACCACGTCGTTGCTGCGGACCCGCTGGCCGAGGTCGGCGGCCTGCCGCTGGTCGAAGAAGGTCGGCGGCAGCCGCAGCAGATGTCGGAAGAACCGGGCGGCGCTGCCCAGGGCGAGCGCGGTCTCCGTCCGTACGGTCAGGCGTTGCTGGAGCAGGCTGGCCAGGAACGTGAGCACGGTGGCCACGGCCACCGCCGCCACCAGGCCGGCGAACGCGGCCCGATCCTCCTGCAACAGCACCCGGTCGACGAAGACCTTGGCCATCACCGGGATGGTCAGACCGACCACGGCGATCAGCAGGCCGAGCAGCAACATCTGCGCGATCGCCGAACCCGGCCCGCGCCACCGCTCGGCCAGCGCCCGGACCAGCCGGTAGCGGTTGCCGCCCGGCCGGAACTCCGGGCCCGGCTCCATGGTGAGCACGATGCCGGTGAAGGCGCCGTCGAACTCCTCCCAGCTCACCGCGCGGGGACCGGTCGCCGGATCGTTGATGAAGACCTTGCGGCCGAGCCCCTCCAGCACCACGAAGTGCTCGAACCGCCAGAACAGCACCGCCGGCAGCGCCACGGTGGACAGGCCGGCCAGGTCCATCTGGAAGCCCTTGGCCACCATCCCGTACCGGCGGGCGCCCTTGAGCACGGTGGCCGCGGTGGAGCCGTCCCGGCTCACCCCGCACACCCGGCGCAACTCCTCCAGGGGCACGTGCCGACCGTGGTGGGCGAGCAGGATCCCGAGCGCGGCGGCGCCGCACTCCACCGCCTCCATCTGGATCAGGGTGGGCGTGCGGACCCGTCGACGCCGGATCCGGGGCAGCTCCGGCGAGCCGGTGGCGGCGGTCGTCGGCGCGCTCATCGCCGCAGCAGCCAGTCGATCGGGTGTTCCCGGTCCACCGTGAACCAGGCGGTGACCTCGCTGGCCGAGTTGAGTTGGAACGGCGGCGGGGACTTGGTCCAGCGCAGGCCACCCGGGGCGGCCGGGTCGGGCTCCAGGGCGACCGTCACCCGGACCACGCTGCCGCGGGCGAGCAGCCGCCGCACGTCCGGCCCGGTGCCCAGGAAGGCACGCAGCGACGCCTCGGTCTCCGGGAACGCGCCGACCGTGGTCACCTGGCCGGCCAGTGTGCCGAACACGTTGCGCGGAGCCGACGCGGCGGCCACCTCGACGGGTACGCCGGGTTGCAGCAGCGGCGCGGCGACGGCGGGGGCATAGACGACGGCCTGCAACGCGTCCCCGGCGGTGTCGAGCCGTTCCAGGTCGGCCAGGTGTGAGCCCGGGGTGACGATCTCGCCCTCCGAGACCAGCCAGGCCACCACGTACGCGTCACCCGGCGCGTTCTCCACCCGCACCTTGCCGTCCTCCGTCCGCAGGCTGTAGAGCGGGGTGCCCTTGGTCACCCGCTGGTGCGGTGCCGCCCACACCTTGGTGACCTGCCCGCCGTCGAGCGCGTCGAGGGCGGAGATCCCGTTGGAGTGGATCAGCACCCCGGCCGCCTCGACGGTCCGGGGCACCACCGTGCGCACCGACCACACCCCCGCGGCGACCACGACGATGACCAGCGCGGTGGTGGCCAACCAGTTCGGCACGGTGGTCAGCCGGACCGCCCGGTCCAGTTGCTCGGGCGCCTCCAACTGGCGCAGCGCCTGCCGTCGGAACTTCATGGCCGGCCTGCCGTTGCGACCGCGCCGTCGACGCGACGCGAGCCGAGCAGGAAGTCGGCCACACTCGGCTCGACCAGCGGGTCGAGCCCGGACAACTCGGCGAATGCCTGGGAGTCCCCGGCGCCGAGGGCGCACGGCGCGAGCGCCATGGCGGTGGCGACGAGGTACATCTGCTGAGTCAGCACTCCCGCGTCCTTGAGAATCATGGCGTAGCTCATCCCTTCGTACTTCCACATCAGCCGCTGCACCCGGGCGGTGACGATCAGGACGGTCTGCGGCGGCCGGGGCATGGCGCCGGCCGCCCGGGCGTACGCCAGCAGCCGGTCGGCGGCCGGTCCCCAGCCGGCGACCGGCTCCAGCCGGTGCCCGACCGCGTCGTAGTGGTAGAGCCCGGGGTCGAGCCCGGCGCACCGCGCGACCAGCGGATAGATCTCCAGCTCGTAGACCCCGCCGCCGCCCGGGTAGGGCCGGTGGCCGACCTCCTGCCCGCCGGCCTCGCCGACCGCCGTGGTGTGCTGCGACCGGTGCAGGAACTCCGCCAGCCGCTCCACCGACAGCGGCGCCGCGTCGTCGTGTTCGCGCACGCTGCGCCGATCCGCGACGACCTGGCTGAACGCGGGATCGGCCTTGGCAATCGTCGCCAGGTCCGGCAGCGGCAACTCCACCGCCCGGCCCCCGTCGTAGGGGCGGCGCAGCGGTTGCGGGGCGAACCGCTCCCGCATCCGGTAGGTGCCACCCACCGGCAGCGCGTGCCGGCCGGCGCGGGAGCGGTGGTGCAGCCGCAGTTCCTCCGGCGACCAGTAGGCCAGCGGCGCGGCGTCGTGCTCCGCCTCGAACTCGGCGTCGGTGACCAGGATCCGGGCGGTGGCCAACTCGTCGAGCACCCGGCCGGCGGCCTCCGGCGGCACGCCGAGCGTGCGGGCCACCGTGTCGGCTGCGACGCCCGGCACGGCGGCGGCCAGCACCGCGCCGAGGGCGACGTCGGCGCAGCCGACCGCGAGGGTGCTCAGCGACGACGCGGCCACCAGCATGCCCCGTTCGTGCTGCAGGACGGCGAAGCGGGAGAGCCGGTAGCGGACCCCGGGGGCGTGCGGGCGGCTCTCCGGCAGGCTGCCCCGACCCAGGCCGGTCGGCATCAGGTCGAGCAACGCCCGGTCGTCGACCTGGACGCGGCGCTCCAGCCAGGAGTGGGCGAGCAGCCGGCGCAGCAGCAACTGCGCCGGCAGCACCCGGCTCTCCCCCTCCAGGCCGCTGATCAGCCGGCCGACCTCGACGTCGCTGATCCAGTCGGCGGCGAGTCGCAGCAGCAGCGCCCGCCGGCCCATGCCCGGTTTCTCCAGGGTGAGCTGGAAGCGGGTCTGCCGCAGGGTCAGCGAACCGTCCTCGTCGAGCCGCAGCTCCGCGTCGCGGCGCAGCCGGTAGGACTCCTGGACCGGAGGACCACCGACGGAGCCGCTCACGACGACCGCCGACCGTCCGGGTCCACCACGGTGGTCATCTCCACATCCCTCCCAGGTTCCCGGCGGGCCGGGAACGCCGGCTAGAAGAAAACGTTCAGCGGATTGGCCGAGGTCTCGCCGGCGGCCACCGGGCCCCGACCGAGGCGGGCCGGCACGTCCCACAGCCGGCCGGGGCCCAGCCGGCGCCAGAAGTGCCGCAGGCCCGGCACGACGACCTTCACCACCGCCAGGTCGACGTCCGGCCGGGACTGGTCGACGACGATCACCTCCAGGCCGGCTCGCTCGGCCCGGCGTACGCAACGACGCACGTCGTCCCCGACGTCGCCGGTGGTCAGCGTCGGGTGATCCGCGGCGGTGCGCGGCGCCCGGGCGGGGTCCGGGGACAGCCACGGCTGGTCGGCCACCCGCACCGTGCCGAACCAGCGGGCGGTGTCCGGATCGTCGACGCCGTACCGGTGGCGCGTGGAGGTCGGCCCGGGCACGGCGGGCAGGAACTGGTTCACCTCGGTGAGCGCCCGGCTCAGCGCGACCCGCGCGTCCAGGTGCGCGCCGAACCCGACCAGGACGTCCTCCGGCCCCCCGTCGGCCCGCCGGGACACCGCGGCGAACGCGGGTACGCCGAGGTCGGCGGTCAGGTCGAGGGCCCACAGCTCGCGGCCCAGGGCGGTCGCGTGGTGGTCGACGCAGGCCGCGGTCCACGGGTCGGCGAACGAGGCGAGGTCCACCCCGGGCATCCGGGAACGGTGGTACCACCACAGCGCCACGCTGTCGCGCTCCACGAGTTCGCAGAAGCCCTGCAGGATCGCCTCGGACAGGTTGCCGCCGGCCGCGCAGCCGTTCGAGTCGGCCGAGCAGACGCCCAGCCCGGTCAGCTCCGGATGCCCGTACCAGCAGTGCGCGGCGGGCAGCTCGCGCGGTGTCTGCCGGGTCAGCGACCAGCCGGTGGTCCAGTCCAGCTCCACCTCGTCGGGCAGCGGGCGGGGAATGCGGTGCAGGTGGCCCAGGTCGCGGTTGAGCCGGTCCCGTTCGGCGTACTGGCGTTGCGAGAACAGCAGCAGCTCCCGCAGGTGCACCGCGCGGTCCGGACCGAGCTGCCGGTAGGTCGCCCGGTGCACCGGGCGGTCGCCACGCCACACCCCGCAGTAGCGCTCCACCGCCTCGCCGATCGCGCTCATCCGGGCCTGCAGGTCGGTCCGGCCCTTGCCGCCGCTCTGCCCCCGCAGGTTGCGGCGCAGGGCGGCGAGCTGGCGGGGCTGGGCGAAGTTGTGCCCGGCCGAGTAGGTGTGGGTGACGCCGTTGTCGGTCGCCTCCAGCGGGGTCAGCCGGCTCACCACGCCCAGATAGCGGCTGACGTGGTGGGCGAGCGCGGCGTACGCCTCCGCGGGTTCCCGGGTGCGACCCTCCCCGACCCGGCTGGGCTGGGTGCCGCTCGGCGGCAGGTCGATCCGGGGCTCGGCCTTGCCGACGAGGTCGGGGTCGCCGCAGGCGGGGCACTGCGGTTGGCGTACCAGTTGGTGGCTCTCGGTGCTCAGGTCCCGGGTGTCCAGCGCGACCATCCGGCCGGTGAGCCGGGGCGACGTGCCCCGCACGGCGAGCACGGCGAGTTCGGCGGCGAGCAGCCCGGCGGCAGTGGTGGCCAGCCCGGGCAGGACCGCCCGGCCGGCCTGCGGCAGCGGATCGGCCAGGTCCTGCCCCCCGAGGAAGGCGTTCACCTGCTCGTTCTCCTGCCAGCGTTGCCGCAGGCAGGCCCAGCAGCCGGTGCGGCCCGGCACCAGGTGCGGGCCGAGGAAGACGACGTTGCCGTGCGGCCGGGCCAAGGTCCACGACCGGCCGACGGCCAGGTGACGGTCGTTGATCCGGGCCAGCCGGGGGTCGAGCATCGACGACGGCAGCACCAGCACCTGGGCGGCGCGCCGGTCGGGGTCCGGCCCGTCCGGCCCGACCACCGTCACGGCGAGCCCGAGGGCGCGCAGCGCGTCGGCGGTCTCGGCCACCCGGGGCGCCCCCAGGTCCACGATGGTGACCGGTCCCCCGGCCATCCACCGCCGCCCGGCGTCGGGCGGGACATCCCGGGCGTCCCAGCCGGCGGCCTCGGCCGGCGAGGTGTGCGCCGGACCGGACACCAGCAGGCCGTGGTCGCGGAGCCGGGCGAGGGCGGCGGCGACGGCGGCTACCGGGTGCCGGCCGGCCAGCCGGGCCACCACGTCGGCCAGCGGCGCGGCGCCGTCGAGCTGTGCGGCGAGGTCCGCGGCGACCGGATCGTCGACGAGCAGGCTGCGGGTCTCCCCGAGCACCACGAGCGGACCGTCGGGCAGCCGCACCGGCAGGTAGTCCGATCGGAAGCGCGGACGCCACATGGTTCCTCCCGAGCCTGGTGGCCGGACCGTGGCACCGCCGGCACCGCCGGCGATCACGGCTGCTGCCATCGTCGCGGTCCGGGGCGTCCGGGCCCGAGTGATGCCACCGGTTTCTGCCGTCCGCGGCGTCGCGTACGGCCGGTGCGGGGTCAGCCGGCGGTGACGGTCAGCGCGGTGTCGTTGAGCCCCAGCACCGAGGTGCCGGCGGTCTGCGCCGGTACGAGCAGCAGGAAGGTCTCCACCCGGGTGACCCGGATCGACTTCCCGCTCACCGCCGTGCGGTGGCCGGTGGCGATCAGGTCCGGGCTCTGCGGCACCATCCGCACGTCGGCCGGACCGTCGGGCGCCGGACGCAGCGTGTCGGTGGCGTGGATCGTCAGGAAGGTCAGCGTGCCGGCCGGCACGCTGACCGCGCAGTCCGACCACTCCGCCCGGTCCATCGTCCGCCGCACCGTCGCGCCGGCACCGGCGAGTTGTTGCCCGTAGACCTCCCAGCCGCCGGCGAACTGGCCGTCGAGCAGCGGGCTGGAGGCGAGCAGGGACCGGTTGCCGGTGGTCGACCCGATGCTGCGGGCGAACACCTCGGCGGCGAGCGCTCGCCGGCTGGTCTCGTCCAGGGCGGTGCCGCCGGACGTGGCCGGCCGGCCGCCGATGCTGCGGGCGGCAACCAGGGCCGGCTGGGTGATCTGGACGTTGTGGCTGAGCTTCCACTGGCCGTCGGCGCCGAGCACGAACTGGCTGACGTCGGTGGGGGCGAGTTCCGAGCCGCTCAGCCGGAGGGTGGCCGTGGCGAGGAAGCAGGCCGGTTCGCCGGCCGGCACCGCGAAGACCGGGTTGATGTGCTGGAACGACGGTTGCGGACGCTGGTTGTAGGCGGCCCGGCGGACCGCGGCGATGCTGAGGTCCAGCGAGGGAGAAACCTCCTGGGTCCGCAGCGCCTCGACGTCACCGGCCACCGAGGCGGCCGAGTCGGCCTGGTCGAAGGCGGTGAGCACCAGCGCAGCCCGGTCCGCTCCGAAGGCGGCCGGCCCGGAGGGCTCCGGGGTGGCCGCGTCCACCGGCTGCCCACCGCAGCCGGCGAGCACGAGCAGCGCCACCGCGGCGGCGTACGGCGTCGCCGGCACGAGGAAGGCGCGTGGGCTCCTGACGGATCTTCTGCCCAGCATCTCGTCCTCCGTCCAGCGCCGGCCACGGGAATCGCGTCCGCTGGTTCGAGTATGTGAGCGGCCGTCGGGTCACGCAGGCGGCGGCGCGGCCTCGTGCTGCCCGGCCCGCCGGCGTTGCACGGAACGACGTCATCGGGCCCGGATCGCGGTCACCGATCGGTGTCATCGAGCCGGGCGACCCAGGCGACCAGGCCCGGCCGGGACGCGACGCCCGCCTTGCGGTAGATCCGGGTCAGGTGCGCCTCCACCGTGCGGGGGCTGATGTTGAGCTGCCGCCCGATCAGCCGGCTGGTGGCCCCGGTCGCGGTCAGCCGCGCGATGTGCCACTCCCGGTCGGTCAGGGCGGCGACCGCGGGCGGGCCGACCGGGCGGGCCAGTCGCAGGCCGACCCGTTCCGTGCCGCACCACCCGGCCAGTTCGAGCGCCCGGCGGCGGGCCCGCGCCGCCGGGCCGGCCCGCTCCGCGGCTTCGGCCGCCCGGGCCAGCGAGGCCAACGCGAGACTGCGCCGCAGCACCATCCCGCCGGCGCGGAACAGATCCGCCGCGGTCTCCAGGTGCAGCAGCGCCGCCGCGACTTCCCCGCGGGCGAGCAGCACCTCGCCGTACGCCGATTCGGCGAAGCCCCGCTGCCCGGCAAGACCGATCTGATCCGCCTCGGCCATCGCCAGCCGCGCCTGCCGCTCGGCTTCGGGCAGCTCGCCCGCGGCGAGTGCGGCGGCGCAGAACAGCTCGCACCACATCGGCCGGAGGGTGCTCTGCAGGCGGCTCAGCCGGCTGTCGCCGCCGGCCGAGCGCACCAGCTCGACGCAGGTCGCCGGATCACCGGCGAGCAGCGCCGCGGTCGCCAGCGCCGTCGCGGCGGTACGACCGCACCAGGTGGCGAGGTCGGTGGCGAGGCCGACGGCGCTGCGGGCCAGCGCCACCGCCCGGTCGTCGTCGCGGGGGCCACCACGCCACGCCGTCGCCTCCGCCTCGAACGCCAGGGCGAAGCTCAGCAGGTGGCGACTGCCGATGCGTCGGGCGACGATGCCCGCCTCGGTGGCCAACTCGATGGCCGTGCCCAGTTCGCCGCCGTGGTAGGCCACCTGACTGCGGCCGAGCAGCAGCTCGCACAACCCGTCGTCCCGGTGCGCGGCACGGACGAGCCGCAGCCCCCGGTCGAGGTGCCGGACGGCGTCGGCCTGCCGTTCGAGGTACAGCTCGGTCAGGCCCAGCGCGGTCAGGCAGTCGGGATGGTCCCGCACGTCCCGGTCCGGCAGCGAGTCGACGATCCGGGCGCCGGCATCGCGCAGCCCCCGGGCGTCGTCGAGTGCGCCGTCGTGCGCGGCGGCCAGGCCGCGGACGGCCAGCAGGCCGGCCCGGTCCGCACCGGAGCCGCCGGGATCCGCGGTGAACGCGTCGGGGAGCCCGGCCACGGGACTACCGGCCAGGATGCCGGCGGCGCCGATCTCGGTGGCGAGTCGGTAGCCCCCGGCGGGTTCGGCGCCGGCCGGCATGGCGGCCAGCTCGCGCCGGCTGATCGCCGCCGCCTCCGCGTAGTTGCCGAGCAGGCGTTCCACGCGCGCCCAGAGGGCCACGGCCTGGGCCCGCCGCCCCTCCGGGTCGGCGGGGAACAGCGGCACGATCTCCTGGAGCAGGGCCCTGCTCTCGGCCAGGTTGCCCGCCTCCCCGGTGATCCGAGCCAGCGCGAGTGACACGTCCCGGCGACGCTGCGTCGAGCCGGCGGTCGGCCGCAGCGCCCGCAGCGCCAGCCGCAGCCACCGGATGGCCAGCTCCGGTGTCTCACGCCGGATCTCCTGCGCGGCCCGGCAGAGCACGTCGGCGCAGCGTTCGGCCCAGCGACCGTTGGGCAGGGCGAGCAGGCGCTCCGCATAGCGGGCCCGGTCGGCGGGGGGCGCACCTAGATCGACGAGTGCGGTGAGCGCCCGCGCGCAGGCATCCACCCGCCACGCCGGGTCGGTGTCCTGGGCGACCGCCATCCGCAGCACCGGGTGGCGAAAGGCGAACCGTGCGGTGCCGGAAACACGGCGGATCAGGTCGAGCCGGGCCAACCGCCAGCCGGCCTCGACAGCCAGTGCCGTCGGGACCTGCGCGACCTCGGCGAGCAGGTCGGCGCCGAACGGAGCATCGAAGATCGCCACGGCCCGCAGGCAGGCCAGCTCGACGGGTGGCAGGCCCGTCCACTCGCGGCGCAGCACGGCGACCGCCGCGTCGGACAGCCGGGCGCCCTGGGCTTCCCGGACCGCGTCGGCGCTGTCGAGAGCGGGGCCGCCCGGCAACGCCGCCAGGTAGCCGGGGTTGCCGCCGCTGAGGTCGTACCGGACGCGCAGCTCCGCCTGGTCGACGCCGGGGCGTAGGAGCGCGACCTCGGCGAGACTGAGCGGACGCAGTTCGATCCGGTCGTGCGAGGTCGGTTCCGCATCGGCCGGTGATCGGGGATCCGGCGGGCCGAACGGCATCGGGGTGGCCGTCTGCCGCGGGCGGTAGACGAGCACGAGCAGCAGCGGGGCGGGCACCGGATAGCGCATCAGGTGGGCGATCAGACCGGCGGAGGAGGCGTCGGCCCAGTGCAGGTCGTCGAGGACCAGCACCAGACCCTCCCGAGCCGCCAGGCCGATCAGCCGGCGGGCCAACTGGTAGGTCCGGAACCGCTGGGCGTCCGTTGCCGGCACCGCGGCGGCGGGCTCCGCCCAGATCTCCCCGGCCGCCCCGGTGGACCGCCCGGCGCTCAACCCGCGCCGGGACGGCTGCCGCTCGGTGAGGGCATGCCGGAACACGTGGAACGGGACTCCCCGCTCGTCCCGCGCGCAGGCTCCGACGGCCCGGGGCACGGTGGGGGCGCTCCGCGCCAGGGCCTCGCGGACGAACCGGGTCTTGCCGATGCCCGGCTCCCCGACCACCTCGCAGACCATTTGCCGGCCACGGCTCAGTGCGGCGGCCTGGGCTCTCTCGATACGCGCCAACTGTGGTTGCCGCCCGACGAAGCGCGGGCCCGTTGGCGCATTATCCAGCCCAGGTGTCATCACGCAGATCAGACGCTTTCCGGCACACTCCAAAGGGGATTGACCGCACTATAGCGGAGCATCACGAATGCCGAGAACACCCGACGCGACAGCCGTTTATTTCACCAGCTCAAGCCGGGCGCAATTCTTTCCGACATCGCGCCACAACCCGCAGAATGGGAACGGTCTCCCTAAGGCGAATGATATCCCTGAAACCCAATAAATCACCCGCCCTTGGCGCCGGGACGGCACCCGCTGCGTCCCCGGCCCTTAGCCGGTGATCACCGGCCAGGCGTAGGCCAGCAGCGCGCACGCGGCCCCGAGCAGCGCGAGCGAGACGCCCCGGGTGCGCAGGGGCAGCGCGGCGAGCACGAGCAGGACGACCGCGATCAGGTAGAGAAACGCTTGCACCGACATGGCAGTCTCCTCGGGGGTCGGCTGACGGGCGATGTGCCTCTACCCCCGCGGACCGCGTCGCGAAACCCGTAGGCGGTCCGGCCACTGTCGACATGCGCGGGCCCGGCGCGGCGGGTGGTCCGCCGCGCCGGGCCCCTGGTGTCCGGTCGGGTCAGTTGGCGGCGCAGGTGGCCGTCCCACCGGGGCCGGTGCCGGTGCCCTGGAAGCCGAAGTTGGTCGACTGTCCGGCGCCGACGTGCCCGTTGTAGTTCACGTTGGCGAACCGGACGGTCCCGCTGGTGCCGCTGGCCTGTGCGCTCCAGACCCCGGTGACCGCGGCGCCGCCGGGCAGCGTGATGGTCACGGTCCACCCGTTGAGGTCCGCGGAGCCGGCGGTGACCGTCACGCTCGCGGTGAAGCCGCCCGGCCACTGGTTGAGCGACACCGACGCGGAGCAGCCGCTACCCGTCGGGGGCCCGGTGGTGGGCGGAGTCGTGGTCGGCGGCGCGGTCGTCGGTGGCGCCGTGGTCGGGGGCGCGGTGGTGGGCGGCGCAGTCGTCGGCGCCGCGGTGGTGGGCGGCGCGGTCGTCGGCGGGTTGGGCGCGCCGTTGGCCAGGCTGAAGGCCAGGTCCGGCTGGAACGAACCGGCCGTGTAGCGGCAGCCGTCCGCCTCGCCCGGCGGCTTCACCCAGAGGTACCCGTCGATGTTGCCGTCCCCGGTGTTCGTCGTCGGGTACGTCCCGATGCGCCGGTCGGTGTTGTCGTCGGCGCACCAGTCACCGCTGGCGCCCCCGTTGCGGCTGGTGTCGATGACCTGGCGCTTGCCGGAGATGCCCATGCCGTTGAGGGCGGAGATGACCGCCCGACCGAAGTTCGCCTCGGCGGAGGTGGGGTTGAAGTTCGACACGTTTGTGAAGAATCCGTCGGCGTACTGCACGCCGGCGTTGCGGAGCCGGTTGGCCGTCTCGTTCGGGCTGTTCCAGGTGGAGTGTCCGCCGTCGAGGTAGACCTTGGCGTTGGGGTTGGCCGACTTGATGGTCCGGGTGGCCGTCGAGATCGCCTGGTTGCGCGCGTTCAGTTCCGCGCCGCTCAGGCACGTCTGCAGGGCGAGCGAGTCGGTCTCCAGGATGATCAGGACCGTCTGGTTGCCCAGCCCCCGAGCGAAGTTGGACACCCAGGTCTGGTACTGGTTGAGGTCGGGCGCCCCACCGGCGCTGGCCCCGCCGCAGTCCCGGTTGGTGATCTCGTAGACCGACAGCACCGGGATCTGCTGCGCGGCGTTGGCGGCGCCGATGAAGCCGGAGACCTCGGACTGGATGGTCGACGGGTTGAAGTTGGCGTACCAGCGGGCCTGCGGCTGACTGGCGATCTTGTCGCGGATGACGGCGGCACGCGAGTCGCCGGAATTGGCGGCGACCCAGCGGACGACCGCCGAACTCGGGTCGCGGTAGAGCGAGCCGGACACCGTGCCGGCGGATGCGCCGCCGACGGCGAGACAGACGCCGGCGGCGGTGAGGCCGGCGACGGCCGCCGCGCTGAGGGCTGCCGATCTGCGGCGCCGGTGGGAGAGGATAGCCACGGCGTGTTTCCTCCTGATCACATAGATGTATCTAAGTTCATGGGAGCGTTCCCATGAACGTAGCGGAGGAGAGCACCGCTGCCAAGATGCGCGGCCCAACTACCCTGCCGCCGTGGACACCGCAGAGATCGAGGCACCCGTCGCCGGCGTCACCGTCTACCCGGACCGCGCCCGGGTCACCCGCCGCGTCAACCTCCGGCTCACCGCCGGCGACCATCGGGTACGCGTCGCGCCGCTCCCCGCCGGCCTACGGCGGGACTCGATCCGGGTCGGTGGCCGGGGCGCGGCCACCGTGCTCGGCGTGGACGTGACCACCCGACGCCGGGCACACGGCACCGACGCGCAGGTGGCCGGCCTGGAACGGCGGCATCGCGAGCTGGCCGACGAGCTGAACGAGATCGAGGACGCGGACGGCATCGAGGAGCAGCGCGGCGAGTTCCTCACCCGGCTGGCCGAGCGCGCCGGCGGCACGTACGCCCGGGCGCTGGCGGCGGGTGACGCGGGACCGGCCGACGTGGCCGCCTTCTCCGACTCGGTCGCCGCCCAGCTCGCCGACTCCCGCGGCCGGCGGCGCGGGCTGGCCCGGCGGCGCACCGACCTGGCCGACGAGATGGCCGCGGTCGAGCGTGCTCTCGACGCCGCGCAGAGCAAGCGCGAGCCCGACCAACTGGTCGCCGAGGTCGCCGTCGCGGTGGCGGCCGACGACGCCGAGGTGGAGCTGGAACTGACCTATCTGGTGGACGGCGCCCGCTGGCAGCCCTCCTACGATCTGCGGCTCGTCGACGACACCCTGACCGTCACCTGGTTCGGGCTGGTCAGCCAGAGCACCGGAGAAGACTGGCCGGAGTGCGAGCTTCGGCTCTCCACCGCCCGGCCGTCGGCCACCACCGGCGTACCCGAACTGTCGCCCTGGTATCTCGGCCGGGTCGCACCGGTGCCGCCGCGTGCGGTGTCCGCGGACCTGCCGCTCGGGATGCCGGCGACGCCGGCGCCCGGTGCGGCCACGGCCGGCGCCGGTCCCGCCCGGTCCGCTGCGGCGCCCCGGCCCCGGGTGCGGGAGAGCGTCGCCGAGGTCGAGCAGGGGGTCGGCGCGGCCACCTACCGACCGGCCCGGGCGGTGGCGGTGCCGGCCGACGGCAGCGCGCACCGGGCCACGATCGCGGTGCTGGAGCTGCCGGCCCGGCTGGACCACGTGACCGCGCCGGTCCGCGCCGCCGAGGCCCACCTGCGGGCCACCGTCGGCAACACGACGGACCACACGCTGCCCGCCGGCCCGGCGGCGGTGTTCCACGGCGCGGACTTCGTCACGTCGACCCGACTGCCGGTCTGGGCGCCCGGCGAGGAAATCGAGCTGGCGCTCGGGGTGGACGACCGGCTGCGGGTGGAGCGCAAGCTGCACCGGCGCACCGAGACGAAGGCCACGCTCGGCTCCACCCGGCGGCGGGAGGTGGAATACCGGATCACCGTCGCCAACCACACGCCCCGGCCGGCGACGGTCGAGGTACGCGACCAGCTACCGGTGTCGCGCGACGAGGCGGTGGTGGTGCGGGAGACGGCACTGACGCCGCCACCGGCGGAGCGTACCGAGCTGGGGGAGGTGACCTGGCGGTTGTCGCTCGCGCCGGGCGACAGCGGCGAGATCACGCTGGGCTTCCGGGTGGAGCTGGCCCGGGGCGTCGAGCTGACCGGCTGGCGGGAGTAGAGGTGAGACGGGGCCCCTTCTATACGGCATGCGTTAAGAAGGGGCCCCGCCTTTCCCGCTTCAGTGGCGACGACGGGCGTACGCCCCGGCGGCGATATAAACGCCGGCGGCGGCGAAAAGGACCTGGAGAAGCAGTTCGATCCAGTCGATGCCGCTCGTGTCGGCGACACCGAACAGGCCGGCCACGAGCGTGCCCACGAGCGCGGCGACCACACCGATCACCAGCGTGAGCCAGATCGGAATGTTCTGCTTGCCGGGCACCACCAGGCGGCCCAGCGCGCCGATGACGAGGCCGATGATGATCGCGGTGAGGAAACCGGTAACTTCCACGGGAGTCGTCCTGTTCTTCCGATGATCTGTCGTCCCGCTCGATGCCCCGATCGAACCGCGCGCCAAACGTGAGAGCGGCTTCCGTCACGGAACTGTCATGGCGGCGGCCCCGGCCGGGCTCACAGCCAGCCGCGGCGCTTGAACAGCAGGTAGAGCGCGCCGCACACGACGAGCATGAGGGCGACCGCGAACAGGTAGCCGTAGCGCCAGCCCAGCTCCGGCATGTGGGTGAAGTTCATCCCGTAGACGGTGCCGATCAGGGTGGGCGCGAACAGGATCGCCGCCCACGCCGAGACGCGCTTGACCTCCTCGTTCTGCTCGAAGCTGGCGGCGGTGAGGCTGCGCATCTCCTCGTTCTGCGCCTGCGAGACCAGGGTCGCGTTGACGGTGAGGATGCTCTGGAGCAGGTGCCGGAAGGCGTCCACCCGCTCCACCACCTGGGTGAGGTGATCGGCCACGTCGCGCAGCCGGCGGCGCAGTTCCTCGTCGGTGCCGTAGCGGTCGAAGCCGCCGGTGAGCGCCTCGACGACCTTCGACAGCGGTCGCGCCGCCCGCTGGAACTGGATCACCTCACGGCTCAGCTCGTAGATGCGGCGGCTGGCGTTCGGGTCACCACCGAACACCTCGGTCTCGATCTCGTCGATGTCGTTCTCCAGGCCCGCCACGACCGGGGCGTATCCGTCGACCACCCGGTCGAGCACGGCGTACAGGACCGCCTCCGGGCCGAGGGCGAGGACGCCCGGTTCCGCCTCCAGCCGACGCCGCACCGCGGCCAGGTCGGGTGTGCCGCCGTGCCGGACGGTGATCACGAACCCGGGTCCGAGGAAGAGGTGCAGCTCGGCGAACTCGACTGCCTCCCGCGCGTCCAGGTAACGGGCGGCGCGCAGCACCACGAACAGGGTGTCGTCGTACCGCTCCAGCTTCGGACGCTGGTGGGCGTTGATCGCGTCCTCGACGGCCAGCTCGGGAAGCTGGAACTCGGCGGCCAGCGAGGCGATCTGTTCCCGGCTGGGCCGGCGCAGCCCGATCCAGGCCATCGCGTCGTCGAGTTGCTGGAGGCAGCGGAACGTGTCGGCGAGGCCGACCGGCGACGCGCGTCGTACCCCACCGACGTAGACGCCGCTGTCGACCAGGCCGGCGGGCCGTTCCGGCTCCGCCGCGCCGGCGTCGACGGCGTGCTCGTCCAGGCGCCGGCCGAACCCCTCCGGCGGCGCGAGCCGGTCGTCCGCCATGCCCCTCCCCGCTGCTCAGCCGGCTCGCCGAGTCCCCCGCGACGGCCGGCGCAAACGTCAGGGGCGATAGCGGTAGCCCATGCCGGGCTCGGTGATCAGGTGCCGGGGTCGAGCCGGGTCGTCCTCCAGCCGGCGCCGGAGCTGGGCCATGTACTGCCGGAGGTAGTTGGTCTCCTGCTCGTATCCGGGCCCCCACACGTCGCGCAGCAGTTGCCGCTGGCTGACCAGCTTGCCGGGGTTGCGCAGCAGCTTCTCCAGCATGGCCCACTGGGTGGGGGTGAGCCTGACCTCCGTGCCGTCGTCCCGGGTGACGGTCCGGTCGGCCAGGTCGACGGTGTTGCGGCCGACCCGCAGCGCGGGGACGGCGGGCGTGGCCGGGGCCAGCCGGCGGGTCACCGCGCGGATGCGGGCGAGCAGCTCGTCCACCCCGAACGGCTTGGTCACGTAGTCGTCGGCGCCCGCGTCCAGCGCGGCGACCTTGTCCTCGCTGCCGGCCCGCCCGGAGAGCACGATGATCGGCACGGTGGTCCAGCCGCGCAGCCCGCGGATCACCTCGGTGCCGTCCAGATCGGGCAGGCCGAGGTCGAGCACCACCAGGTCCGGCGGATGGCTGGCGGCGGCCTTCAGCGCGGCGGCGCCGCTGTCGGCGACCTCGACGTCGTAACCGCGGGCGCGCAGGTTGATCCGCAGGGCCCGCAGGATCTGCGGCTCGTCGTCGACGACCAGGATGCGGGTCATTCCTGCGGACCTCCCGACTCGGCGGCGGCGGGCAGCCGCAGCACCATGGTGAGCCCGCCACCGGGCGTGGTCTCCGGGGTGATGCTGCCACCCATCGCCTCGGCCAGCCCGCGCGACAACGCCAGCCCGAGCCCCACCCCGGTCTGGTTGTCCCGGTCGCCGAGTCGCTGGAACGGCAGGAAGACGTGTTCCCACTGGTCCTCCGGGATGCCCGGGCCGGTGTCGATCACCCGCAGCTCGACCTGGCCGGCGTGTGCGCTGCCGGTGATCGTCGGCGGCCGGCCGGGTGGGCTGTGCCGCAGCGCGTTGGCGACGATGTTGACCAGCACCCGCTCCAGCAGGCCCGGGTCGGCCAGCGCCGCCGGCAGGTCCGGCGCGATGTCCGTGGTCACCTCCGCCGCCGCCGCGCCCAGCTCGTCCAGGGCCCGGGGTACGGCGTCCTCCAGCCCGATCGCGGTCGCGGTGACGCCCAGCGCGCCGGCCTGCAACCGGCTCATGTCCAGCAGGTTCGCCACCAGCCGGCCCAGCCGGTCCAGCGACTCGTCGGCGGTGGCCAGCAGCTCGTCGGAGTCGTCGGCGTCGAACTCGACGTCGTGGCTGCGCAGGCTGCTCACCGCGGCCTTCGCCGAGGCGAGCGGCGTACGCAGGTCGTGGCTGACGGCGGCGAGCAACGCGGTGCGCATCCGGTCGGCGGCGGCGAGCGGGCGGGCGGTGGCGGCCTCCTCGGCCAGCCGTTCCTGGCGCAGCGCCACGGCAGCCTGGGCGGCGAACGCCTCGACCACCCGCCGGTCGGCGGCCTCCAACCGCCGGCCGGCGAGCACCACGCTGAGCCGGTCGTCCACCGGCACCACGGTCTCCCCGGCGCGCGGGTTGCCGGGGGGCCGTTCGCCGACGCTCGCCACCACCCGCCAGGCGTCCTCGTCGGCGGACCGGGCCGGCCGCCCGTCGGCGTCGGCGGCCAGTTCCAGCACGCTGACCGCGCGCAGCCCGAACGTCTCCCGGAGCCGGTCCAGCAGCGCGGGCAGCGGCCGTTCCCCGCGCAGCACGCTGCCCGCGACCGTGGCCAGCGTCTGCGCGTCGGCGGAGGCGCGGGCCGCTTCCCGGGTACGCCGGGCCGCCACGTCCACCACGCCGCTCACCGCGACGGCGACGCCGACGAACACGCCGAGCGCGAGCAGGTTGTCCGCCTCGGCGATGGTCAGCGTGTAGTACGGCGGCGTGAAGAACCAGTTGAGCAGCAACGATCCGCCGAGCGCGGCGACAAGTGCCGGCCACAGCCCGCCGACCAGCGCCACCCCGACCACGCCGGCGAGGAAGAGCAGGATGTCGTTGATCAGGGTGAGGTCGGGCAACGCCTTCAGCAGCAGCGTGAGCAGCGGCATGCCGAACGCGGCAAGCGCGTAGCCGAGCAACCGGCGGCGGCGCGACAGCGCGGCGGGCACCCGGGCCCCGCGCCGCCCGCGCCCGGCCTCCGGGTGGGTGACCAGGTGCACGTCGATGGTGCCGGAGAGCGCGGTGGTGGTCACGCCGACGCCCCGGGAGAGGATCTGCGCGAACCGGCCCCGCCGGCTCGCGCCGAGCACGAGCTGGGTGGCGTTGACGCCGCGGGCGAAGTCGAGCAGCGCGGCCGGGACGTCGGTGCCGAGCACCTGGTGGTAGGTGCCGCCGAGGCTCTCCACCAGCACCCGCTGCCGGGCGAGCTGGACCGGGTCGGCGTCGGCCAGGCCGTCGCTGCGGGCCACGTGCACGGCGAGCAGGTCGGCGCCCTTGCCGCGGGCGGCGATCCGGGCCGCGCGGCGGATCAGGGTCTCCCCCTCGGGGCCGCCGGTGAGCGCGACGACGACCCGTTCCCGCGCCTCCCAGGTGGCGGAGATGCCCTGCTGGGTGCGGTACGCGCCGAGCTGTTCGTCGACCTTGTCGGCCAGCCAGAGCAGCGCCAGCTCGCGCAGCGCGGTGAGGTTGCCGAGCCGGAAGTAGTTGCCCAACGCCGCATCGATCTTGTCGGGCCGGTAGATGTTGCCGTGCGCCATCCGGCGGCGCAGCGCCTCCGGCGTCATGTCCACCAGCTCGACCTGCTCGGCGGCGCGGACCACCCGGTCGGGCACGGTCTCCCGCTGGGTGGTGCCGGTGATCTGCGCGACGACGTCGTTGAGCGACTCCAGATGCTGCACGTTCACCGTGGAGAGCACGCTGATCCCGGCGTCGAGCAGCTCCTGGACGTCCTGCCAGCGCTTGTCGTGCCGGGAGCCGGGCACGTTGGTGTGCGCCAGCTCGTCGACCACCACCACCTCGGGGCGGCGGGCCAGCACGGCGTCGAGGTCCATCTCGGTGAAGTCGACGCCGCGGTAGGTCATCGTCCGGCGCGGCACCACCTCCAGGTCACCGATCATCCCGGCGGTGTGCTTGCGGCCGTGCGTCTCGACCAGGCCGACCACCACGTCGGTGCCGCGTTCGGCCCGGCGCCGGGCCTCTTCGAGCATGGCGTAGGTCTTTCCCACACCGGGGGCCGCCCCGAGGTAGATCCGCAGTTCGCCTCTGCCCACGCCCCCATCCTCCCGAGTGAAAGGAGGGGGCCCCGCTTAACGCATCCGGTAGAGGCGGGGCCCCCTTTTAACAACTGCCGGCGTCAGCGCGCCGGGAACTTCTCGTCCAGCGCGAGGTTGAGCTCCAGGACGTTCACGCCGGGCTCGCCCAGGAAGCCGAGCGACCGGCCGGTGGTGTGCCCCGCGACCAGCCGGCGGATCGCCGCCGGGTCCGCGCCGCGCTCCCGCGCCACCCGGGCCACCTGGATCTCCGCGTACGCCCGGGAGATGTGCGGGTCGAGGCCGCTGCCACTGGCGGTGACGGCGTCGGCCGGCACGGCCGGCTGCGCCGGCGCGTCCCCCCGGACCGGGGTGACCACACCGCCCTCGGCCACGTAGTCCCGGTCGGGCTGGGCCAGCTCGACCGGTACGCCCTGCCACGTCGACACGAACGGCGTCGCCGGCGCGACCTGGTTGACGCTCACCACGCGGGTGACCCGGCCGGTCAGGCCGTCGGCGCGGAACACGGCGAGCACCGCGCCCACCCCGTCCGCCGTGCAGTACGGGCGCCGCCCGTCCACGCCGTTCAGCTCGCCGACCGCCTTGCTGCGTGCGCAGACCTGGGTGAGCAGGCTCGGGGTGGAGTCGGCGGGGTCGGCGGCAAGCGTGTCCACCACGCTCTCCGGGCCGAGGTTGCTGGCCGAGGTGGCGGTCGGGTCGTAGCCGTCGCCGGCGGCGGACGGGCGGGACTGGAAGTAGCGCGGGACGGGGTTGCCGTCCGCGTCGGTGAAGGACTGCCCGATCAGCGAGCTGCCGACGGTCCGGCCGCCGACTTCGATGAGGGACCCGTCGGCGCGGGCGTCGAGGCCGGGGAGCCGGCCGACGGCGACCAGGGCGAGCGGGTAGGCCAGGCCGAGCAGCGCGGTGAAGACGAGCACCGCGCGCAGGGCGGCCAGGTGTTGGGCGAGCCAGGTGGGTAGGCGCACACGAGATCCCCGGGATGAACTGGACGAGCAGGTCGATGAGTTTGATGCCGACGAACGGCACGATGATGCCGCCGAGGCCGTAGACGATCAGGTTGCGGCTGAGCAGCTGAGATGCGGCGGCCGGGCGGTAGCGCACGCCGCGCAGCGCGAGGGGGATCAGCGCGATGATGACGATCGCGTTGAAGATGACCGCGGACAAGATCGCCGAGGTCGGGCTGGCCAGGCGCATCACGTTGAGGGTGTCCAGGCTCGGGTAGATGCCGGCGAACATGGCCGGGATGATCGCGAAGTACTTCGCGACGTCGTTGGAGATCGAGAAGGTGGTCAACGCGCCGCGGGTGATCAGCAGTTGCTTGCCGATCTCCACGATCTCGATCAGTTTGGTGGGGTCGGAGTCGAGGTCGACCATGTTGCCGGCCTCCTTGGCGGCCGACGTGCCGGTGTTCATCGCCACGCCGACGTCCGCCTGGGCCAGCGCGGGCGCGTCGTTCGTGCCGTCACCGGTCATGGCGACCAGCCGGCCGCCCTCCTGCTCCTTGCGGATCAGGGCGAGCTTGTCCTCCGGGGTGGCCTCGGCGAGGAAGTCGTCCACGCCGGCCTCGTCGGCGATCGCCTTGGCGGTACGTGGGTTGTCACCGGTGATCATCACGGTACGGATGCCCATCGCGCGCATCTCGTCGAAGCGCTCCCGCATGCCGGCCTTGACGACGTCCTTGAGGTGGATGACGCCGAGGGCTCGGGCCGGTTCACCCTCGACGTGTTCGGCCACGACCAGCGGGGTGCCGCCGATGCCGCTGATCTCGTCGACGATCTGGCCGACCTGTTCGGTGGGGTGGCCGCCGTTCTCGCGTACCCACTTCATCACCGCGGCGGCGGCGCCCTTGCGGATCCGCCGGCCCCCGGCGGTGCCGTCGGCGGTCAGGTCGACGCCGCTCATCCGGGTCTGCGCGGTGAACGGCACGAAGGTGGCGTGCGGGATGAGCCCGGGCTCGCGCTCGCGCAGGCCGAACTCGTTCTTGGCCAGCACCACCACCGAGCGCCCCTCGGGTGTCTCGTCGGCCAGGCTGGACAGTTGTGCCGCGTCCGCGACGGTGGCCGCGTCCACGCCGTCCACCGGCAGGAACTCGGCGGCCTGCCGGTTGCCCAGGGTGATCGTGCCGGTCTTGTCCAGCAGCAGCGTGTTCACGTCCCCGGCCGCCTCGACCGCCCGGCCGCTCATGGCCAGCACGTTGCGCTGCACGAGGCGGTCCATGCCGGCGATGCCGATGGCCGACAGCAGCGCTCCGATGGTGGTCGGGATGAGGCAGACCAGCAGGGACACCAGCACGATCCCGCTGACTCCGGCGTCGGTGATCGCCGGCGTGTCCGCGGCTGCGCCCTGGAATCCCTTGGAGAAGATCGCGAGGGGTTGGAGGGTGACGACCGCGAGCAGGAAGATGATCGTCAGCGCGGCGAGCAGGATGTTGAGCGCGATCTCGTTCGGGGTCTTCTGCCGGTTGGCGCCCTCGACCAGGTTGATCATCCGGTCGATGAAGCTCTCCCCGGGCTTCTGCGTGATCAGCACGATGATCCGGTCGGAGAGGACCTTGGTGCCGCCGGTGACCGCGCTGCGGTCGCCGCCGGACTCCCGGATCACCGGGGCGGACTCGCCGGTGATCGCCGACTCGTCGACGCTGGCGATGCCCTCGACCACGTCGCCGTCGCCCGGGATGATCTCCCCGGCCTCGACGACGACGACATCGCCCTGGCGCAGTTGCGGCGCGGGGACGCTCTCGGTGCGGTAGGTGCCGGGGGCGGCGCCCGCGATCCAGCCGAGGGCGCGGGTGGCGACGGTGTCCGTCTTCGCCCGGCGCAGCGCGGCGGCCTGGGCCTTGCCCCGGCCCTCGGCCACCGCCTCGGCCAGGTTGGCGAAGACCACGGTCAGCCACAGCCAGATCGTGATCGCGATCGCGAACACCGACGGGTCGGCGACCGCGAGGACGGTGGTGAAGGCCGCGCCGATCTCCACGATCAGCATGACCGGGTTGCGCCACAGGGTGCGCGGGTCGAGCTTGCGCAACGCATCCGGCAGCGATGCGATCAACTGGCGGGGGTCGAGCAGTCCGCCGCCCACCCGATCGCCCTGGGTGGCCGGTGTGCCGGGGACCGGCGCGTCGGCGGTGTCGAGAGGTGCCGTCATGTCCTTTTCTCTCATGGTGGTCACAGCCCTTCGGCCAGGGGGCCGAGCGCGAGCGCGGGCAGGAAGGTGAGCGCGACGAGGATCACCGTGACGCCGACGACCATGCCGACGAAGAGCGGCCGGTGGGTGGGCAGGGTGCCCTCGGACGCGGGCGTGGGCTGCTGGCGGGCCAGCGAGCCGGCCAGCGCCAGCGCGAAGATGATCGGCAGGAACCGGCCGAGCAGCATGCAGAGGCCCAGCGCGGTGTTCCACCACGGCGTGCTCACGGTGATGCCGGCGAACGCCGAGCCGTTGTTGTTGCTCGCCGAGGTGAACGCGTACAGCACCTCGGTGAGCCCGTGCGGGCCGACGTTGAGCGCGGTCGAGGCGTTGCCGGTGGCGAACGCGGCGGCTGCGCCGGCGAGCACCAGAGCCGGGGTGATCAGGAAGTACAGCGACGCGAACTTGATCTCGCGTGAGCCGATCTTCTTGCCCAGGTACTCCGGGGTGCGGCCGACCATCAGACCGGCCACGAACACCGTGATCACCGCGAGGATCAGCAGGCCGTACAGGCCGGCGCCGACGCCGCCGGGCGCGACCTCGCCGAGCATCATGTTGCCGAGCAGCATCCCGCCGCCGAGCGCCGTGTACGAGTCGTGGAACGAGTCGACCGCGCCGGTCGAGGTGAGCGTGGTGGCGGCGGCGAACGTGGCCGAGTTCGACACGTCGAACCGCACCTCCTTGCCTTCCAGGGCCGCGCCGACCGCCTGCGGCACCGTGCCGTTGCCGGTCAGCTCGAACACGTTGGTCAGGGTGATGCTGGCCAGCGCGAGGATCGCCATCACCGCCGCGATCGCGTAGCCCTGCCGGTTCTGCCCGACCATCCGGCCGAACACCCGGGGCAGGCTGAACGGGATCAGCAGGATCAGGAAGATCTCGATCCAGTTCGTCCACGTGGTCGGGTTCTCGAACGGGTGGGCACTGTTGACGTTGTAGAAGCCGCCGCCGTTGGTGCCCAGCTCCTTGATGACCTCCTGGCTGGCCACCGGCCCACCCGTGATCGTCTGGGTGCCGCCGGTCAGCGTGGTCACGTCGGTGCCACCGGACAGGTTCTGCACCGCCCCGCCGATCATCAGCGCGAGCGCGCCGAGCACCGCGATCGGCAGCAGGATCCGCAGCGTGATCCGGGTCAGGTCGACCCAGAAGTTGCCCAGCTCACCGGTGCGGGCGCGGGCGAAGCCCCGGACCAGCGCCACCGCGACGGCGATCCCCACCGCGGCGGAGACGAAGTTCTGCACGGCCAGGCCGGCCATCTCCACCAGGTGACCCATGGTCGACTCACCCGAATACCACTGCCAGTTGGTGTTGGTCACGAACGACACCGCGGTGTTCCAGGCGCCGTGCGACAGCACCGGGTCGAGGCCCAGCGAGAGCCAGAGGTGGTTCTGCACGCGCTGGAACGTGTAGAGGAACAGGATCGAGACGGCCGAGAAGGCCAGCACGCTGCGGGCGTACACGCCCCAGGTCTGCTCGGTGGCCGGGTTGACCCCGACCAGGCGGTAGATCCCCCGCTCGACGCGGGCGGACCGGGTGCCGGAGACCACCCGGTACATGTAGTCGCCGAACGGCCGGTAGACGGCGGCCAGCGCCACCACCAGCGACAGCACGAAGAGCACCCCGGCTGTGGTCATGCTCATCAGAAGCGCTCCGGGAACAGCAGGGCGACGACCAGGAACACGCCCAGTCCGATCGCCAGCACCAGGCCGACGGCGTTGACCGCGCTCACAGCTTCTCCACACCCCTCACCACGAGGGCGAGAGCCGCGAACAGCCCCACCGTCAGCAACACGAACAGCACGTCAGACACGGCTGACCTCTCCTAGCGGAAGATGTCCTCGCGACCGCCTCCCGGTCGCGCCGGGCAATCAAAACGCCCGCCGGCGTGGATGGACAGGGGCTATAACGCGACCGTCACGCCCGACCGCGCATTCTTGACGCGCTTTTCACGAGGGCTCACCTGAGGGAGCGCCGCCGGCCACCCGGATTCCGGTGGGGGTCGGTTCTCCCGCCGGCCGAACTTCCTGATCTCGTACGACAGCCACGACAGCCTCCGGCGACACGACCGCGGGCACCGCCGCCCGCCCTCCCGCCATACCAGCCGGGACAGCCGCCCGGAGTCGATGGCTTTGACGCATCCGCCACGCGCGGGCGGCCTCTGTTGCCGCCGCCTTGACGACGCGGGCGGGTCCGCCCGGATCAGGCGGGAGCGCCGGTCCCGGACAGGTCGAGCGGGCCGAACGCGGACCGGACCAGCCGGTTCGCCTCCTCCTGGTCGACCTCGGTGGCGACCAGCAGGTCGCTCGCCGTGGTGCGCACCTGGGCGACGACCACCGCGCCGGAGAAGTCGACGCCGGCCCGGTAGGCGTGACCGGCCTCGGCGACGGCCCGCAACGCGGCCTCGCGGCACCGGGTCGGCTCCGCCGCGCCCCGGGCGAACTCCTTGCGCAGCGTCCGGACCGCCCCGGCCAGCGCCGACACCGCGGCCGGCATGGCCTCCGGGATACGCTCACCGTCCGCGATCAGCGTGACCGCCCGCCGGATCAGCGTGCCGCTGTTGCGCATCGTCCGATCCACCGGCTCGACCGCCTGGGCGTACCGGCCGAGCGGCCCCTCCCGGGCCGTCCAGTAGACCGGCGAGAGGGTGGTGGTCTCCCGCGCGCCCTGGGCCGCCTCGCCGAAGGAGCCCATCTCCTTCTTGTTGTCCCGCAACCGGTCGCGGGCGACGCGCGCCGCCTCCGCGTCCCGTTCCCGCAGCGCGTCGGCGGTGCGGTCCAACTGCTCGGCGAGCAGGTCCAACGCGGGGCCGGCCGCCCGGTTGATGATCCGCAACGGGTTCAGCGGCAGCAGCACCGCGGTCACCAGGAGAGTCGCCCCGCCGCCGATGAGCGCGTCCAGCACCCGGGGCGCCTCGAGGTCGGGCACGGACGGCGTCAACGTCCCGATCAGCACGGCGGTCGCCCCGGCCTGGACCACCAGCGCCGGGCTGCGGCCGACGAAGGCCGCCACCACCACGGCCAGCGCGACGATGAGTCCGAGCTGCCACGCGCCGATGCCGGCCAGGTGGATCAGCACGTCACCGGTCAGGATGCCGACCGCCACGCCGATCACCAGCTCGACCGTGCGGCGCAGTCGCTGGCCGACCGAGGCGGCCAGCGTCACCACCGCCGAGATCGGGGCGAAGACCGGTTGGGCGATGTCCAGCAGCGAGGCCGCGACCCACCAGGAGATGCCGGCCGCCAGCCCGGCCTGGGCAGCCAGTCCGGCACCGGCCCGCACCTGTCGGAGCCGGTCGGCCAGCAGCGTCGGCGCGGACCGCAGCCGGCGGACGACCGGCCGCTCGGCGGCGGCCCGCCCACTGCCCCCGGATGTCCCCGCACCGGCCACGGCAGCGCGTACCCGCTTCGCCGCGGGCGAATCCTCGGCGGCGACCCACAGTGGGTTTCCCGCCGCGCCGGCGGGCCGGAAATCAGCGGCCGGCGGCGTCGGCGACCAGCGCCTCGGCGACCTCGCGCACCCTGCGGTTGGAGTTCTGGGAGAGCTTCGACAGCGCGAACGCTTCGTCCGCCGAGCAGCGCCGCTCGCCCATGATGATCCCCTTCGCCTGCTCGATCACCGCCCGGCTCCGCATCGCCTCCTGCATCTGCCGGGCCAGGGTGGCCGCGCTGTCGTAAAGGTGCGCGTTGGCCAACGCGACGGCGGCGTACGCGGCGAAGTTCTCCGCCACCCGGATCGCGACGCTGTCGAAGGCGTGCGGCTTGTCCGCGTAGAGGTTGAGCGCGCTGGTCGCCGCGTCGAGACAGGGGCCCCGCTGGCAGCGGTGTGTCGCAGGACTCCAACCGGAAGCTGCGGGAGGTCGCCGAGTCGCTCGTCGACCGCGCCGTGCACGGCGGTCGGGACTGACCGCCGGGCAGGATCAGCGCGGCATCTCCCGCCAGCCGGTGCCGCCCGACCGCCACGCGCCGGCGAGGATGCTCGCCGAGACGCGGCTCGGGCACTGCTGGATCTTCGACCGACCGGCGGCGCCGCCGATCTGGGCTTGGACCTGCCACTGCTGTCCATCGGTGCAGATGTAGACGTCGCGACGCCCGCGAGGGATGCTGACGCCGTTCCACCAGTGTTCCTCCACGACCATGCGGTGACCGTACCGCAGGGGACCCGGTCCGGCCCAGACCCGCAGGTCGGGCCGGACCCCGCCGGGGTCAGCCGTCGAGCCGGCGGACCATGTTCATGACGGTCTCGACCTGGGCGCCGCCCTTGATCGGATAGTTCGTGAAGCCGAGGTAGCCCCACCAGTCCCAGCAGCCGTTCGGGTTCACCGCGGTGGCGGTGGCCTGCGGATAGAGCACGATCAGCCGGTTGGTGTCGGCGTACTGGTTGAGGTTGGCCCGGTCGACGAAGGCGGTGCCGACCTTCGCGTACCCCTGGGCGCAGCCGTGCAGCGCGACGAGCAGCCGGCAGGTGGTGCCGGCGGCGCAGGCGCTCGGCACGTACGCGAAGCCGTTGGCGTCCATGCTCAGCCCGTTGGCCCAACCGTTGACCGCGAAGTTGTCCTGGCTGAACCGGATCAGGGTGCCGCCGAGCGGGCCGGTGTTCGGCGCGGACACCGAGCCGAGCAGGTGGGTGAGGAACGCGCCCTGCGGGTCGGTGCCGCAGTCGGCGAGGTACGGCGAGGCGGTGGCGGTGCAGCCGACCGTGCCGTAGGGGGTGACCCAGGAGTGCCCGGCCGCGCTGCCGGAGTCGTACCGGACCCGCGCGCCGAAGTCCTGGTAGTAGCGGGCCAGGTCGTCGCTCACCGACTTCTTCACGGTGGCGTCGTTCTTGCCGTGGTAGACGTACGCCGGCTGGCCGGAGAGGTTGCCGGTGCCGTCGATCCAGCCGTATCCGGCCCAGGTGCGGGTGTACGCCTCCAGGCTGCCCAGGTGGGTGGGGTAGATGTTGTCACCGCAGCCGTAGAGCGCCTGCGGGATCGAGTTCTGCGCGCAGTAGTACGGCCCGGCCGCGAAGATCGCCGCGCCCCGGATCCGGGCCGAGTACGCGACCTGGAGCTGGGTGGCCAGGTAGCCGCCGGAGGAGACCCCGGCGACGTAGACGGCGGAGACCGGGTAGGCGCGCAGCGTGCCGGCGACCGGCGCTTTGGTGAAGGGCGTGGCCGCGGCCCGGGCGGCGACCCCGCCGGGCAGGATCAGCAGGAGCGCGGCGGCGAGGGTGGTGACGGCTTTCCACGGTCTGGTCATGGTGTTCTCCCGTCGGGGCGCCGGCGGGACGGCCGGCGTGCCGGCACCGTAACGTGACATCGACCACAGCAGATATCCGCGTGGCCGACACCTCCCCGGCCACTCGGGTGTGGCCCACCCACCCGGCTTAGCAGATCGCTACGCAGGGTAAAGGCAGATCATGGGACAGTTGCGCACGTCGCCGCCGCCACCGCAGGCCACTGAGCTTGAGCGGTGGGTGCTCGACACCCCCGAGGAACTCCGCGACGTGCGGGCCTCCCTCCGCGACGCGCTCACCCGGCACGGGCTGGTGCAGGGCGAGCACCTGGACGAGGTGCCGCACATGGTGCTGCTCGTCGCCACCGAGCTGGCCAGCAACGCGCTGCGGCACGGCCGACCGCCCACCATCGTCACGCTGCTGGCCACCGACGACCGGTTCCTGCTCGACGTGGCCGACCACGACGTCAGATCGGTGCCGGAGCTGACCGACATCCGGCCGATGGACTCCGGTGGGCGTGGGCTGTTCCTGGCTCAGTCGATCTCGCTCGACGTGGGCTGGTACGCCAGCGAGACCACCAAGCACATCTGGGCCGCGTTCTCCCGGTAGGGCTCAGAACCCGGACACCGGGTGCGGGACGTAGGGCGCCTCCAGCTCCGCCACCTCGGCGTCGGTCAACTCCAGCTCCAGCCCGGCGACCGCGTCGGTCAGGTGGTGCGGCTTCGTCGCGCCGACAATCGGCGCGGTCACCGCCGGGTGGCGCGCCACCCAGGCCAGCGCCACCTGCGCGCGCGGCACCCCCCGCTGCCCGGCCACCCGGCCCACCGCGTCGACCACGGCCCGATCATGCTCCTCGGTGCGCGCGTAGAGCTTGCGGCCGAACTCGTCGCTGTCCGCCCGCGCGGTCCGTTCCCCCGGGTCCCGGGTCAGCAGGCCCCGGGCCAGTGGGCTCCACGGGATCACCGCGACGCCCTGGTCGAGGCAGAGCGGCAGCATCTCCCGCTCCTCCTCGCGGTAGAGCAGGTTGTAGTGGTTCTGCATCGAGACGAACCGCGTCCAGCCGTGCCGCTCGGCGGTCCAGAGCGCCTTGGCGAACTGCCACGAGTGCATCGACGAGGCGCCGAGGTAGCGGACCTTGCCGGCCCGGACCAGGTCGTGCAGCGCCCCCATCGTCTCCTCGATCGGCGTCGCCGGGTCGAGGCGGTGGATCTGGTAGAGGTCGACGTAGTCGGTGCCGAGCCGGCGCAGGCTCGCGTCGATCTCGCTCATGATGTGCTTGCGCGACAGCCCGCCCCGGTTCGGGCCCGCGCCCATCCGGCCGTGCACCTTGGTCGCGATCACCACGTCCTCGCGGTCGGCGAAGTCCCGCAACGCCCGGCCGACGATCTCCTCGCTGGTGCCGTCGGAGTAGACGTTCGCGGTGTCGAAGAAGTTCACCCCCAGCTCCAGCGCCTGCTTGATGAGGGGGCGAGCGGCGTCCTCCGGCAGCGACCAGGGGTGCGTGCCCCGCGCGGGCTCGCCGTAGCTCATGCAACCCAGGCACAGTCGGGACACCTGAAGGCCGGTGGAGCCGAACGTCACGTAGTCCATCCGCCCATCACACCACCGGCCGGCGGGGGCCGCAGGCCGGCAGGTCAGTCGCCGTGCTCCGCGGTGGCCGCCGGGACGTCGCCCCAGACCGCCTTCGCGCCGGAGTCCCCCACCCGGAAGACCTGCACCAGGTTCGCCGCCGCCACCACCATCGCGAGCACGGCCACCACCACGCCCAGCGCGCTCGGTCCGGCCTTCGGCTGGTCACCGGCCGGTCGGTCCGCGCGGCGGTGCAGCCAGACCAGCGCTGCCGCGGCGACCAGCAGCGGCACCGCGAACCAGATCAACTGGTCGCCCAGCTCGGCGTGCCGCCCCGGGTCGCCGACCCGGCGCTCCAGGCTCTCCCCACTCTCCGTGGCGAGCGGGATGGCGGCGGTGGCCAGCGCCGAGACCAGCACCACGAGCCAGCCGAAGCGTCCCCGCCAGACGGGTCGTACGGCCAGCGCGGCCACGCCCAGCGCGGCCAGCGGCAGCAGCACCACCACGGCGTGCACCACCAGCGGATGCAGCGGCAGTCCGTTCACGGAGTCGGGCACGGTGATCTCCTCGGCGGTCGGGACCGGTCCGGTCCCACAGTGCCCGGCATTTCTTGCGAAGTCCTTGCGCCCGACCGCCCTGCCGCCCGACCGCTCAGGCGGGCGGCAGCAGCACGGTGAAGGTGGCGCCCCGCCCCGGTGCGCCGGCCACCTCGACGGTGCCCCGGTGCGCCCGCGCCACGTGCTGCACCAGGGCGAGACCGAGACCGAACCGCCGGCCCGCCCCGGCCGTGCCGTGCGCGAACCGCGCGAACAGCCGGTCCGCCTCCGCCGGATCCAGACCGACCCCGTCGTCGGCGACCTCGGCGGCGACCCGTCCGTCGCGGCGGGCCACCGTGACGGTGACGTGCCCGCCCGCCGGCACGTGGCCGACCGCGTTGTCCACAAGCGCGGTCAGCGCCCGGCGCAGGGCCGGCCGGGCGCCCCGGACCGCCGCCGGGCCGCCGGCCGCCAGCCGCAACTCCACCCGGCGTTCGCCGGCGTACGCGGACATGCTGTCCACCACCTCGCGGGCCACCTCGGCCAGGTCCACCTCGGTGTCCGGCAGCGGTTGGTGCTCGGCAGCCGCCGACACCAGCAGATCCTCGACCACCTCGCCGAGCGCCCGGGTGTCGGCCACGAGCTGGTCGAGCTGCCCGGCCAACCGGTCCGCCGGCTGGTCCCGGGCGCGCCGGGCCAGCAGTTGCGCCCGGGTGTGCAGCACGGTCAGCGGGGCCCGCAACTCGTGTGAGGCGTCCGCCACGAACCGGCGCTGCATGCCCAGCGCGGTGGCCAGCGGGGCGACCGCCCGCCGGGCCAGTAGCGTGGCCGTGACCAGCGCACCGGCCAGCCCGGCCAGCTCGGCGACCAGCAGCGCGAGGCCGAGTTGCCCCTGCCGCCGGCGCAGCGGGGCCAGGTCGGCGGCGACCGCCCAGCGGGTGCCGTCCGGCCGGCGCTCCACCGCCACCCGGATCGGCCGGTCGTCGCCGGCCGTCGCGTCGTGGCGACCGGGTGCGCCCCGCACCGCCCGGTCGAGCACCCGGGTCAGCTCCGGCGACGCGCCCGGGGTCACCTCGAGCACCGGGTCGCCGGGGCGCTGCCGGGCCAGGAACTGCCCGGGCGGCGGGTCGTCGACGTCCTCCGCCGCGGCCAGCACCAGGGTCAGCTCGCCGTCCAGCGCCCGCGACTCCTGCCGGCTGGTCAGCACGTACATCAGCGCGCCGACCAGCAGCAGGACCAGCCCGATCGCGCCGGCGGTCTGGGCCACGCTGCGCCGGCGGGCGCGGGCGAGCCGGGCCTCGTCCACGCTCAGCCGCCGCCGAGCCGGTAGCCCAGCCCGTGCACCGTGCGGACGGCGTCCCGGCCCAGCTTTCGGCGCAGGTGGTGGACGCAGGCGTCGACCGTGCCCGGCGCGTCGGCCCGGTCGAACGCGGTGCTGAGCAGTTCCGCCCGGGTGAAGACCTTGCCGGGCCGCCCGGCGAGGGCGCGCAGCACGGCGAACTCGCGGGCCGACAGCGGGATCTCCCCGGCGCCGTCGACCACCCTGCGGTTACCCACGTCGAGCCGGCGACGGCCCAGCGGCAACCAGCCCGCGCCGTCCGGGTGCCGGCGGCGCAGCGCCCGGAGCCGGGCCGTCAGCTCCGCCACCTCGAACGGCTTGACCAGGTAGTCCTCCGCCCCGGCGTCCAGACCGTCGACCCGGTCCTGCACCGCGCCCCGGGCGGTGAGCAGCAGCACCGGGCAGGTGACGCCGTGCGCCCGCAGCCGGGCGAGGAGTTCCAGACCGTCCAGCGCGGGCACCCCTCGGTCGACCACCATCACCTGGTAGCCGCGGGTCAGCGCACGGTGCAGGCCGAGGTGCCCGTCGCCGGCCACCTCGACCTCGTAACCCTCGTCGGTGAGCAGGTCGGCGAGGAGCCCGGACAGGGCGCGGTCGTCCTCGACCAGCAGCAGACGCGGGCGGCTCTCCACCGGGCCAGTATCTACCGGTCGACGGGACGGCTCAGTGGTCCCCGGCCGGGATCGGGTCGTCGTACTGGCCGGACGGGCCGGTCAGCGGTTCGCCGCCGACCAGCGGCCAGGCGTTCGGCGTGCAGCCGTGCAGGCCGAGCGTCTGCTGCACCATCACCGGGGCCGGGCCGCCGGAGCGGGGGCAGCGCTCGTGGCCCCGGCCCAGCCGGTGGCCGACCTCGTGGTTGAGCAGGTACTGCCGGTAGAGGTCCAGGTCGGGCACGTGCGGCACTCCGTACACCCAGCGGGCCACGTTGATCACGACCCGGTCGCCGTTGCGGCAGGAGGTGTAGCGGTCACTCGGGTCGCCGCACAGGTCGCCACGGGTCGCCGGCGTGGTCAGCAGCACGGTGAAGTCGGCCGGTGAGTCCCGGCCGACCCGCTGCAGCCGCCACCGGCCGTCGCCGGTCCAGCCCCGCCGGTCGGCGAGCGTCGCCGCGACTTCCCGGGCGAAGCGTTCGGTGTCCACGTTGCGGATGCCGTCCTCCACCGCGACCCGGTAGCGCAGCAGCTCGCCGGCGCGCCCGGCCACCGCGCCGACCGTGTCGGCGGTCCGGAAGCCGCCACCACCGCGGGCCGGGTAGCTGATGCCCGGTGGCACCCGGCCGGCCACCGGGACCGGTGTGCGTGCGGCCGTCGCCGGCGGTCGCGTGGACGACGCCGCCGCCCCGGTCCGCTCCACCCCGGCCGCGTCCGGCCGGTCCGGGCGCGCGCGCACGGCGTATCCGCCGCCGGCCGCGAGGCCGGTCACCACGAGGAGCGCGACCAGCGTACGGACGCCGACGGGCGACCTCCGTCGCCGCCGATGCACGCCCCGGTCCCGCCCGCCCACGTCGCTCTCCGTCCGTCGCCCGCCCGCGCCCCGCAGGAGAGTACGGGTGTCGGGGCCGGTCGGTTGAACCGGCGGGCCGGGTACCGTCATGTGCGGGGTGGGCGACCTGCCGCCTGTCGGAGTCCAGGGAGTCCCCCGTGTCCTCAGCCGAGCCGCTGCTCGACGACGCCCTCGTGGCGGCGCGCGGCACCGACGTACGCGCCGCCGAGCGGGCCCTCGACGCGCTGGTGGTGGCCGACGGCGCGGCGGTGGACGCGGCGCTCCTCACCCGCCTGTGCCGCACGCTGGGCCGGCTGTGGCCGCGCGGCTGGCAACCTGTCGACCTGGACCGGCTCGCCACCCGGCGGCTCACCCCGCGCGGCGCCCGGCTGCTGCGCGACACGTCGGCCGCCCAGCGGCGCACGTTGCCCGGCCGGGTGCCGGCCTGGTTCGACGAGCAGCTCGCCGAGCTGGGCGCCCGCTGGGACGCCGACGCGGGTTGGCTGGACCGCCGCGCCGACGGCGACCGGATCACCGCGCTGCGCGACGCGGTCGACGCGCTCGTCCTGGTCGAGGGGTTGCCCCCGATCGCGCTGCTCCGCCCGCCACCGGGAGCCGCCGCCGTGCCACTCGCCGCCGTCGCGGCCACCGGCTCCCGGATGCTCGACCGGGTACGCGCGCTGCTGGCCAAGGCGGAGTCGACCGGCTACCCGGCCGAGGCGGAGGCGTTCACCGCCAAGGCGCAGGAGCTGATGGCCCGGCACAGCATCGACGCGGCGCTGCTCGACGCCGCCGCGGAACGCCTCGACCGCCCCGGCGGGATGCGCCTGGGCACCGACGCCCCCTACGCGGCGGCGAAGGCGCTGCTGATCCAGGAGGTGGCGGCGGCCAACCGGTGCGAGTCGGTGTGGTCCGACGACCTGGGCTTCGCCACCGTGCTCGGTTTCCCGGCCGACTTGGCCGCGGTGGAGCTGCTGCACACGTCGCTGCTGGTGCAGGCCACCGCCGCGATGCTGCACGGCCGGGCCGGGCGCGGCAAGGGCAGCGGGCGGCGCACCAAGGGCTACGACGAGTCGTTCCTCAACGCGTTCGCGTTGCGGATCGGCGAGCGGCTGCGGGCGGCCAGCACGGCGGCGGCCGAGGAGCACGCCGACGACCGGTTGTTGCCGGTGCTCGCGGCCCGCTCGGACGCCGTCCGGGAACGCGCCGACCAGCTTTTTCCCGGCACCACCCGGCACCGGCTCCAGGTGCGGTACTCGGAGGGCTGGACCTCCGGCACCACCGCCGCCGACCAAGCCTCCCTGCACTCCCCCACCCCAGCCCGCCGGCCACTGCGCGGGGCCCGCTGAACTCAGCCCGCCTCGTCCGGCGGGCGTTCAGGTCACCGACTCTGCAAGGTGATCGACGCGTAGTGCGCGAACCGCTGCTGTTCCTCTGCTGCCATTCGGCGCTGCCGCTCAGCGCCCGGTCGGCCCACCTGGCCGCCGCGCGGGCCACCACCAGCCTGCCCGAGCGGCGTTACCTGGAGGTACGCGGCGCGCGCCTGGCCGCTTGACGCACGCCGGGCCGGCCCGAAGGCCGGCCCGGTGGATGGTGCGCGTCGTACGTCAGCTCTTGAAGGCGTCCTTGATCTTCTCGCCGGCCTGCTTGAGCTTGGCGCCGGCCTGGTCGTTGCGGCCCTCGGCCTCGAGGCGCTCGTCGTCGGTCGCCCGGCCGATGCCCTCCTTGACCTTGCCCGCGGTGTCCTGGGACGTGTTGTCGATCTTGTCGTCGAGACCCATGGGAACCTCCAACTCGGCAGTTGCGTGACGACAACTGGTTACCCCGGCGGCCGTCGACCCAATCCAGGCTCACCCGATCGGGCGGAACCGTCGCAGCCGGAGGCTGTTCGCCACCACGAAGACCGACGAGAAGGCCATCGCCGCGCCGGCGAGCATCGGGTTGAGCAGCCCGGCGGCGGCCAGCGGCAGCGCGGCCACGTTGTAGGCGAACGCCCAGAACAGGTTGCCCTTGATGATCGCCAGGGTGCGGCGGGAGAGCCGGATGGCGTCCGCCGCGGCCAGCAGGTCCCCCCGGACCAGGGTCAGGTCGGCGGCCTCGATCGCCACGTCGGTGCCGGTGCCCATGGCCAGCCCGAGGTCGGCGCGGGCCAGCGCGGCGGCGTCGTTGACCCCGTCGCCGACCATGGCCACCACCCGGCCCTCGCGTTGGAGCCGCTCGACCACCGCCACCTTGTCCGCCGGCAGCACCTCCACGATCACCTGGTCGATGCCCACCTCGGCGGCCACCGCCTTCGCCACTGTCGCGTTGTCACCGGTGAGCAGCACCGGGGTGAGCCCCAGGCCGCGCAGCCGGTCGACCGCCGCCCGGCTGGTCGACTTCACCGCGTCGGCCACCGCGAGCACCCCGCGGGCCCGGCCGTCCCAGCCGACCAGGACCGCCGTGCGGCCGGTCGCCTCCGCGCCGGTCGCGGCCTGCACGACCTCCTCGGGTACGTCGAGACCGCGCTCCCGCAGCAGTCGGAGCCGCCCGACCACCACGCTCCGGCCGTCGACCGTGCCGGTCACGCCGAGCCCCTCGGCGTTCGCGAAGTCGCCGACGGCGGGCGGCGGACCGGCCTCGGCCGCGCCCTCGGCGACCGCCCGCGCGATCGGGTGCTCGGAGGCCGCCTCCAGCGCGCCGGCCAGCCGGAGCAGCTCGTCGGCGTCCTCACCGGTCGCGGGCAGCACCTCGGCCAGCGCCATCCGGCCGGTGGTGACCGTGCCGGTCTTGTCCAGCACCACGGTGTCCACCCGGCGGGTGGACTCCAGCACCTCCGGTCCCTTGATCAGCAGGCCGAGCTGCGCGCCGCGCCCGGTGCCTACCAGCAGCGCGGTCGGCGTGGCCAGGCCCAGCGCGCACGGGCAGGCGATGATCAGGACGGCGACGGCGGCGGTGAACGCGGCGGTCGGCCCGGCGCCGGAACCGAGCCACCAGCCGAGCGTGGCGAGGGCCAGCACGATCACGATCGGCACGAAGACGCCGGAGATCCGGTCGGCGAGCCGCTGCACCGCAGCCTTGCCGGCCTGCGCCTGCTCCACCAGCCGGGCCATCTGGGCGAGCTGGGTGTCCCCGCCGATTCGGGTGGCCCGGACCACGAGCCGGCCGCCCGCGTTGACGGTGGCGCCCACCACCGTGCCTCCCGGCCGCACCTCGACCGGCACCGACTCGCCGGTGAGCATGCTGGCGTCGACCGCCGAGGTGCCCTCCTCGACCACGCCGTCGGCGGCGATCTTCTCCCCCGGCCGGACCACGAACCGGTCGCCGACCGCGAGCTGGTCGACCGGGATCCGCACCTCCTGCCCGCCGCGCCGCACCGCCACGTCCTTCGCGCCCAGTTCGAGCAGGGCACGCAGGGCGGAGCCGGCGGTGCGCTTGGCGCGGGCCTCGAAGTAGCGCCCGGCCAGGATGAAGACCGTCACCCCGGCGGCGGCTTCCAGATAGATGTTGCCGGCACCGTCGCTCCGGGTGATGTCGAAGCGAAACGGGTGCGTCATCCCCGGCATCCCGGCGTCGCCGAGGAAGAGCGCCCAGAGCGACCACCCGAACGCGGCCAGCGTGCCGAGCGAGACCAGAGTGTCCATGGTCGCCGCGCCGTGGCGCAGGTTGACCAGCGCGGCCCGGTGGAAGGGCAACCCACCCCAGACCACCACCGGCGCGGCCAGGGTGAGCGAGGCCCACTGCCAGTAGTCGAACTGCCAGGCCGGCACCATGGCCAGCACGACCACCGGCAGGGTCAGCACGGCGGAGACCCACAACCGGGTACGCGCGCCGCGCAGCTCGTCCACCGGTTCGCCGGTCTCGGCCTCCCGGCTCCGTGCGGGCGGCGGCACCACGGCCGTGTAGCCGGTCTTCTCCACGGTGGCGATCAGGTCGTCCGGCGCGACCTCGTCGACGTAGCGGACGGTGGCCTTCTCGGTGGCGTAGTTCACCGTCGCCTCGACGCCGTCCAGCCGGTTGAGCTTCTTCTCGATCCGGGCCGCGCAGGACGCGCAGGTCATTCCGCCGATCGTCAGCTCGATCAGGTTCGGCGCGGTGGGCAGCGCCTTGCCCGTGGTGGTCATCGCGGTACCTCCCCGCTCGGGTCGCCGGTCGCGTGGCCGGTGTCGTGGTCGGTTTCGGCGGACCGTTTGCCGGTCACGCCCCGACGAGGTCGTAGCCGGCCTCGTCGACGGCGGCGCGGACCGCGCCGGTGTCCAGTGGGTCCTGGCTGGTGACGGTGACCCGGCCGGTGACCAGGTCGACCTGGACGTCGGTGACGCCCGGCAGCGCGGTCAGCTCGGCGCTTACCGCGTTGACGCAGTGGCCGCAGGTCATGCCGTTCACCTGGTAGGTGGTGTCCATCTCGCCCTCCGATCTGATACCCCTAGGGGGTACAAGCCGTACGCTACCATACCCCCGAGGGGTACGCTATCCTCGGCGCATGACCGCGCCGTCCACCCCGACCCGGGGCTACACCGCCAGCAAGGACCAGCTCCTCGCCCGGCTCCGTCGCGTCGAGGGCCAGGTGCGGGGCATCGAGAAAATGGTCGAGGACGACCGTTACTGCATCGACGTGCTGACCCAGATCTCGGCCATCCAGGCCGCACTGGACAAGGTCGCCCTGGGCCTGCTCGACGGCCACGCCCGGCACTGCATGCACGAGGGCGCGGCCGAGGGCCGAGCCGACGAGATGGCCACCGAGATGATGGCCGCCGTCGGCCGCCTGATGAAGCGCGGCTGACCCACCCGACCACCCGCCGTGACAGTTGGGAGACGCCGTGGGCGCCGACCACACCCGACCCGCCCCCGCGCCGCCGCGCGTGCGTCGCCTGCTCCTGGCGACCGTGGTGCCGCTCTTCGTGCTCACCGTGATCGCGGCGCTGGTGCTCTGGCCCAGGCAGGGGCCGGAGCCGGCGGCCGGTGAGAACGTGCCGCGCCACCACGGCACGGTGACCCGGGTGGTGACCGAACCCTGCCCACCGACCCCGGAGGCGCCGGCCGGCGGCGACGGCCCGTGCGGCACCGTCACCGTCGCCGCCGAGCAGGGCCCGGACGCGGGCCGGCTGGTCGAGACGCCGATCCCGGCGGGGCCCGGCGCGCCGCGGATCGAGGTCGGCGACGAGGTGATCCTGGTCGAGCTGACCGACCCGGCCGACCGCACGGTGAAGACCTACAACATCGCCGAGCACCAGCGCGGCACGCCGCTGATCTGGTTGGTGGCGCTCTTCGCCGCCGCGATCGTGGCGTTCGGCCGCTGGCGCGGGCTGGCCGCGCTCGGCGGGCTGGTGGCCAGCTTCGCCATCCTGCTCGGCTTCGTACTGCCCGGGATCTCCGCCGGGCGATCGCCGCTGCCGGTGGCGATCGTCGGCGCCGCGCTGATCATGTTCGTGGTGCTCTACCTGACCCACGGGATCACCGCCCAGACCTCGGTGGCGGTGCTCGGCACGCTCGGCAGCCTGGTGGTCACCGGTGTGCTCGGCACGCTGGCCACCGCCGCCACCCACCTGACCGGCTTCGGCAGCGAGGACGCCACCACACTGTCCATGTTCCAGGGCGACGTGGACCTGCACGGGCTGCTGCTGGCCGGCATCATCATCGGCTCGCTGGGCGTGCTGGACGACGTGACGGTCACCCAGTCGGCGACCGTCACCGAGCTGGCGCGCGCCAACCCGGGGCTGTCCCGGCGGCAGCTCTACCGCGCGGCCACCCGGGTCGGCCGCGCGCACATCGCGTCCACCGTGAACACCATCGTGCTGGCGTACGCCGGCGCCTCGCTGCCGCTGCTGCTCCTGCTGGTCGCCGACTCCCGCCCGGTGGGCGAGCTGCTCACCAGCGAGTTCCTCGCCCAGGAGATCGTCCGCAGCGCGGTGGCCACGCTCGGCCTGATCGCCGCCGTGCCGCTGACCACCGCGCTGGCCGCGGTCGTCACCACCGCCGGCCGGCACGCACCGGACACCGCCCCGCCGCCGGCACCCCCGCCGCCCCGGAGGCGGGACGAGGCGCTGGAGGCGCTCGGCGGGTCGCGGCCCGACGACTCCAGAAGTACGCAGGCCGCATGGTGACACTCCGCAGCGTGACGGCCGACGCAAAACGCGATGCTGCTCACGCTGGGCAACGGTGAATTCTCGCGATTGGTCGGCTTCCGGACGTAGATCCCCGGTCGGGATCTCGGGTAACCTCGCCCCCGGTCACCGCCGAAGGCGCGCACCGGCGCCTGCGGTGCCGCCGCCCAATCGCCTTCGGGCGAGCCGGGGAACCAGGTACATGGGGTGAATCCGCGCGAGCGGTAGGGGCCGCTTCCGTCCCGAACCCGTCAGCTAACCCGGTCGGCGGTCGACGGAAGGGAACACTGTGACGGCACCCCTGCGCCGCTGGTCGACACCCGTGGTGTCCGTGCTCGCCGCGTTCGCCGTGCTGGTCGGGCCGACCCCGGCGACGGCCGCCCCGCACAACGCCGCCCCCAAGCCCTCGGGGCACGCGGAGGACGACGAACCACCGCTCATCACCGAGGCGATCGACTCCGCCAACCGGAACTACCTCCAGGCCAAGGCGAAGCTCGCGAAGTCGGAGGAGCGCCAGAAGCGGCTGGCCGCCGAGAAGGCGGCGGCGGAGGCCGAACTGGCGGCGCTCAGCCCGCAGGTCAACCAGATCGCCGCGCAGTCCTACCGGACCGGTCGGATGGGCGCGATGGCGATGCTGTTGGAGAGCAGGTCGCCCGACTCCTTCGTCAAGCGCGTCAGCGCCCTGGACGAGCTCAACCTCTTCAACGCGCAGCGGCTCGCCGCCATCAACGCCGCCCGGAACCGCGCCGAGCAGGCCAAGATCGCGGCCGACGCCGAGGTGCGCGAGCAGGAGAAGCAGACCAACGCGATGGCCCGCGAGAGGGCGGCGGCGCAGAAGGAGCTGAAGCTGGTCGGCGGGCTGGGCTTCACCGGTGGTCTGGTCTCGGCCACCTCGGCGGTCGCCAGGATCGGCCCGGGCCGCACCGCCGACGGTGGTTGGAAGTCTGAGTCGTGCAGCGAGAACGACCCGACCACCTCCGGCTGTGTCACGCCGCGCACGCTGCACGCGTACAAGGAGGTCAAGCGCACCGGCTTCGACCGCTTCGTGGGCTGTTACCGACCGGGCGGGCCGTGGGAGCACCCCAAGGGCCGGGCCTGCGACTGGTCCCTGCAGAACAGCGGCTTCGCGCCGTGGCACAACAACGACACCCGCAGGTACGGCAACGAGGTGGCCGCCTTCCTCATCCGCAACGCGGACCGGCTGGGCATCTACTACGTGATCTGGAACCGGCAGATCTGGTTCCCGGCGACCGGTTGGAGTTCCTACAGCGGGCCGTCCAACCACACCGACCACGTGCACATGTCGCTGCTCTGATCCGGTGGGCACGACCGTAAGGGGCCGCCCTCGGGCGGCCCCTTCTCCGTGTCCGGGCGCGACTCAGCCGGCGAGCGCCGGGTCCGCCGGCGCGGCCGGCGCGGGCAGCGGGGCCGGCGACTTGGCCACCGTTCGCACCTCGCCGCCGCTGAGCCGGTACGACATGCCGACCACCGCGCACGTCCCGCCGGCCACCCGCTCGGCGAGCACCGTCGAGCGGGCCGTCAGGGTCTCCACCGTCTGCGCGATGTGGACGTCGATGATGCCGTCGAGGTCCTCGACGCCCTGCCGGGCGGCGCGGAGCAGGCTCGGTGAGACGGCGTCCACGACCGAGCCCAGGTGTCCGGCCGGGGCGGACCCGGTGCGGACCGCCTCGCGCGCCGCCTGGACCGCGCCGCACGAGTCGTGGCCGAGCACCACCACGAGCGGCGTGCCGAGCACGGTGACCGCGTACTCCACGCTGCCGAGCACCTCGGGGCCGGCGGTGTGCCCGGCGGTGCGCACCACGAAAAGGTCACCGAGGCCCCGGTCGAAGATGATCTCGGCGGCGAGCCGGGAGTCGGAGCAGCCGACGATCACCGCGAACGGGTGCTGCCCGTCGGCGACCGCCGTCCGCCGCCCGGCGTCCTGGTTCGGGTGCTGCGGCACGCCGGTGACGAACCGGTTGTTACCGGACCGCAGCTCGGCAAGAGCCTCATCGGGGGTGCTCGGGGTCATCGCTGCTCACCTCGTCCTCGCGGGGAACGACCAGGCCGGCCGCCGTGTCGGCCTCGCGACCCACCGTCACACGCGGCCGAAGGCTCGTCAAGATTTCGTGATACGCATTTCATACGTCATCGTCCCCGCTCGCGTCGACTCGGAGCGCGGACCGGGAAAGCCATACGATGACCACCATGGCGACCACATCAGGGGAGGACGGAAGCCGCCGCAACTGGACCTTCCTCACCAACCACGGCCACGTGCTGCTGGCCATCGCGCGCAACCCCACCGCGCGCCTGCGGGACGTGGCCGACGAGGTGGGCGTCACCGAGCGGGCGGCCCAGGCCATCGTCGCCGACCTGGAGGCCGGCGGCTACCTCCACCGCACCCGGGTGGGCCGCCGCAACGAATACACGATCAACCCCAGCGGTCGGTTCCGGCACCCGGCGGAGGCCGACCAGCAGGTCGGTGCGCTGCTCGACCTCTTCGCCGTCGAGCCGGTCCGGGACGCCACGCCCGAGCCGTGACCGAGCGCCCGCCCCGGCATCGACGAACAGGGCGGGACGAGCTTCGCCACCGCGTACGTCTCGGGCGTCGCGGCGCTGGTGCGGGCGGCGCACCCGGCCATCAGCCCGCAGGAGGTGGCCTACCGGCTGACCCGCACCGCCGACAACCCGCCCGACGGGCACAACGCGCAGGTCGGGTACGGGATGGTCAACCCCTACCGGGCGGTCACCGGGTTGCTGGGCACGCGGACGGATCCGCCACTGGGCGCGATGCCGGCTCCCGCGCCGCGCCCCGACCCGCTGGCCCGGCAGCGCACGGTCGCGATCTGGGTCGCCGCCGTCGGCGCGCTGCTGGCCGGCGTCCTGCTGACGCTACGGCCGATCCTGGTACGCGGACGGCGGCGCGGCTGGCGGCCCGGCCGGCGCGAGGCCGCGGCAACTGACCCGGTTCGGCCGGACGGCGCGCGACCGAGGGCGTCCGTCCACAGCGATCCGTGGGGCGGCTCACGTAACCGGCAAGATCGTCGAGCTGCACGATTGGGTGTCGACCGATAGGTTGATGTGGTGCTGCCCGTAGCGTTCGCCCCGTCCGCCTGGACGGCGATGCTGCGCCGGATCGCCCGCACGGCCGTGACCACCCTGGCGTTGGTCGCGGGCCTGCAGGGCTTGGCCGCCACTTCCGCCGACGCCGCCACCACCGCCGACGCCGCTTCGACGGCGACGCGCCCCGCAGCGGCGGTCGCGACCGTCGACGTCGGCCCCGCGTTCGCGACGGCCGGCGCCGGGGGCACGCACACCGCGCCGGTCCGGGTGACCGGCACCATCCGGGCAGCGGTCGCCGCGCCGTCCGTGACACCCGCCGCGCCGCCGGCCAGCACCGGCCCGGCCACCGCCGCCGCCGCCGCAGTCGACCCGGTCCCCGGCGTCGAGGTCGTCGTCGCGGACCAGTTCCGGGCGACCATCGCCCGTCGCGGGCCGCCGCGCGCCTGACGGGCACCTTTCCGGTACGCCCCGGGCGCGGCCCCGATGCCGTCGCCCGCCAGGTGTCCCGTCGCGCCCCGCGCCCACCGCCCGCCACCGGGCCCTCCTTTCGTTGCTCGACAACCGCTTCACCACGAGGTGTTCGTGATGCAGACCGTCTTCTCCACCGTCCTGCCGGACGTTCCCGCCGCCGCCGTGATCTGGCTGGCCCTGCTCGCCCTGGCCGCGGTCGTGGTCGCCGCGCTCGTGATCCGCCCGGCCCGGTTCCGTTCGGTGTTCGGCGAACGGATCAGCGAGGCCGCCCGACCGGGCGGCATCGATCTGGCCGAGCAGTCCCGCGAGCGCAGCCGGTACGCCGACGAGGTCGCCGTGGCCGCGTCCCGCGCCGCGGTGACCGCCGAGCGGAGCCGGGCCGACTGGTCGGCCGCCCAGGACGAGGCCGAGCGGGCCTGGCTGGCCTACCAGACGGCGGAGGAGGACGTCCGGCGGCTGGCCGCCGCCGCGGCGCTGCCGCTGCCCCGGACCGCCCGCACGCCCGCCGAGTACGCCGACCGGGAGCGTTGGTTGCACCGGGCGGCGCTGGACGCCCAGTGGCGCAAGGAGATCACCGTGCGGCAGCTCAGTGACATCCTCGGCGGGCGCGGCTGGGACCCGAGCCGGCACCCGGTGGAGCAGGAGCTGTTGCTGCGCCGGCTGGTGCGGGACAACCTGCGCGCCCGGCAGCACGCCGCCTCGGAACGGGAGCAGGCGGCGTGGCGGGCCGCCGAGACGGCCGCGGCGGCGGCGCGGAGCCTGCGCGAGGAGGCGTTCGCGGCGCTGCACCCGGTGGCCGAGCCGCCGGCGGCGCTCGCCATCGTGGGCTTCGCCGGCCCGGAGAGCACCCGCGAGCTGCCGACCGCGACGCCGGCCGCGGAGATCACCCGCGAGTTGGCTCCGGTGGCGCGGGGGCGGGCCGCCGTAGCGGCCTACTGATCGTCCGGCGGCGATGGCCCGGCTCGACTAGCGTGGTGCCGTGTCCCGTGAATCCTGGTTGCTGGTCGCCCTCGGCGTCGTCGTCGCGGCGGCGACGCTGGTCGGGGCGGTGCTGCTCGCGATCCGGGTGGTCCGCACCCGCCGCATGCTCGGGGCGCTGGGGGCCGGCGGCAAGGTCGCGTTCTACGGCGCGTTGATCTACACGATCCTGCCGGTGGACCTGCTGCCCGATCCGATCTACCTGGACGACATGGGGGTGCTGGCCGGCGCGCTGTTCTACCTGGGTCGGCTGGCCGCCAAGCACCGGGCGGCGCAGCGGGCCACCCGGGACGCTCCGGCCACGTCGCTGCCCGCCGCCCCGCCCGGTGGTGGGCCGCGTCGATGACCGATCATCGGCTCGACGGTCACGTGGCGAGCGAGGAGACGGCATGCCCGGCGATCACCGGTTGGACCCGCACGACGGGCGGGTCGCCCGCTTCTTCGCCGATCGGCACCTCGCGACGCTTACCACGTTGCGCGCCGACGGCACCCCGCACGTGGTGCCGGTCGGGGTGACCTTCGACCCGGACGCCGGGCTGGCCCGCGTGATCACGTCGGGCGGGTCGGCCAAGGCCCGGCACGTGGCCGCCGCCGGGCCGGCCGGCACACCTGTCGCGGTGTGTCAGGTCGACGGCCGCTGGTGGCTGACCGTGGAGGGCCGGGCGGTGGTGCGGCGTGACCCGGGGTCGGTGGCCGAGGCCGAGCGGCGGTACGCCGCCCGCTACCGCCCCCCGCGTCCGAATCCGGATCGGGTGGTGCTGGAGATCGCGGTGACCCGTCTGCTGGGCAGCCTGCCCGACTGAGCCGTGTGTCCGGCTCGGCGGTGGCCCCGCTCACCGCCGGAATGGGGCCACCACCAGGGCCGTTGCACTCTGGCGTACGCCGAGCGCCACTGAAGGTGCCGCGTCTCCCGCAAGGAGCGTCGCCCCCCGAACGGAGCCCCGCATGAACCCGATCATCCGTAGGTGCCTGCTCTCCGTCGCCGGTCTGGCCGCTGCCGGCAGCGCCGTCGCCGGCCCGGCGGTGGCCGCCCACGCCGCCCCGGCCCCGGTCAAGGGCAAGGGTGAGCGCAGCGCCGACTACGAATACCAGGCGCAGCCGAACTTCTTCTACTGCGGGCCGGCCTCGACCCGGATCGCGCTGTCGGCCGAGGGCAAGGACGTCAGCCAGGACGAGTTGGCCGCGAAGCTCGGCACCACCGAGAGCGGCACCGATTCGGCCATCGACGTCACCCGGGTGCTCAACGAGTACACCGGCGGCAAGTACAAGACCACCGAGATCCGCGACGAGGTGGCCACCCGCGAGCAGGTCGAGCGGCTGCGGGTGGACATCCGCGCCGCGGTGGACGCCGACCGGCCGGTGGTGGCGAACATCCTGGGCGGCGCCCGGGACGTCGACGGGGTGGAGCACTACTACTCCGGCCACTACCTGACCGTGGTGCGCTACCAGGACGACGGGAACCGGGTGCTGATCGCCGACCCGGCCCGGCCGGACGAGCCGACGTACTGGATGACCGTGACCGAGCTGGCGAACTGGATCGCCGGTCGCGGCTACAGCTCCTGACCGCACCGGCGTCACGGCGGCCACGCTCCCCTCGGGGGCGTGGCCGCCGTCGTGTGTGCCGGGCGTACGCGGCACGCCGGACAGCAAGGATCCCGGGCCACCACCGGGCGGCCCGGGACCTGAGGGGTGGTCAGCGGGCGGTGTCGCCCTGACCGGTGCGCTGCTGCGCCATGTCGACGCCCTTGTCGATCTGCTGGTCGTACTTGCCGCCGGTGCGCCGGTCGGCCATGTCGCCGGCCTTGTCGAGACCCTTGTCGACCTGCTCGTCGTGCTTGTCGACGAAGTCCTTGGCCTTGTCCATGAAGTTACTCATGTCGCAATCTCCCTTCGGTACGTTGAATGCCTTCCCTCAGGCCGGGGGCGCAAACACCGGACGGCGTTGCCGTCCCTGGTGTCGGATTCACCCGCGTCGGGTACCAACGCCCATGATCGAGGAGGCGACGTGGACGTTGACAGGCCCGATCCGGACCGAGTTGACCCGGGACGGCGCGATTCGTCGCGCCCGGACAGTGCGCACTCGGGCCAGGCGCGACCCGCGCGGCCCGACGACCGGGCCACCGAGACGCCGCCCGGGCCGCGGCAGACCTGGGCCGGGCTGCCCTGGCCGGTGCGGACGGCGGTGACCTGGAGCGCCTGCCTGCTGGTGGTGGCGGCCGGGCTCTGGCTGCTCGGGGAGGTGGCGGTGCTGCTGGCCCCGTTGGCCGTGGCGCTGGCCGGCACGCTCTTCCTCACCGCGCTGCTCGACCCGGTGCTGGTGCGGTTGCGCCGGCTCCGGGTGCCGGCCGCGCTCGCCGCGCTGCTCACCGTGCTGCTGCTGCTCGGCGTCCTGGGCGGTGTCGGCGCCTTGGTCTGGAACCTCACCGCGAGCCAGTTCGGCGAGCTGAGCCAGCAGCTCACCGAGGGTCTGCAACGCAGCCGCGATTTCGTCACCTCCACCCTGCCGGTCAGCGACCAGCAGCTCGACCGGCTGATCGAGCAGATCCGCCAGGGCCTCAGCGGCAGCGCCCCCGATCCGGTGGCCGGCGCGCGCAAGGCCGCCGAGGTGGCCGGCGCGCTGCTGCTCGGCCTGGTGCTGCTGTTCTTCCTGCTCAAGGACGGGCGGTCGATGTGGCACTGGGTGCTGCGGCGGCTGACCGGGCCGCGTCGCGAGGTGACCGCCGCGGCGGGCCGGGCGGGCTGGCAGACGCTCGGCGCGTACAGCCGGGGCACGATGATCATCGCGGCGATCGACGCCATCGGCATCGGATTGGCGCTTGTGGTGCTGCGCGTCCCGCTGGCCCTGCCGCTCGCCCTGATCACGTTCCTCGGTGGGTTCGTGCCGATCATCGGCGCCACCGTCGCGGGCACGGTGGCGGTGCTCGTCGCGCTGGCCGCCAACGGTCCGACCACCGCCCTGCTCACGCTGGCCGCGGTGATCGCCGTGCAGCAGATCGAGGGCAACCTGCTGGAGCCGCTGGTGATGCGCCGCCAGGTCCAGCTGCACCCGGCGGTCATCCTGGTGGTGGTCACCGCCGGCACGCTGGTGGCCGGCGTGGCCGGCGCGTTCGTCTCGGTGCCGATCGCCGCGGTGCTCTGGCGGGTGCTGGACACCGTGCAGCGGCACCGGGCCGCCGAAACGGCACGGCCCGCCGACGCCACCGGCTGACCGGCCGGTACGCGGCCGACGGCTCAGGCCGGGTGGGGCTGGCGCAGGTGGGTGGCGAACCAGGTGCCGGCCTGGTCGGCCACCTGCTCCAGCGTGCCCGGCTCCTCGAAGAGATGGGTGGCGCCGGGCACGATCCGCAGCTCGGCCACCTCACCCAGGTCGTCCCGGACCTGCTCGTTCAGCGTGATCACCTGCTCGTCCAGGCCGCCGACGAGCAGCAGCGTCGGTGCGCGTACCGCGGTCAGTGAGCTGCCGGCCAGGTCCGGACGCCCGCCCCGGGAGACCACCGCGCCCACCCGCTCGGGCCGGGTCGCGGCGGCGACCAGGGCGGCGGCCGCGCCGGTGCTGGCGCCGAAGAGGCCGATCGGCAACCGACCAAGCTCCGCATCGGCGGTCATCCAGTCGACGATGCCGGCCAGCCGCTCGGCCAGCATCCCGATGTCGAAGCGCAGCTCGGCGGTGACCTCGTCGCGAACCTCCTCGTCGACGGTCAACAGGTCGACGAGCATGGTGCCCAGCCCGCGCGCGGTGAGCGCCCGCGCCACCGCCACGTTGCGCGGGCTGTGCCGCGAGCTGCCGCTCCCGTGGGCGAACAGCACCACCCCCAGCGCGCCGGACGGCACGGACACGTCCCCCACCAGCCCGCCCTCCACCACCGGCACCGAAACCTCACGCATGCTCCCCCACCTCCGACCCCGCCATACCCCGTACGTCGTCGATCATGAAGTTGACCGTCGGGAGAGCGCTCCCCGGCACCGCCAACTTCATGATCAACGCGGGGTTGGGGTTGCCTTGACGTCGGCGGCAAGGTCTAGCGTCGGGGGCGCGGAAGCCGGCGGGGGCGAGGGGTGGGGGTGGGGATGCGGATCGGGGAGTTGGCGCGGCGGGCCGGCACGAGCACCCGCACACTGCGCTACTACGAGACCCACGGGCTGGTCCGGCCGGGTCGGTCCGCCAACGGCTATCGGGTCTACGACGAGGCGGAACTGCGCGTCGTGCACGAGATCCGCTCGCTGCTGGCGATCGGCTTCGGGCTGGACGACATCCGCCCGTTCGTCGCCTGCCTGCGCGCCGGGCACGACTCCGGCGACGTGTGCCCCGACTCGGTGGCGGTGCTGCGACGCAAGCTCGCCGAGGTGGACGACTACCTCGACCGGCTCGGCACGGTCCGCCGCCGGCTGCACGACCAGCTCGCCCGCGCGATCACCCATCGGGAGGAAACATGTCTCAGGACACGCGGACCGGCCGGCTGAGCCCGGTCACCGACGCCACGTTCGCGGCCGAGGTGCTGGCCGCCGACCGGCCGGTCGTGGTCGACTTCTGGGCCGAGTGGTGCCCGCCCTGCCGGGTGGTGTCGAAGCACCTGGCCGAGTTGGCCGAGGAGTTCGGCGACGCGCTGCGCTTCGTCACGCTGAACACCGACGAGAACCCGGCCACCGCACGAGCCCACCGGGTGATGTCCGCGCCGACCATGCTGGTGTTCCGCGACGGCGAGGTGGTCGGTTCGATCGTCGGTTCCCGGCCGAAGAACCACCTGCGGGCCAGCTTCGCCCGCCACCTGGACGGTTGAGCCACCGCCCGGGCGGGAACGCGCGGGGTGACCACGGACCCCGACCGATCGCGAGGATCTGAAGATGGCCAAACAGGACAGGTCCCGGCAGCGGGACCTCACCGACCAGGAGCGTCGCGAACAGGAACTGGCACGCTCGCCGGAGTGGGCCGACCAGGCCGCGTCGGCGCGTACCCCCGAGGACCCGCGGGCGGTCGCGCCGCGCGACGCGGGCGGACGCCCGTCCGACGGACGCCAGTTCTGAGGTACGCCACCGCGCGGTCCCGCCCACGGCGGGTGGGACCCGCGCGGCCTCAGCCGGCGTGTTCGGGCAGGTGCATCAGCGGCGCCCGGCCCGGCGGCTGCTCCGGCTGCGGCCCGGACGGGTGCGCCGGCGGCACCGCCACGGTGACCGGCTCGGCGCAGGTCACCCGCACCGGCTCGCCGTGGTGCAGCAGCTCCAGCGTGGTGTCCGGCCCGCCGTTGCGCAGCGAGTAGGTCGTCTGGTGCGGCCGGACGTCGACGCGCAGCCGCATCGACCGCCACTGCAAGGAGAACTCCAGGCGACTGAGCCGGCTGGAGAGCCGGGGTGCGAAGGACAGCGTCCCGTCGTGGTCGCGCAGCCCGCCGAAGCCGGCGACCAGCGCGATCCAGGCGCCGGCCAGGGACGCCATGTGCACGCCGTCGCGGGTGTTCTCGTTGAGGTCGTGCAGGTCCATCAGCGCGGCCTCGCGCAGATAGCGGTGGGCCAGCTCGGGGAAGCCCACCTCGGCCGCGAGCACCGCCTGGGTGCAGGCGCTCAGCGACGAGTCACGGACGGTGCGGCGCTCGTAGTAGGTGAAGTTGCGCAGCTTCTCGGCGGCGCTGAACGCGTCCCCCCGCCAGTGCATGGCCAACACCAGGTCGGACTGCTTCACCACCTGCTTGCGATACAGGTCGAAGTACGGGTAGTGCAGCAGCAGCGGGTACTTCTCCGGCGGCGTGTGCTCGAAGTCCCACTCCTGCAACCGGGTGAAGCCCTCCACCTGCTCGTGCACGTCGATCTCCGAGTCGTACGGGACGTGCATGTCCTGCGCGGCGTCCCGCCACTCGGCCGCCTCCTCCTCGGTGACGCCGAGGTCGAGCGCCTGGTCGCGGTAGCGCATCGCGCAGTCGGCGGCGGTGAGCAGGTTCCGCTGCGCCATCAGGTTGGTGTAGACGTTGTCGTCCTTCACCGCGGTGTACTCGTCCGGGCCGGTCACCCCGTCGATGTGGAACCGGCCGGCGCGGTCGTGGTGGCCCAGGGAGCGCCACAGCCGGGCGGTCTCGACCAGCAGCTCCAGCCCGATCTCCTTCTCCAGCGCCTCGTCGCCGGTGACCAGCACGTAGCGGCGCAGCGCGTCGGCGACGTCGGCGGCGATGTGGAACGCCGCGGTCCCGGCCGGCCAGTACGCCGACGACTCGGGCCCTTCGATGGTGCGCCACGGGAACGCCGCGCCCCGCAAATTCAACGTGCGGGCCCGTTCCCGCGCCTGGGCCATGGTGTCGTAGCGCCACTGCAACGCGTCCCGCACCGCACCCGGCTGGGTGTAGGTGAGCACCGGCAGCACGAACATCTCGGTGTCCCAGAACGCGTGGCCGTCGTACCCGGGGCCGGTGAGGCCCTTGGCGGAGATCGGCCGCCGTTCCGCGCGGGCACCGGCCTGGAGCACGTGGAAGAGACCGAACCGGACCGCCTGCTGCACCTCCGGGTCGCCCTCGACGCGCACGTCGGCGGCGTCCCAGAACGTGTCCAGGTATTCCCGCTGCGCGCGACGCAGCCCGTCCCAGCCGTCGAGGCGGGCGGAGGACAGCGCGGCGCCGACCTGGTCGCGCAGCGCCGGCAGCGACCGGCGGCTGGACCAGCCGTACGTCAGGTACTTGACCACCCGCAGCTTCTCGCCGGGCTTGAGCACGCAGCCGATGGTGGTGCGGACCCAGTCCTCGTATCCCTCGGACTCGATGGTGGTGTGTTCCGGGGCGTGCACGTCGTGGCCCATCGCGGCGGCCACCCGCAGGCCGCTCACCTTGGTGCGGTGGATGAGCAGGCCGCCGTCGTCGGTGGTCAGCTCCTCCTCCGCCTGCAACGGCGATTCGAGGACGGCGGCCACCCGCGGGTCGCGGCTCTGCGGCGGCAGCGACTCGTTGGCCACCAACTCGGACTGGAGGATCAGCCGCAGTGGACCGTCCACCGCCTCCACCTCGTAGTCGATCGCGGCCACCGAGCGATGGGTGAACGACACCAGCCGGGTGCTGCGCACCTTGACCTCGCGGCCGGCCGGGGAGCGCCAGTGCAGCTCCCGCCGGAGCGTGCCGGCGCGCAGGTCGAGGACACGCTCGTGGCCGAGCAGTTCGCCGTAGCGGACGTCGAGTGGTTCGTCGTCGACGAGCAGCCGGATCAGTTTGCCGTTGGTGACGTTGACGATGGTCTGCCCGGACTCGGGGAAGCCGAAGCCGGCCTCGGCGTAGGGCAGGGGGCGCAGCTCGTAGAACGAGTTCAGGTAGGTGCCGGGCAGGCCGTGCGGCTCGCCCTCGTCGAGGTTGCCGCGCAGCCCGATGTGGCCGTTGGAGAGCGCGAAGACCGACTCGGACTGGGCCAGCACGTCCATGTCGAGCTGCACCTCGCGGATCTGCCAGGGCTCGACCGGGTAGGAGCGTTCCCGGATCATGCGGCCGGCTCCGTGGTCAGCAACTCGTCGAGGTCGGAGACCACCACGTCGGCGCCGTGCGCGCGCAACTCGTCGGCCTGGCCGACCCGGTCGACGCCGATCACATATCCGAAGCCGCCGGCCCGGCCGGCGGCCACCCCGGCGAGCGCGTCCTCGAAGACGGCGGCCTGCGCCGGTTCGACGCCGAGCAGCCGCGCGCCCTCCAGGAACGTGTCCGGGTGCGGTTTGCCCTGGAGACCGCGTTGCCGGGCGACGACGCCGTCGACGCGCGCCTGAAGCCAGCGGTCCAGCCCGGCGGCGTGCACCACGGCGGCGCAGTTGGCGCTGGCCGAGACGACCGCCCGACGCAGCCCGGCCGAGGTGGCGGCCTCCAGGTAGCGCACCGAGCCGTCGTACACCTCGACCCCGTCGTGGTCGATCCGCTGGAGCAGGACGACGTTCTTGCGGTTGCCGACGCCGTTGACGGTGTCCGCGTCCGGCGGGTCGTCGGGGGTGCCTTCGGGCAGCGTGATGCCGCGTGAGGCCAGGAACGACCGCACCCCGTCGGCGCGTGGTTTCCCGTCCACGTAACGGTTGTAGTCCGGGCCGGGGTCGAACGGGCGGAACGGCTCGCCGGTCTCGGCGGACCGGCGTCGCAGGAACGCGTCGAACGTCTCGGCCCAGGCGGCATTGTGCACCTTTGCCGTCTGCGTCAGGACGCCGTCCAGGTCGAAGAGACACGTGGTCACGTGTGCGGGTAGGCCCAGCATTGCCTGAATCTATCCAGGTGGGTCACCGGGCAAACCCGATTCGGGTGTCAGCGGTTCGGGCGCAGCGTCCAGGTGACGGTCAGTGACGAAGTGACGACGCCATCCTCGGTGCCGATCGCCACCTCGACGCCGAACTCGGGGCGCTGCCCGGCGTCCAGCTCGGCCAGCACGTCGGCGGGCGGGCGGGCGAGCCGCGCGGTGGCCAGGACCGGACCCATCGCCACCTTGCGGTAGCCGATGGTCGCGGTCACGGCCAGCGGTACGGCCCGGTCGAGCACCGACCCGAAGGCGGCCAGGACCACCGCCCCGGAGGCGGTCTCACCCAGCGTGAACATGGCACCGGCGTGCGGGCCGCCGACGTGGTTGTGGTGGGCCGGGTCGTCGGGGAGCCGGACCACGGCGCGGACCCCGCCGTCGGCCTCGGGCGCCACCTCGACGACCTCGATGCCGAGGGTACGGGCGAACGGCACGGCTTCGAGGAGACCGGCCGCCACCTGCCGGGAGTCGATGGACATACCCGAACGCTACTCGCCGGTAACTTATTCGGCAAGGACGCGGACCTTGATGTCTCTTTCCAAGCGACATCAGGGCGAAAAATTACTAAACTTGTCCTCTACTAAGAGACATTAGGACACGCGATGATCTTTGCCACCCCAGAACTCGACGTTCACGACCGAACCGTCTTGGCCGAGGTGCACGACATGCGCCGCACGCTTGCCGACGTCCTGCGCACCCCTCGCCGATGGACCGGCGGGCTACGGCGCACCATGTTGGCGCGGGCGATCCTTGGCTCCAACAGCATCGAGGGCTACGTGGTCGCCGAAGACGACGCAGCCGCCGCGCTGGACGACGAGGAGCCGCTGAGCGCCGATGATCGCACCTTCGCCGAGATCCGGGGGTATCGACAGGCCCTGGGTTACGTGCTGCAAACCGCCGGTGACCCCTACTTCAGCTTCGAGACGTCGACGATCCGAAGCATGCACTACATGATGCTCTCGCACGACCTGGCGAAAAGCCCTGGCCAATACCGCCGAGGGCCGATCTACGTGCACGACGAGCGGACCGACCGCCGGGTGTACGAGGGCGCGGACGCCGACGACGTGCCGCACCTCATGGAGGAGTTGGCCGAGGACCTCCGGTCGGATACCACCGCCTCCCCGCTCGTCAAGGCCGCCATGGCCCACCTGAACCTCGTGATGATCCATCCGTTCCGAGACGGCAACGGACGGATGGCCCGCGCACTTCAGACCCTCGTACTCTCCCGACGGGCCATCGTCGAGCCTGCCTTCTCCAGCATCGAGGAGTGGCTGGGCAGCAACACGGAGGACTATTACCGAGTGTTGGCAGTCACCGGCCGGGGGCACTGGAACCCCGAGGGATCGGCGCATTTCTGGGTGTCCTTCAACCTGCGCGCCCATCACATGCAGGCGCAGACCGTCGCCCGCCGGTTCCGGGAGGCCTCCGCGATCTGGTCGGAGCTTGATTCGATCGTCGCCGAGAGCAGGCTCCCGGAGCGAGTGACCGGCCTGCTCTACGAGGCGGTCCTTGGGTACCGCGTTCGCCGTTCTGGATATGTCAGACTCGCTGAGGTCGAGGAGAGGACGGCGACCCGCGACCTCACCAACCTTGCCGAACAGGGCCTACTGGAAGCGCGTGGCGAACGGCGAGGAAGGCACTACATCGCCGGCCCCGTGCTGGCGGACGTGCGGGAGAGGGTCCGTGCCGGACGTGCACCGATCAGGGACCCCTATCCGGAGATGCCGGTCGCTCTCACGGCCGAGGCCGCCAAGGTGGCCGGGCCCAGTGACCAGCCGTAGCGTAGGCGCCTCGCTCACCGCATTCGGCCGCTGCGCCGATCGGAACACGCCGATGGGCATGACCGGGACGGACCAGCGGGTTTCGCCGGCTGCCGCCTGCGGGTAGCGGATGGCGCATGAATCGCAACCTCGCCACCGGCCTGCGGGTGGCGTGGGAGTTGCCGGAGTTCCGCGACGGCCTACGGCACCTCATCGACCTCGACGAGATAACGGTGCTCCTGGCCACGCTCTCCGACCCGGACCACGATCGCGGGGTCGAGCGCAGCCTGCTGGGCCTGCTGCGGTCCGGCCTCGACACGGTCGAGATCCGCGAAGCCGTGCTGCTGCTGTTGGAGCGGGACGCGGTACGCCGGCCGCTCGTCGCGGCGGCGGTGGAACCACTCGCGGCCCGGCCGGGTCGGGCCGCCGCCATCACCGCGGCGACGGAGGACCCGGAGGTACGCCGCGAGGTGCGTGCGGCCCTCGACCGCGCCGACGTGCGCGAGCTGATCTGGCGGGCGGTCGACGACCAGATGAACGACGACCGGTTCGGTCTGATCCGCCGCGCGGCGGTGCTGTTCGTGCGGCATCCGAGCGCCCGACGCCTCGCCTGGGCGTTGCGCCGGCACGGCGTGCTCCGCGGGCTACGCCGCCGGCCGTGAGGTCGGCGTACGTCTGCCTCAGTAGCCGCGTACGAGGATCCGGGCCCGGCTCTGGGGCCAGGTGGTGCGGAGGCAGAAGTCCTCGGCGGCACGCCACCGCATGATCCACTCCTCGCTGTTCTCGCCGCGCGCCCGCATGCGGCGCAGGCAGATCTCACGCGGCGTGTCGACATAGACGGTCAGGTGGTAGTAGGGGCTCAACTCCGGCCGGGCGGAGTAGACGCCTTCCACGACGACCGGGGCTCCCGGGTCGACCTCGGTCCAGTCGGCAAGTCGCCCGGTGTCCCAGTCGTAGCGCTGGTAGCGCGCCGTCCGATCGGCGCGCAGCGGCACCAAAACCTGGTCGCGGAGCCGCTGCCAGTCGAAGGCCCGCTCCGGATCGAGGTCGGGGATCGAGTCGAACATGCGAACTCCTCCGAGGGACTGCTCACCACACGTGACCGCGACATCGACGCCGCTGCGCCGGCGGCCGGGCATCGCACCGGTGCGCCCAGCGGTCAGCGCCGGCGGACCGGTGAGCCGTCGGGGCCGAACCGACGACGCAGGGAGAACGCGCGTGGCGACGGACCTTCGCGCCGCAGCACGGTCAGCCGGGCCCGGGACTCGTCCATCCCCGGCCGGTCGTCATCGGTGACCCACCACAGCGCGGTGCTCGGTTGCGGCGTCGGCAGGAACCACTCGGCGCGTCGGCGGACCAGGCCGCCGTGGTGACTGCGGTAGACGAACTGGTGCAGGGCCTCGTAGGAACTCCAGATCGAAACGTTGACGACCTGCCACCCGTGGACCTCGTCCCGGCACGTCGGCAGGTGCCCGCCCGCGCCACGCAACCGCCACACGAAACCGGGGGTGTCCTCGGCGATCCGGTAGACCGGGTCGACCGCCGCCATGAACCCGGCCATCATCGGCGAATCCGGCCCGGCTCGCATACGGGCGACGTTAACCTGCGCCAGTCGCACCGGACGATGATAGATGCTCCTCGGGTAGCAGGCTGCCAACCTGGAGCGAGACGTCGTCGACTGTCCACGCCGGCCGGTGGGTCCGGCGTCCGGGCCAGCTCACGAGGGAGGACGGCACCATGTGGGTCAGTCACCGGAGCGGATCGACCGGGGAGCCGCTGACGCCGGAGCAGGTGCGACAGTGGCACCGGCGGATGGCCCCACCGGAGAACGAGCTCCCGGCCGGGGTGGGCGTCACGGTCCTGCTCGGCCGGACCGACGACGTGGCGGTCGGGCTGACCCAGGTCGAGGCGTTCTCCACCGGCTTCCGCTTCACGCTGGCCGTCCGCCTGCGCCAGGCTCGGTCGGACCTCGCCGGCGGCCGGCTGTTCATGCTGGTCAACTCGGGTGTCGAGGTTCCCCTGGCGGAGCGCCTCCTGCCCGGTCTGGAATATCCCGGGGGCCGCCGCGCCTCCACGGTGCAGAAGACGCCGACGTTGGACCCGGCCGCCGCGACGGACAGCCGACAGTTGGTGCTGGTCCAGCAGGGCGGGAGCGGCGACGAGCGCAGTGTCGACCAGACCTACTGGGTGTCGCCGCTGCCGCCCGCCGAACCGGTGACCGTCGTCATCGCCTGGCCTGCCTTCGGCATTCCGGAGTCCACGGCGACCCTCGACGGTGCCGCCATCAACGCCGCGGCCGAGCGCAGCCGACTGCTGTGGCCGCCGCAACCGCTCGTGGAGCCCGCCGAGACGCCGTCCCCGCCCCGACCGTCCACCGGATGGTTCGCCGAGCCGGCGGGGTGAACCAACAAGCCACCTGGAATCGTCGCCGGCGACCGGTGCCACGAGCACCTGACCACCGGTCAGCCCACCTGACACCCGGCGTAGGCGCTCTGCGGGTGGCAGGCTGGTGACCATGGACAGGAAGCAGGTTGCCGGCTGGATGGCGGCGTACGAGCAGGCGTGGAGAGAGCCGGGGACGACGGCGCTCGCCGGGATCTTCACCCCTGACGCGAGCTACCGGCAGGGGCCGTACCGGGAACCGGTCGTCGGTCTACCGGCCATCGCCGACATGTGGGAGAACGAGCGCGAGGGTCCCGACGAGGTCTTCGAGATGACCGGGGAGGTCGTCGCGGTCGACGGCGGCACCGCCGTGGCGCGGGTGCAGGTGCGCTACGGCGACCCCGCCGACCAGGAGTACCGCGATCTGTGGATCATGCGATTCGCCGAGGACGGTCGATGCAGGATGTTCGAGGAGTGGCCGTTCTCCCCGGGACGGGGATCCGCGGACGCCGGGTGAGGTCCGGAGCGTTGCCTGGTAGTGTCGCCTGCGAGACCTTCGCCATCTACCGTCCGGGCAATGCGATCCCGGGTGGCGACGACGGCAGCGGTGGTGATCACGGTCCCGTCGGGGCTGCTCGCCCTGCTCGGCTGCCTCGGTTTCCTGCCGTTCCTCGCGCCCACCGAACCGTGTCCGAACGAGTCGGCTGATTCGTTTCGCCAGGCGATGATCCTCCTTTTCCTGCTCAGCATGGTGATGCTGCTGGCGGCGCTCCTGTCCATCGCCCTCGCCTGGGCAGGAAGGTGGACCCAGGTCCGGAACCCTTGGCCGTGGCTTGCGCTTTCCGTGCTTCCCATGGCCGTGAGCGCGGGGATGATCGTGCCGATCGACCGGTTGGGCTCCTGCTGACGTCAGCCGCGTCGACACAGTCGGGCTCGCTCCGCATCGACGGACATCACCGCCGCGACCAGGGCGGGCCTCGTCAGGCCCGCTTGGTGTACGCCACGAACGCCGCCCAGCTCGCCGGCGTGAACGTCAGCGCCGGCCCCTGCCGGTCCTTGCTGTCGCGGACCCCGACCACGCCGGGCAGGTTGTCCGCCACCTCGACGCAGTCGCCGCCGTTGCCGCTGCTGCGGGTGCTCGTGCGCCAGGTCGCGCCGGTCAGCTCCATCGTTTCGCCGCCTCCGAGATCGCCGCCAGGGTCGCCCCGTGCGGCATCGCCTCCGCGCGGACGGACTCCCAGGTCTGCCGCAGCGAGTTTACGTCCGCGGTCCGCTCCACGATGGAGCCGTGCAGTTGGTTGTCGAGATAGCCCACGTCGTCGCCGTCGGCCGGGGTGGCGAGCACGAACGCGCCGTTGAGCCCCGGGTAGGCGCCGACCGTCTCCGGCACCAGGTGCAGGTGCACCCGGGTCCGACGGCCCATCTCGACCAGGTGTGCCAACTGCTCCCGCATCACCTTCGGTCCGCCGACCGGCCGCGCCAGCACCGAGTGGTCGAGCACCGCCACGAACTGCGGCGGCGCGGGCCGGTCCAGCACCGACTGCCGGGCGAGTCGGGCGGCCACCTGCTGCTCCAGCGCCTCGCCGACGAACTGGGCGGCACCCTCGTAGAGCGCGCGGGCGTACCCCTCGGTCTGCAACAGACCGGGGACCACCAGTGCCTGGAAGCTGCGCAGCGCGGACGCCTCCTGCTCGATGCCCACCCACTCGCGGAACCACGGCATCAGCGCCTCCTGCACCAGCGCGTCGCGGATGCGGACCAGCAGGCCACCGCCGTTCACCACCTCGTCGCAGCGCTCGGTGAACTCGGCGCGCGGCGCGCGGCGGCACTGCTCGACGGCCGCCACCAGCGAGGCGGAATAGCTCACCCGCTCGGCCAGGGCCTCCTGCGTCAGCCCGGCCTCGGTGCGCAGCCGGCGCAGCTCGCCGGCGAAGAGTTCCCACAACGGCACACGGATCATCTGCACACCTCTGCACACGGCTGCACACGGAAGACGGCCGGTCGGACGGCCCGGAAGTGGGGGTGGAACACCTTCCGACCCTAGCGACGCGGTGACGAGACTGTCACGCAGCGAAGCCGAATTCGTCCGTTACCCGCCAACGAGAGGAGCGTCCGTGCCGAGCCACGAGTCGCCGGGGCAGCCCGCGCCGGACCGCCCGCGTCCGTACCCGCCGCACGCCGCGCCGCACACGCCGCTGCGTCCGATGTGGTGCTGCCGAGCGTGCGGCCAGCAGTGGCCCTGCCCCACGTCGCGCCTGCTGCTCCGCAGCGAGTACGAGGACAACCCGGTCAGCCTGTCCATCTACCTGTGCGGGCTGCTCTACGAGGCGACGCGCGACCTCTACCGCCTCAACCCGGCCGGCGCGCCGTCGCCCACCGACATGTTCACCCGCTTCGTCGCCTGGGGCCCGTACCGCCGGCCGCCGGCCGCGTCACCGCCCGACGAGCGTTAATAAGGGGCCCCTCCTATGCAGAATGCGTTAACAGGGGGCCCCTCCTTTCATCTCCAGCCGACGTCGATGCGGTCGCCGCGCTCGTCGAAGAAATGCAGCGCGTCCATCCGCACCTGCACCGCGAGCGGGTGCCCGGCGGACACCTGCGGGTAGGGCGCCAGCCGTACCGCCAGCTCGGCCGGGCGGCGGTGGTGCCGGCCCGGGTCCGGCAGCACGCTGGTGCGGTTGCCGCCGCCACCGTTGCCGTTCAGGGCCGGCTCACCGGCCGCGTCCGACGAGCCGGCCCGGCCGGTGAGTCGCTGCATCACCTGGCCGAAGCGGCGCAGGCTGCGCTGACCGGGGGCGGCCCGCTCGACCGGGGTGCCCATCTCGTCGACCACGATCGCGGTGGCGCCGATGTCGAGGAAGGCCAACGACTCGTGGCCGTGGTGCTCCAGGTAGCGGATCCGGCCGTGCAGCACGTCACCGGCGGTGTCCGGGGCGACCGGGGTCAGCGCCTCGGCGCGCAGCCCGACCACGATCCGCTCGCCGTGGTAGTGCGCCACGGCACGGCTGCGGATGTCGTCCCAGGGCAGGTAGAGCGCCTGCTCACCGAGGTTCAGGGCGACGTAGCGGTCGAGGTGCACGTAGACGGACGCCTCCAGCAGGTTCATCCGGGGGCTGCCCAGGAACGCGGCCACGTAGAGCGTCGCCGGCCGCCCGTACACCTGGGTGGGAGTGCCCACGTCCTGGAGCACGCCCTTGCGCATGATCGCCACCCGGTCGGCCATGGTGAGCGCCTCGGCCTGGTCGTGGGTGACGTAGATGGTGGTGACACCCAGCTCGCGGGTGAGCGCGGAGATCTCCGCCCGCAGCTCGGCGCGGAGCCCGCTGTCCAGGTTGGACAACGGTTCGTCCATCAGGAACAGGCCGGGACGGCGCACTATCGCCCGCCCCATGGCCACCCGCTGCCGCTGGCCGCCGGAGAGCTGGCTCGGCTTGCGCGCGAGCACGTCACCGATCCCGAGCGCGCCCGCCACGTCCTGGATCCGCTCGCCGCGCGGCCCCGGCTCGATGCCGGAGAGACGCAGCGGGAAACCGATGTTGTCGCCCACGGTCATGTGCGGATAGAGCGCGAAGTCCTGGAAGACCATGGCGATCTTCCGGTCGCGCGGCGGCAGGTCGTTCGCCAACTCACCGCCGAGCATGACCGCACCGGAGGTCGGATCCTCCAGCCCGGCCACCATCCGCAGCACCGTGGACTTGCCGCAGCCCGACGGGCCCAGCAGCACCATGAACTCGCCGTCGTTCACATCGAGATTGATGGTGTCCACCGCGATCGTTCCGTCCTGGAACACCTTGGTGACATCCTTGAGCGCGACGGTGGTCACCGTCACCTCCCCCACTCGCTCGCCCGGACCCGGCAATGACTGTGACCAGGATCATCGGATTCGCACATCGGGTAAACGTGCCATGTTCGGCTCGTGACAGTCCTATTACGCGATATTCGCCGGACTCCACCGTCAAGTGACCGGCCGGTAACCATTTCCGGGCGTTTCACCAAGGAACACCCGCCGGACCACCCGTTCGGCGGCGTGCCCGTCGTCGAGCGCGCAGAAGCGGGCCCGGAACGCGGCCCGCGCCCGACCGGCCGCCTCGTCGTCGACCGCGCCGCAGCGGAACAGGTCGAGCAGGCCGGAGAAATCCACCGCGACCGCCCCCGGTGGCTCGGCCAGCAGGTCGAGGTAGACGCCGCGGGCGACCCGGTACGCGTCCCAGTCCGGCGCGTAGACGACGATCGGCCGGTCCAGCACGGCATAGTCGAACATCGCCGACGAGTAGTCGGTGACCAGCACGTCCGCGGCCAGGTACAGATCCTCCACCCGGTCGTACCCGCTGACGTCCAGCACCCCGCCCGCCGCCGGGCCGCGTGGCCGCCGCTCCCGGTCGTGGAAGTAGTGACTGCGCATCAGCAGCCGCCCGGCCGGGCCCAACACGTCGCGCATCCGGTCCGGGTCGAACGGGGGCCGCCAGCCGGGCAGGTGCTCACGGTGGGTCGGGGCGTAGAGCACCACGTACTCCTCGGGCCCGATGCCCAGCCCGGCACGGACCCGGCGGCACTCCTCGGCGGTGGCCCGGGCCAGCCGGTCGTTGCGCGGGTAGCCGACCTCCAGCGTGGTGTGGTCGGCCGGGTAGGCCCGCTCCCACATCTGGGTGGAGAAGCTGTTCGAGGTGACGCTGTAGTCCCAGCGGTCCACCCGACGCAGCAGGCCGGCGAAGTTCATCCCCATCGCGCCCACCGGGTAACGCTGCTGATCCAGCCCCATCACCTTCACCGGCGTGCCGTGATGGGTCTGCACGTGCACCGAGCCCTGCCGCTTACGGACGAAGTCCGGGAAGTTGACGTTGTTGACCAGCCAGTGGGCCCGGGCCAGCACCCGGTGGTACTCGCGGGTGCCGGCGACGACATACTCGACGCCCGGCGGCAGCGTGGCCACCCGGTCGCGGCGGACGATCCAGACGCCGCGCACCTGCGGGGCGAGCCGGCGGGCGGCCTCGTAGATCGCCGCCGGGTTGCACGAGTATCCGCGATACCAGTAGGCCGCGTAGACCGCCAGCGTCGGGTCGATCGGCCGCCGCAACTCGGCCCGGTAGTACTCGCGCAGGGCGGCGTCCCGGGCCCGCCGGGCGGTACGCCGCACCACCGGCGTCACCCGCCGCCGGGTCCGACCGGCCGTCTCCCGCGTGACGTCCCGGGCCCGGTGGACCTCGCGCAACGCGGAGAACGTCCGCCACCGGCCGGCCGCCACCAACCGGTGCTTGAGCCCCTCCGCGCCCACCGGGACCGGGTAGCCGCCGGGCGGCCGGAAGTGCACGTGGTCGGCGTGCATCTGGGCGAAGAACGGCGCGCGCAGCTCCGGCGCGATCCGCGCGTCGTTGCCGAGCACGGTCAGGTGGTGCCAGACCATCCGCTCGAAGATCACCGGCCGTAGCTCCGCCATGCCCCACCGGTCCATCAGCCGGAACACCCGGTGCCACTGGGCGAAGACCTCGAAGTGCTTCTCGCCCCGGGTCCGGGTGATCGCCCCGGTGCGGCGTTGCCGGTAGTTGAGGCAGACCCGGTCCAGGACGCCGATCCGGTCGGCCGCCATCAGCGCCGGATAGCTGAACGACACGTCCTCGTACCAGCCCGGGGCGAAGCGGAGCCCGCGATCGAGGAGGAACTCCCGGCGGACCAGCCGGTTCCAGGCGGTGTGCAGCAGCTTCACCGTCTCCGGCCGGTCCCGCAGGGCGAACGTCTCCGGTCCGGGCGGATCGGGAAACACGTCGCGCATGGCGCTGCGGGTGGCGACGTCGTTCCAGTGCGCCCGCACGTGGTCCACGATCAGCACGTCCGGGCGGCTGTCCCGGAGCCGGTCGGCCACGTGCGGCAGGCAGCCGGGCACCAGCCAGTCGTCCCCGTCGACGAACCACACGTACTCGCCGACGGCCCGGTCCAGCCCGAGGTTGCGGGCCGGGCCGAGCCCGACGTTCTCGGCGAGCCGGACCGGGCGGACCCGGCCGTCGCGCGCCGCGTACTCGGCCAGAATCTCGCCGCAGGCGTCCGGCGAGGCGTCGTCCACCCCGATCACCTCAAGGTCACCGAACGGCTGGTCGAGGATCGAGTCCAGGCATTCCCGCAGGTAGCCCTGCACCCGGTAGGCCGGCACGACGAAGCTGATCAGCGTCATCCCGGCCCGCCCTCCGTCAGCCCGGCGAGGTGGCACCCCCACGGGCGCGGGCCGGCAGGACCACCCAGGCGAGGACCACGCTCGCGACGAAAACCACCAAAAGGTACGCGCCTAGTGTAGTCAGAGCGAAGCTCACAGTTCCGGCAGTTGCCGCTGCTGCCAGCAACAGTGAGCGACCCGTCCAGCCCAGCGTGGCGGCGTGCAGCGGCGGGGCCGACTGCCGCTTCTCCAGCCGGGCGGTCAGGTCGTAGTGGTGCAGCGTGAGCACCAGCACGTAGGCGAAGATCAACCACGCGGGCGCCCGACCGGCCACCCCGACCGCGATGGCGAACAGATACTCGGCGGCCCGCAACACGGCCGGCACCAGCCAGTCCAACGCCCCGGCGTGCGCGACCCGCGCGCCCTGCGCCGCCCCCAGCAGGAACACCACCGCGAGGACCACCCCCCAGCCGGGCAGATCGCGCCCGCCGTGCACCGCGAGCAGCGCCCAGCCCAGCAGCCCCGCCGCCGCGACAGCGCCCACCAGCGCCGTCACCAGCGGCCGGCGCGTCATCGGCAGCGTCCGGGCCAGCGGCCCGTCGTCGCGGTGCAGGCCGGCGTCGACAGTGGTCAGCACCGGCACCTTCATCCAACGCGCCCGCAGCGTCCGCAACGCCCCGGTGTACGCGAACGCCAACGTGCCCCAGACCAGCACCGCGCAGAGCGCCACCACCGGCCCGAACAGCGCGGCGGCCACCGCGACCAACGCCCACCGCTCGCCGATCGGGAACACCACGGTCCGCTTCAGCCAGTACGACACCGAGCCGGTGTCCGCCTGCACCCGCGTCGACGCCGCGTTCAGCTTCCCGCCCAGCCCGCCCGCGTCGCCGGTCACCACCTTCGGCCGGCGGGCCGCCTCGTCGTGCAGCGCGCCGTACCAGGTGTCGGTCATGTGCCGCACGGTCTGCAACGTCATCGCGGCCAGCGCCAGCGCCCAGCCGTAGCGGAACCCGGCGTGCGTCGCCCCGAAACCGAGGCCGGCGTAGACGACGTATTCCTTGAACCGGTCGGCCATCGTGTCCAGCCAGCCGCCCCAGGCGCTGAAGTGCCGGGTGTAGCGGGCCAACTGCCCGTCCACGCAGTCCAGCACGAAGCCCAGGTAGAGCAGCACCGCGCCGGCCACCAGCGCGGGCCGGCCACCGACGCCGAACAGCACCGCCGCCGCCACCGCGAGCAGCACCGAGAGCAGGGTGACCCCGCTCGGGCCGAGCCCCATCCGGGCCGCCGCCTTCGTGACGTGCGGCGACCAGGTGCTGACGAAGAACGTGGTGAAGAAGTCGTCCCGCTCCTTCACCGACAGCCGCAACTCGGCCCGGTCCTCGTCGACCCCGGCCACCGCCGCCTCGGCGGCGGCCCGCCCGGCCGCGTCGTCGACCCGGTGCGCCACCAGCAGGCGTACCCGATGGGCGAAGATCAGCGCCCCCCGGGCAGCGAGTTCGGCCACCAGCCGGTCCACCGCACCCAGCGGCCCGCCCGCCACAGCGGCTGCCGCGCGGGCGGCGTCGGCGAGCGCCGGCAGGTCGGCCGCGCCGACCCGCAGCGCGCCGCCGAACACGCCCGTCGCGTCCGCGTCGCCGACCGCGACCACCTGGCCGCGCTCCTCCCGCACCGTCGCCTGCCCGGCGGCCGGCGGATCGGTGAGCACCAGCGCCACCGTCGGCCCGACCGGGCTGGTCGCGAGATGCCTGAGTACGGCCGTGTGCGCCACCAGGTCGACGCCGCTGACCAGCACCGGGCCGGTCGCGCCGGCCACCAGGTCGGCCAGCTCGCCCAGGTCGGCGGCCACTCGCACGTCGCCCGCCCCGGCCGCACGCCACTGTGCGGCCAGCCGGTCGACCGGCTGCGGTGCGCCGTCGGCCGCCCCGCTCACCGGCCCGGCGGCGAGCACGATCGCGAGCGTCACCGCTGCGCCGCGTCGGCGTAGGCGCGCAGTGCCTCGTCGATCGTCCCGTCGACGGTCAACCGTCCGGCGTCGAGGTAGAGCCCCCGACGGCAGAACCGGGTGAGGTCCTTGTCGTTGTGTGACACCAGCACCAGCGTGCGCCCTTCCGCGAGAAGTCGCTCGATGGTCGCATAGCACTTCGCGCGGAACTCCGCGTCCCCGACCGCGGTCACCTCGTCCACCAACAGCACCGGGTGCGGCAGGTGCGCGATCACCGCGAACCCCAGCCGCACCTTCATCCCCGACGAGTAGTGCCGCACCGACGTGTCGATGGCGCGTTCCACCTGCTCACCGGCGAACGAGACGATCTCGTCGAAGTGCCGGCGCAGGTAAACCGGGGACAGCCCGTGCAGCCCGCCGACCAGATACAGGTTCTCCCGGCCGGTCAGGTCGCCGGAGAACCCGGCGGACAGTTCCAGCAGCGGCGCCACCCGGCCGTGCACCCGGATCACGCCCTCGTCCGGGATGAGCACGCCGGCGATCAGCCGCAGCAGCGTGCTCTTGCCGGTGCCGTTGCGCCCCACCACACCTACCGTCTCGCCCGGCTCGATCCGGAACGACAGGTCCCGCAGCGGCCAGAACCGGCCGGCGTCCGGGTCACGGGCGCCCCGGTGCACGATCAGCTCCCGCAGCCGCAACTGGCGACGCCGGTTCCGGACGAACCGGATGCCCAGCCCGTCCGCCTCGATGATCGGCGCCACTCAGAGTTCCTTCAGCACGGCCGGTTCCAGGCGGCGGAACGCCCACCAGCCGAGCGCCAGCACCAGCACGCTGCCCACCACGGTGATCGTGAGCAGCCGGGCGTCCGGGAACTCGTCCGGATACCAGACCGCGTGGTGCAACTGGAAGATCCCGACCAGCGGGTTCAGCTCGTAGGCGACCTTGAGCCAGCCCGGCATGGCCGAGTCCCGGACCAGGTTGAACGGATAGATGATCGGAGTGGCGTAGAACAGCAGCCGGATCGCCAACCGCATGATCCGCTCGATGTCGCGCATCAGCACGTTGCCCGCCGACAACAGCAGCGCCAGACCCACCAGCAGCACGAACTGCACGGCCACGGCCAGCGGCAGGGCGAGCAGGCTCCACCCCGGGTGGATCTTCCCCTGGGCCGCGTAGATCGCCGCGATGGCGGCCAGGATCGGCAGCCCGGCCAGATACTCGGCGAAGCGGCCGGCGACCCGGCCGATCGGGAAGATCGGCCGGGGCAGGTTCATCGTGGTGATCAGCCGGGCCTGTCCGGTGAGCGCGCCGGCCGCCTCGGTCAACGCCGAACTGGCCCACATCCAGGCGAAGATGCCGGTGATCAGGAACAGCGGGTACGAGCCGGCCGCCTCCCCCAGGTGCCGCCGGGTCGCCCCGGAATAGAGCACCCCGAAGACGAACCAGTAGATCAGGCCCATGCCGAGGGGTTCGATGAGCGACCAGAGGTAGCCCAGCACCGACTGCTGGTACTTCACCGCGAGATCCCGCCGGATGAGGATGCGCAGCGAGGTGCGGGCGGACCAGAGCGCCGCGACTCCGGACGTCACCGGAGCATCGTCGCCCGCTTTCCTGCCGGCGCGGCGGCCGTCGCCGGAAGGTCACCCCAACGAGGTCAGCACTCGATCACGTTGACCGCGAGCCCGCCCCGCGCCGTCTCCTTGTACTTGACCTTCATGTCCGCGCCGGTCTCCCGCATCGTCTTGATGACCTTGTCCAGCGACACATGGTGCACCCCGTCGCCGCGCAGGGCCAGCCGGGCCGCCGTGATCGCCTTGATGCTGGCCACCGCGTTGCGCTCGATGCACGGAATCTGCACCAGCCCGCCGACCGGGTCGCAGGTGAGCCCCAGATTGTGCTCCATGCCGATTTCGGCGGCGTTCTCCACCTGCGCCGGCGTGCCGCCCAGCGCCTCCGCCAGCCCGGCCGCCGCCATCGAGCACGCCGAGCCGACCTCGCCCTGGCAGCCGACCTCCGCTCCGGAGATGGAGGCGTTCTCCTTGAACAGCACCCCGATCGCGCCGGCGGCCAGCAGGAACCGGATCACCCCCTCGTCGGAGGCGCCCGGTACGAACCGGGTGTAGTAGTGCAGCACGGCCGGGATGATCCCGGCGGCGCCGTTGGTCGGCGCGGTGACCACCCGACCGCCGGCCGCGTTCTCCTCGTTCACCGCGAGCGCGAACAGCGTCACCCAGTCCATCGCGCGCAGCGGGTCGTCCGCGCCGTGCTCCGCCGCCAGGCCGCGTCGCAGCTCGGCCGCGCGCCGGCGGACCTTCAACCCGCCCGGGAGTACGCCGTCACGGGTGCAGCCGTTCTCCACGCACTCCCGCATCACCTGCCAGATGTGCAGCAGCCCCGCCCGGACGTCCGCCTCGCTGCGCCAGGACAACTCGTTGGCGAGCATCACCTCGCTGATCGACAGGCGGCTGTCCGTGGTCACCTGGAGCAGCTCCGCGCCGGTGAGGAAGGGGTGCCGCACCCGGGTGCTGTCCGGCTTGATCCGGTCCGCCCCGGCCGCCGCCTCGTCCACCACGAAACCGCCGCCGACGGAGTAGTAGGTGCGGGTCCGCACCTCGCGCCCGGCCGCGTCGTAGGCCGCGAACGTCATCCCGTTCGGGTGGTACGGCAACGAGCGGCGGCGGTGCAGCACCAGATCCCGGTCCGGATCGAAGTCGATCTCCTGGCTGCCGAACAGGCGGAGCCGCCGCTCGGCCCTGATCCGGGCGATCCGCTCCCCGACCGAGTCGGTGTCGACCGTCTCCGGCGCCTCGCCCTCCAACCCGAGCAGCACCGCGCGGTCACTGCCGTGGCCGTGCCCGGTGGCGCCCAGCGAGCCGAACAGTTCCGCCTGCACCCGGGCCACCTCGGCGAGCTGCCCGTCGGCCTTCAGACCGCCCACGAAGGTACGGGCGGCCCGCATCGGCCCGACGGTGTGCGAGCTGGACGGCCCGATACCGACGCTGAAAAGGTCGAAAACACTGATCATGGCTGCACTTTCCTCGCCGTCGTCCCCGTTGTGCGGTTCCGAACCGGTGTGATGCCGTGCCCACTGGTGCGGGGCTTGAACGGCCGGCGCCAAGGGTGGAGGCGCCGACCGGCGAGACTACCCCGCCCAGCTCAATACCCGCCGTCACCCGCCCCAAGCCCCGGCTCCCGGCTCCCGGCTCCCGGCTCCCGGCTCCCGGCTCCCGGCTCCCGGCTCCCGGCTCCCGGCTCCCGGCTCCCGGCTCCCGGCTCCCGGCTCCCGG